>JBBDXH010000218.1:6451-12674 GCA_040902395.1 Dehalococcoidia bacterium
GGGGTCGCGGAAGCGGCCGCGGGGGCGGCCGGCCGCGCGGGCCGCGCCGCCGCACGCTCGCGTGCCGCCGCGGCTTCGCGCTCGTCGCGGGACACGCGCTTCCGGGCGCGCTCACCGGTACCGGCCATCACCTGGGCGGTGTGCGGATGATCGGCCCCGGCATAGACCCTGAGGTGGCGGAACAGCTCACGTCCGAGCGACGTGTGCGGGAGCATGCCGCGAATGGCGCGCTCGAGCACGCGGGTGGGGTCCTTCTGCATCTGGACCTCGAAGCTGCGCGTGCGCAGCCCGCCCGGGTAGCCGCTGTGCCGGTAGTAGACCTTCTGCTCGGCCTTGTTGCCCGTGAGCACCACCTGCCCGGCGTTCACGACGATCACGTGATCGCCCATCGAGAGGTGCGGCTCGTACGTCGGCTTGTGCTTGCCCAGCAGCATGTGCGCCGCTTCGCTGGCCACACGGCCGAGCGGACGGTCGGCGGCATCCACCACCTGCCATGCACGGTCGATGTCCGCGGCTCGGAGGCGATACGTCTTCGTCGTCATCGTTCCGTTCCCGTTCCCCACTCGACGGCGCCGGGCGGATAACGCACGGCAACCAGCGTCAGTCCCTGCGGCGGCGCGGTCGGCCCGGCTGATCCGGGGGGTCCGTCCACGAGCGCTGCAAACTCCTCCGGGCTCATTCGTCCGCGTCCCACCCGCGCCAGCGCGCCGACCGTCCGACGCACCTGGTGAGGGAGGAACCCTCCGGCTTCCATCTCCACCGTGATCGCGCTGCCTTCGCGCTGCACCAGGCAGCACATCAGCACGCGCACCGTGGAGTATCCCTCAGGCACCGGGCTACAGAATGCGGCCCAGTCCCGGGGCACCAGCGGCAGCCACGCCGCCGCCTCTGCCATCACCGCCTCATCCACCGGATGGGGCAGCTGCCACGCCGATCGCCGCGTCGACGGCCACCGGCCTCGGCCGTGCTCGATGCGGTAGCGGTACCGCCTCGACGTCGCGTCGCGCCGCGGGTCGAAGCGACCGTCTACCTCCGCGACCGCGCTCACCACCACGTCCTCCGGGAGGAAATGATTGAGCGCGTCCTGCCATGTGACCGCGTCGTGCGTCGACGAAGTGTCGACCGCGACGACCTGCCCCCTGGCGTGTACCCCGGCGTCGGTCCGGCCGGCGAAGGCCGAGCGACGCTGCTCGCCGGTAAACTCCGCGACCGCCGCCTCGACGGTGTCCTGCACCGTGCGCTGCGACGGCTGGGACTGCGACCCGGCGAAGTCCGTCCCGTCGTACGCGATGCGAAGAGCGAGCCGTCGCACGTCGCCTCGCCCGCGGGCGCGGCCGGCCACCCGGCGCGCGGTTAGACGAGCTCCAGCCGCGCTGCCGGCGCCGCGTCGCCGTAACGCGGACCGAGTTTCACGACGCGCGTGTAGCCGCCGGGCCGCGCCGCGTAGCGCGGCGCGATCTCGTCAAACAGCCGCTCCACGACCTTCGGATCGTAGATGTACGCCAGCGCCTGCCGGCGGGCGTGCAGCGTGCCGCGCTTGCCCAGCGTGATCATGCGCTCGACGAACCGGCGCGACTCTTTGGCGCGCGCCTCTGTGGTTTCCACTCCCCCATGCGCCAGCACCGCCGTCGTGATGTTGCGGAACATCGCGAGGCGTTGCGGCGTGTCCATGTCGAAGCGGCGCCCCGCTCTGCGATGTCGCATCTCCGCTGCTCTCCTCTGTGGCTCGGCCTAGTCGGCGCGGTCGCCGCGGCCGGCCTCCTTGAGCGCTTCCATGAGCGCCGCGCCCAGCGCGCCGACTTCTGCGTCTCCGCCGTCCCCAGTCACGTCGCCGTCATCCTCGTCGTCGTCCGCGGGCACCGCTCGCAGCCCGCGCGGCTCCGTCGCCGCGGCGAGGGCGGGGGCACGCCGCGTGTCCACGCGCGGCGCAGGGAAGCCATGCTCCACCAGCTTGTCGCGGAGCTCCAGGTAAGACTTCTCGCCGAAGTTGCGGAGGGCCAGCAGCTCCTCTTCGGACTTCTCGAGCACAGCACCCACCGTCATCAGGCCCGACCGCTTGAGACAGTTGTATGCGCGCACCGAGAGGTCGAGCTGCTCGATCGGCGTGTCGTAGCCTTCAAACGGCGCCTGTTCGTGGAGCATGATCGGTTCGTCCGCGGCTTCGGGACGACCGATCAACTGGAAGCCGAGCGACTGCTCGCGCAGGATCTCCGCCGCCATCGAGACCGCCTGGTCGCCGCCGATGGTGCCGTCGGTCCAGACCTCCATCTCGAGCCGGTCGAAGTTCGTGTCCTGGCCTACGCGCGTGTTCGAGACGTGGTAGTTGACGCGGCGGACCGGCGTGAAGAGCGCGTCGACGGGGATGACGCCGATCGGCATGCCTTCGCTCATGGTTGCCGGGAGGTATCCGCGGCCGGTCTCGACGTTGATGTCGACGACCAGCGAGGCGTCCTTTCCGCTCAACCAGGCCAGGTGCAGCTCGGGGTTCACGATCTCGTAGTCGGCGGTTGTCTGGATCTGACCGGCGTTCACTTCGCCCTCGCCGGACGCCTCCAGGAAGAGACGTGCCGGGCGGTCCGAGAACGCGCGCAGGCGCACTTCCTTGAGGTTGAGGAGGAACTCTGTAATGTCTTCCTTCATGCCCTCAACCGTCGAGAACTCATGCTCGACGCCTTCGATGCGGACGGACGTGATCGCCCCACCCTCGAGTGACGAGAGCAGGATTCGACGCAGGCCGTTGCCGAGCGTGGTGCCGAACCCCGGCTCGAGTGGTTCGGCAACGATGCGTGCGTAGTCCGCCTCTTCCGACTCGACGCGAATCTCTGGTTTCATCAGGTCAGCCAAGGGACACCTCTCACGCTCCTCGCAGAGAAGAGCGGCGATTCTCTCGTTATCGCGAGTAGTACTCGACGATGGCGCTCGGGTTGAACTGCGGATCCCAGTCGCCGTGACCAGGCGTGGCGGCGAGGCGACCCTTGAGTGCGTCCCGATCGAGCTGGAGCCAGCCCGGGACTTCGCGGCTCTTGATCTCTTCCTTGAGGATCTGGGCGTACTCGGAACGCTGGCCGCGCGCCGTGAGCGAGACCTCCTGGCCGACCTTCACCCGCGCACTCGCGACGTCGAGCTTGCGACCGTCGATCGCGATGTGGCCGTGCGTCACGAGCTGGCGCGCCTGCGGCCGCGACGAGGCGAAGCCCAGGCGGAAGACGACGTTGTCGAGTCGCGTTTCGAGCGACCGCATCAGGGAATCCGTCGTCACGCCGGAGTGCTTCGACGCCTCTTCGTAGTAGCGGCGGAACTGCGCCTCCATCAGGCCGTAGGCGAAGCGAACCTTCTGCTTCTCGATCAGTTGCAGGCCGCGGTCGGAGATCTTCCGACGGCGCAGCGGGCGTGGGCCAGGCGGATTCTGGCGGCGTGTGAGCGCACAACGAGCCTTCCCGCACAGCGAGACGCCGTAGCGGCGGCACTTCCGACACTTCGGGCCGGTGTATCGAGCCATCGGGCGTGCTTCCTCCTACGTCCGGGGCCGGCGCCGCGGTCGGCAGCCGTTATGCGGGATGGGCGTCACGTCCCGGATCGCTGTGACGCGCACGCCCACCGATGAGAGCGCGCGAATGGCGGCCTCGCGGCCGGGGCCGGGGCCTTTCACGAAGACCTCGACCTCGCGCAGACCGTGCTCCATGGCGCGCTGAGCGGCGCCCTCCGCCGCGATCTGGGCGGCGTACGGCGTGCTCTTGCGTGAGCCCGTGAACCCGGCGGCGCCACCGCTTCCCCACGAGAGCACGTTCCCGTTCGGGTCCGTGATTGTCACGATCGTGTTGTTGAACGTGGACTTCACGTAGGCGCGTCCGCGCGGCACGTTCTTCCGCTCGCGACGCCGCCCACGCGTATTGGCCCGTGATCGACCCATCTTTGCCTCGCCTCGTCCTGACTACTTGCGGGCGGCCCGGCGCTTGCCGGCCACCGTGCGGCGCGCCCCGCGACGCGTACGCGCATTCGTCTTCGTACGCTGCCCACGCACCGGCAGCCCGCGGCGGTGCCGCTGGCCGCGATAGCAGTTGATCTCCACGAGGCGCTGGATGTTCGTACGGATCTCGCGGCGGAGATCACCCTCAACGACGTGCTCGCCCTCGATCACGGCACGCAGGCGCAGCACTTCGTCGTCGGTCAGATCGCGCACCATTCTGGTCGGTGCAATGTTCGTCTGCTCGAGGACTTTCCCCGCTTTGGACCGTCCGATGCCGTAAATGTATGGCAGCGAGAACAGCACCTGCTTGTCCCGTGGGATGTCGACGCCGGCAATACGAGCCATCGCGTGCCCCCTAGCCCTGGCGCTGCTTGTGGCGCTTGTTCGCACAGATCACGCGCAGCGTCCCGTGTCGACGAATGATCTGACACTTGTCGCAGCGCTTCTTGATGGACGCCGAAACCTTCATCGCGTTTCCTGACAGCCCCTACCGAAAGCGGTAGGTAATCCGCCCTCTGGTCAGGTCATACGGGCTGAGTTCGACCAGTACGCGATCACCCAGCAGAATGCGGATGTAGTTCATGCGCATCCGGCCGGAGATCCCCGCCAGGACGTGGTGCCCGTTGGCCAGTTCCACGTCGAACATCGCGTTTGGTCTGGCCTCCTTGATGATGCCCTCAACCTCAATGACTTCCTTTTTCTTGTCGCGCTTTTCCCGCGGTCCACGTTGTCTGCCCATCGCGTGCTCCTCCCGCCCTATTCGATGCGGGTGAGGACCTCCGGGCCGGCTTCCGTGACCGCGACGGTCTCCTCGAAGTGAGCGGAGAGACTCCCATCGCGCATGCGGACAGTCCAGCGGTCCGATTCTTCAACAGTCGCCGGATGGCCGATAGCGAACATCGGCTCGAGCGCCAGCACCATTCCGGTCTTCAGTTTGTGCCCGGTCCCGGGCCGCCCCTGGTTGGGGATGTGCGGCTCTTCGTGCATCCGCCGCCCCACGCCATGTCCGCCGTACTCGGCGACGATCCCGTAGCTCCCGGCGTGGCTTCCGATAGCGTACGACACGTCGCCGATGTGATTCCCGACCCGCACCGCCTCGATCCCGAGCCAGAGCGCCTCCTCGGTGACGCGCATCAGCGTGCATGCCGCTTCGGCCACGTCCCCGACTGCTGCGGTGAAAGCGGCGTCAGACACATAGCCGCGATAGGTCACGCCGAGGTCGATGCTGACGATGTCCCCCTCCTGGAGCACGCGCTTGGTCGGAATGCCGTGAACGAGTTGGTCGTTCACGGAGAAGCAGATTGCGCCCGGGTATGGCGGCTTCCCGCCGGGCCCGTACCCGATGAACGTCGGCTCAGCATCCCGTTCGGCGATGGCCACCTTGGCCAGCCGATCGAGATCGAGCCCGCTGACGCCGGGTCGCACCGCTTCGCGAAGCAGTGTGCGCACCTCGGCATTGATCCGGCCTGCTTGCCGCATCAGGTCGAGTTCGGACTCGGACTTGATGACAACGGACACGCTATTGTACGCCCTTCCCGGCTTGCGGGAGCGCGGACTCGAGCCGCGCGGTAACGGCGGACGGCTCACCCGTGCCGTCGATCTCGCGCAGCTTGCTCTGGCCGCGGTAGTAACGGGCGAGCGCCTCGGTCCACGCGCGGTTGGTGTTCAGTCGAGCCTGGACGGTATCGGGGCGATCGTCCTCGCGCTGCGTGAGCTCGCCGCCGCACTGGTCGCAGCGACCGGCCTGCTCTGGCGCGTTCGTCAGTTCGTGGTAGATCGCACCGCATTTCGGGCAACTCCAGCGTCCGGTCAGCCGGCTCATGAGCAGCTGCTCGGGCACCTGAATGTAGAGCACCGCGTCGATCTGCTCGCCGCGCTCTGCGAGCGCCCGGTCCAGCGCTTCGGCCTGGGGAATCGTGCGCGGGAAGCCGTCCAGCATGATGCCGGCGGCGGCGTCCGGCCTGGCAACGCGCTCGAGGAGCATGCCGATCGTCACCTCGTCCGGGACCAGCTCCCCGCGCCCCATGAACGACTGCGCGCGTAGCCCGAGCTCCGTGCCTTCGGCTGCGGCCTGCCGGAACATGTCGCCGGTGGAGACATGCAGCAGCCCGTGGCGATCCGCGAGGACCTTTGCCTGGGTGCCCTTCCCGGCACCGGGCAGCCCGAGCAGGATGAGCCGCATCAGCTAATGAACCCCTCGTAATTGCGCATCATCATCTGCGCCTCGATCTGCCGCATCGTGTCGATCACCACGCC
>JBBDXH010000219.1:0-1827 GCA_040902395.1 Dehalococcoidia bacterium
CGGCGTGCACGTGCAGGACGCGCGGGCACTTCGGCACGAGCTCGAGCGACGCGGCTGGGTCGACTGGATCGTCCCAGGCGCCCCGGGGCTCGAGCCGCGCCGCCTCTGCTTCGTGCGCGAGGAGGCGGCCGAAGCGCTTGCCGAGCGGATCGGTACTGAGGAAGAGGGCGTCCGCGATCTCTCGTTCCGGACTCGGGACGTGCTCGACCGGGTCGTGCGCGTCGAGATCACGGCGGGCGTGAACCGGTTCTTCGCGGATCTCGCATCATCCCTTCAAGGCACCGGGCTCGACCTGGTCGACGCCCGCTCGCTACCGACTCGCACTCGGGGCAGCGCGCCTTGGGAGCTGCCGGCGGTCGAGGGCTATGGCTGCTTGCGGTCGGGCGACCGATGGGCGCCGTTTTTCGTCGCGTGGGATCGCGCCGGCGCCCCCGACGCGCACAGGCGAGCGCGGGTCGCCGCATGGACGAGGGCAGCTGATGTCGCAGAGCGGGCGGTAGGCAAGCGGATCGCTCCGATCCTGGTCGTCGGCGCCGGTCAGCGCGAGCTGTCCCAGTGGGAGTGTTCCCTCCGGCGGCGTGTGGAGCCTGACCGCTCGCTGCACGCGCTCCTCGCGGGCGCCGGCGACGTGCTTCGACTCGGCCCGATGGCGCCGGTCTGGCTCTGCGCGGGGAGTTCCGATCATGCCGGCCTCCTCGAACTGCTCGCGTGGGGCGAGGAGCCGGCCGTTCGACCGGTTCGCCTCGCGGGTGAAGCCGAGCCGCCGAGGATCGATCGATCGCGGCAGCCCCTCCGGGAGTGGGCGCCGCGCGCGGCGACGGGCCAGGTGCACGCCTCCGCGCGCGAGCGCGTCGCGGCGGTCGCGCTCGCCACCGACGCGGAGGAGAAGCGCCTCCTCGAGTGGATTGCGCGCCACCCGTTGCTGGCGGGCGAAGAGCTGTCGGAACTGCTGGAAGTGCCCGGGGAGGCGATCGAGCGACGGCTGGACTGGCTCACGCGCTGCGGTGCTGTGCTCGCGAGCGACTGCTCGCCGATCGGCCCGACCGCCGGCAAGCCGCGGCGGTACGTGCTGACAGATCTCGGGCTCCGACTCCTGGCCGCGCGCGACCGCGTGCCGCCGGCGAGGTACGTGCGAAGCGCCGGGCTGACTGTCGTGGAGAGCGGTACCGAGGCGAAGGTCCAATGCCGCGTGCTTCGGCATCCCGCTCACGCCATCGGCGTGAACCGCACCGTTGCCCGACTCGCTTCGAACGCGCGGGCCGCGGGCTGGCGGCTGACGCAGTGGCGCAATGAGGCGGAGTCGGCGCGGCATTTCCGGGTTCGCGATCGAACGCGCTGGATACGGCCGGACGCATCCGGCGTGCTCCGCTGCGCGACCGGATCGCGGGCATTCCTGCTCGAGTACGACCGCGGCACGCTCGACGGAGGCGACTACCGCGCGAAGCTCGCGGGGTACGACGCGTACTTCGCGTCGAGCACCTGGGAAGAGGACTTCGAGACGCAGCCGGCGCTGCTGTTCGTCTGCACGGACGATCGTGCGGAACGACGGGTTGCGCGAGCGATCTCCGTGCACGCGCCGGCGCTGCCGCTGCTGCTCACGACGGAGTGGCGGTTCGAGCGGGTCGGAGGCGAGTCCATGGGGCTGCTGCGCGCGATCTGGGCGCGACCGGGTGACCGCGAGCGACGGATCGAGCCGTTTCTGACGGAGGCTGGGCGTTGAGCGCTGATGAGTTCGCGTCACTCCGACGGCGCGTCGGCGCCTATCCCCTCCACGCGCGACACGACCCGCGCGAGACCACCGCCCGGCGCGCGCGGCGTTCCTCTCGA
>JBBDXH010000220.1:0-12537 GCA_040902395.1 Dehalococcoidia bacterium
CAACGGCAACGCCGGCGGCAACCCCGACGCAGGCGGCGGCGATGCAGGCGGCGGCAACGGCAACGGCGGCGGCGACGACGCCGGCGGAGGCGGCGGCAACGACGCAGGCGGCGGCAACGGCGGCTAGCCAGGCGCGCGCGGTGCGCGCGCCGCCGTCGATCGTCGACGAGCCGCTCCCCTGCTCACGCTCCTCACACTCACCTCGAATGCTCCGCGTACGTCCGGCGGCGGCGCCTGCATGCGTTATCATTCGCCGCCGCGCGACCCTGCCGGCCCGACACGCCGCGGGCCGTACGCGCACAGCCAGCCGGACCCGGTCGATCAAGCGGCAGCGAGTGCCCGCGTGCATGACGAGGAGCGAACGAGTGTCTGATCCGAACAGCCGAGTCCTGGCCGCCGTCAACGAGGTGATCGAACGGGGGCCAGAGGTCGGCATGCAGGTCGCCGCCTACCTCCGCGGCGAGCTCGTCGTCGATGTGTGGGCCGGCGTCGCCGACGCGGAGACCGGTCGCCCGGTCGATGCCGACACGATCTTCACCGTCTTCTCGGCGACGAAGGGCGTGGCCGCCACCGCGCTGCACATCCAGGCCGAGCGCGGGCTAATCGACTACAGGGCACCGATCGTCCAGTACTGGCCGGAGTTCGGCGCGCACGGCAAGGAAGGCGCGACCGTGCTCCACGCGCTCACGCACCGCGCCGGCGTGCCGCAGATGCCTGAGGGCACGACCGCCGAGCAGCTCTGCGACTGGGAGGGGATGGTGCGCGCGATCGCGGCGCTCACCCCGGAATGGACGCCCGGCGAACGCACCGGCTACCACGGCTACACGTTCGGCTGGCTGGTCGGCGAGCTCGTGCGTCGCACCGATCCGCAGGGCCGGCCGTTCGGCCAGTTCGTCCAGGACGAGATCTGCGGGCCGCTGGGCATGGACAGCTTCTGGATGGGCATTCCGGACACGGCCGAGTCACGCTGTGCACGGCTGATCAACACCCCGGCCCCGGCCCCCGGCGCGCCGACCCCTCCACCCGACGCGCTGATCTTCCGCGCGATCCCGCGCAACCTCGGCACCACACAGGAGGTCTTCGGCCGGCCGGACGTGCGCCGCGCCTGCATCCCGGGCGCCGGCGGCATCACGAGCGCCCGCAGCCTCGCGCGGCATTACGCGATGCTCGCCGGCCTCGGCAGCTTCGACGGCGTGCGCCTGTTGTCCGAGGAGCGCGTGCGGCTGGTGTCCGCGCTCCAGACGGACGAGGTGGACGCGGCCATCGGCCGACCCATACGCAAGGGCATGGGCTACTTCCTCGCGGGAGCGGACGCCACGGGAGCCGTCGGGCCGATGGGGCCGAACCCGGCCGGCTTCGGCCACCCAGGCGCCGGCGGCTCGATCGGCTTCTGCGACCCCGACGCGGGCCTCGCCGTGGGCATCGCGAAGAACCGCATGCTCGCGCCGATGTCGCCCGAGGAGAACACGGTGCTCAAGGTCGCCAATGCGGTACGGGAGGCGCTCGCCGTCATGGCTTGACCGGAGCGGAAGCGAAGCGACGAGGCCCGGCTCGCTCACGCGGCGAACCGGGCCTCGCGCTTAGTCGTGAATCGGGGCCGACGGTGCGGCGTCGGCCCCGAGGGAGCAGGCTCGCTGAGGCGCGCGGCTGTGCGGTAGCCCGGGCGCACCGAAGAACGGCGCGCCCGGGCTCGCAAGCCAGCGCAAGCCGGCCCCGTCCCGCGCTGGCTTGCAGTGATCAGGCAGGCACGCCGTCCCGCTGGTACGCGAGAACACAGCCGCAGTTCCGCAGCGTATCGAAGCACGGTACTAGCGACTGCTTATGTCCCGTTCAGAACGGGTTAACGAAGAGTTGTGATTTGGGGAAGGAGCCCGGCGCGGCGGCTGGGTCGCAGCATGAGGCGCCTCTGCGAGCGCCTCCGTCGGCGCGTAGCCAGGGCGGGCGCGGCTGCACCTGGCCGGCGCGCGCCGCTCGAAGGATCACGGCCGAGCGCCCGGACACGGCCGCACCCTGCTACCCGGCGCCCTCGCTCCGGCGCTTCAGCCCCTCGGCCTCCATCTTCACGTAGCGGCGCGTCATTCCGGACGTGAACAGGCCGGCGATTCCCGCTAGCGGGCCGCTGAACTGCACGGAGAGCGTGACCGTGACACCGGCACGGGCCGGCGCGATCTCGTGCTTCCCGACGAAGCTCACGCCGGGGCTCGCCGCCTGCCACGTGAACCCGCGCCCTGGCTCGAGCTCGGTCACCTCCAGCGTCGAGGCCGACAGCTTCGGCTGACGCACGCGCGCGCGCGCCCCGACGGCAAGCCGGTCGCCTTCGACCAGGCGCACCTCCGACATCGACGCCGTCCACTCCGGCCAGCGCTCGACGTCCGTCATGACACCCCACACGCGCTCCGGTGCCGCATTGATGTCGATCGAGTATTCAAACTGCACGGTCCACCTCCCCACGAGCGATCTGCATGTTCGACGACCCGGCTTCCCGCGACGGCGACCAGCCAGCCTGCGTCCGCCGCCCAGAAACTGTGCTCCACTCGGGGGTACGGCGGGCGTCCGCCGAACGTCCGAGTCACGGTGATTCCGGACCACCGATTGGCCCTTCGCGACTGGCGACACCCCGCCCATGGCGGTAAGCACGACCTTCGGGAGGGCTGAGCCGGGGCCGCGCGCAATTGGAGGTCGTGTGAACCTGCGAGATCAACTGCTTGCTGCGAATCGCGCATACGCGGGGACGTTTCACTCCGGTGAACTCCATGTGCGGCCGGGACGTGGGCTCGCCATCCTCACCTGCATGGACTCTCGGTACACGGCGCAGGGAGTGCTCGGCGTCGAACTGGGAGACGCGCACGTGATCCGGAACGCCGGCGGCCGCATCACGGACGATGCGTTGCGGTCACTCGTGCTGTCCGCAGCGCTGCTCGGCACGAGGCGCTGCGTCCTGATCCACCACTCCGACTGCGGACTGCTTGGGCGAAGCAACGAGGAGCTGCGCAGCCGCGTGCGCGAACTGTCGGGCGCCGACTGCGCGATCGATTTCCTCCCCTTCGACGACCTCGAGCAGAGCGTGCGCGACGATCTGCGCGCGCTGCGCGAGAGCCCGCTGTTCCCCCCCGACTACGAAGCGCTCGGATTCGTCTACGACGTCCGCACCGGCATCCTCACGTCGGTCGAGGTTCGATGACAGGGCCGCGCTCGAGGCGCGGTGGAGCACCCGGGAACCGGAGCGACGCCTCCGTCGTCAGGCTGACATGAGCACTCACTCGCTTCGTCTCCTCGCCGCCGTGGCGGCGCTCGCGCTGCTCGCCGGCGCGTGCACGACAACGCCGGGCGCGCCCAGCCCCACCGCCACGCCGCCGCCGGGCGCCGCCGGCCCCACCGCCACGCCACCGCCCGCCGGCACGGCCGGTGCGGAGCCGGCCCCAGACCCCGGCGTCTTCGTCGATACCACCGACGTGCTGCTGCTCGAGAGCTACCCGGTACAGGTCGTCCTGCACGTCACCGGCACGCTGCCCACGCCCTGCCACCGCCTCGCGCATGACGTGACCGATGACGGCTCGCGCATCGACGTGACGCTCACCGCGACTACAAACGCCGAGGCCTGCATACAGGTGATCGCGCCGTTCGACGAGCGCATCGCGCTCGGCTCGTTCGCCGCGGGCGCGCGCACGGTGTGGCTCAACCGCGAGCGCGTGGGCGAGTTCGCCCTCGGTGCGGGCGCCGGCGACGTCTCCGTCACGCCCGGCGCCCCGTTCACGCTGCGACCCGGCATGACGGCCACGCTCGAGGGCGACGGCACGCTCATCCGCTTTGACGGCGTCGAGAACGACTCGCGCTGCCCGCGCGATGTCGTGTGCATCCGCGCCGGCGACGCGACCGTGGTGCTCACCGTCACGTCGACTGGCGGCGCGCCGGCGACCGTGCGCGTGCTCGTCGACCCGGGCGAGGGCGTCGCCTCAGTGGACGGTCTGCACATCCGTGTGACCGCGCTCACCCCGACGCCCGTGAGCACGACGCAGATCGCGCCAAACGACTACGCCGCCACGCTCGTCGTCCAGCGCTAGCGATTCGCTCGCGCGCCGCTTCGACCGGGGCGGCGCCCTCGCCCATTCGCTTTGCTCCGGCAGGCGGTCGGGCTCCGGATGAGGGACGAGCTGGACTGGAACCGCGTCCTTCGACGGGCTCAGGATGAGCGGGGGTGGCCTGCTGCCATCCGCCACGCGCATCAATCCCGCGGCCTGCCCGCACACGCTTCCCGCTCATCCTGAGCCCGTCGAAGGACGCCGACCGGGCGCACCGGCGCCCGACGTGGGCGCCCGACGTGTCGGCGGCTTGTCAGCCGCCGCTTGCCGAACGCCCCCTCCCGTTACCGGGAGGGGGTTAGGGGGAGGGCCGTGTCGGCGGCTTGTCAGCCGCCGCTCGACGGGAGCAGCGAGACGGACCGCCCGAGCTGCGCGGCGCCCCGTCAGGAGCGCCGGGCGATCGCAGCCACGGTCGCGCCGGCGACGCGGGCCAGGTCTGCCGGGGCGAGCGCGATCTCCACGCCGCGGCGGCCGGCGCTCACGTACACACGGTCGAACGCCAGCGCGGACTCGTCGAGCGCGGCCGGCAGGCGTCGCTTCTGGCCGAGCGGTGAGATGCCACCGAGCACGTAGCCCGTCGCGCGCTCTGCGTCGGCCGGCGGCGCCATCTCGGCGCGCCGTCCGGCCAGCGCGTTCGCCAGCGCCTTCATGTCGAGCTGCGCATCCACGGGCACGATGCCGACGACGAGCCGGCGGCCGTCGAGCCGGGCGACGAGCGTCTTGAACACGCGCTCCGGGTCGACGCCGAGCTTCGCCGCGGCCTCGAGCCCGTACGACTCGGCGCCGGCATCGTGCTCGTACTCGACGACCTCGAACTCGATGCCGGCCGCTTTCGCAGCCTCGACTGCCGGCGTCACGGGTCACCTCCGCGGTGGTCCTCGCCGATGATCGCAAACGCGCATGCTGGCGGGAACCTCCGGCCGGCGCTGGCGGAAAAATTCGGCGCGGAATCCTTCAGAACCGAGGGTGCCTGCCGATAGTGACGACGGGAAGCCTGACCGCAGGCCCCCTGCGCGGCTCGCTCAGAGAACCGAGCCCGCAGCGATTCGGCGCTCACCGATAACGGCAAACCCATCGAAAGGTGGGGACGCAAAGGCACGGGCCTAACTCCACCCCGGTGGACATGGCAGCCGCCCTACCGAAGCGAGGCCACACGCGGGTTGCCGTTCGCGAGAGCGGCAGCGACCGCAGGCAGCGTATCGGAGCCGCTATCTGAACACCGGTAGCGGCTTTTTGTGCTTCTGCGCCTGGCGCGGAACACGCCAATCGCTGCAGTGGGCGCCAGGGAGGAGGTTGCTCGTAGGTCATCGTACCCACTCAGGCGATGCCTGGCCTGGCGCCAAGAACGAACCCACCTGGAACCGAAGGTAAACAATCATGTTCCTAGCTCTTGCCCAGTACATGCGCGCGCTCGTCCGTCGTACGGCGACGGAGGAGTCCGGCCAGTCGATGGTCGAGTACGCGCTGATCCTCTCCGTGATCTCCATCGCCGCCGTGGCCGCCATGTTGCTGCTCGGCCCGGCGGTGATCGGCGCCATCGACGCCGCGACCGCGAGCTTCTAGTCCAGCGGACGCGTGGAGCGACCGGGACCATGAGGCTCCGGTCACTCCACGCGGGGGAATCGCTTATGACCATCTCCCGCACGCGACGGTTTGTCAGCGAACGCGGCCAGGCGCTGGTCGAGACCGCGATTGTGCTGCCGATCGTGGTGTTGCTGCTCCTGTCGATGGTTGACGGCGGCCGCATTTTCTATGCCTGGATTGTCACGACGAACGGCGCGCGAGAGGGCGCGCGCGTGGCGGCCACCGGCAGCTCCGAGGGCGACGTGATCGCCCACGTCGAACTGGTCATGGGCAACGTGACCGTCACCGATCTGCTGACGACGAACACCGCCGGTCCGTCCGGCGAGGCGGTCACGGTTGAGGTCCGCCATGCCGTGACGGTCATCACGCCCTTGATCTCCGCGATCGTGGGCAACCCGTTCACCGTAAGCAGCATCGCCGTGATGCGCCTGGAGTGAGTGCACAACCGTGACGCTTCTGCTCGGCTCGCTCATGCGCCGCTCTGCCCTGCTCGGCGCCGTTCTGGCGCTGATCGTGGGCTTCGCGACCTTCACCTACGTACGCAGCAGCTCCGCGATCACCACCCCCGCTCCGGCGGTTGAGCGCGCGGCCGTGCTCGTTGCCCGACGCGAGATTCTGCCCCACACCGTCGTCGCCGCAGCCGATATCGAGCTCCGCGACTTGCCGGACGAGGCCGTGCTCATGACCGCCCTGCGCTCGACGGATGCCGTGATCGGGCTCGTCACCACTCAGCACATTGTCGCGGGGCAGCAGCTCCTGCCCGGCCAGTTCGTGGCGGAGGCGGCGGGCGGGACGCTCGCGCAGCTGATTCCCGACGGGTCGCGCGCCGTGGCGATCGCGATTTCGGACGCGATCGCGGCGGGCGGTCTGATCGCGCCCGGCGACCGCGTGGACGTCGTCGCCGTGTTCGACGAGTCACGCGCCGGCCGCAGCGGCAGCGCGCTCGTCGTCGACGACGTCGGCGTGCTCGCAGTCGCGTCGCTCGTCGTCGGGGAGAGTCCCCCCGAGAGCGAGGCACGCTCGCGCAGCAGCGCCGGCGCCGGCCCGC
This sequence comes from Dehalococcoidia bacterium, assembly GCA_040902395.1. Taxonomy (GTDB): domain Bacteria; phylum Chloroflexota; class Dehalococcoidia; order UBA2979; family UBA2979; genus VGNK01. The sequence continues at coordinate 6,712 of JBBDXH010000220.1, forward strand.
GGCAGCTCTCGGCCACGGTCACGCTCGCGGTGTCGCCCGCGCAGGCTCAGCGCCTCGCCGTCGCGGAGGAGTTCGGGGAGCTTCGGCTCGTCCTACGTCGGGCCGGCGACTCCACGCGCACCACGACCGCCACCGTCGATCTCGAGAGCGTGACGGGCGCATCACGATGACCTCCGCCGAACCGGTCCGCGTACTGTTGATCGGCAGCGACGGCGACGTCCTGGAGGCGATGCGGCGCGCCCTCTCCGCGCCAGAGTTCGCGATCGTGGGTGAGGCGTGGCCGGGCCTCGCGGCGGTGCGCAGCGCGGCCGAGGAAGCCGCCGACGTCATCCTGATCCACGTCGAACCACCGCTCGGGCCGGCCGCACGCACGATCCAGGCAACGGCCGCCGCCGCGCCGGGCGCGGGCATTGCCGTCGTGTCGCGGGCGAACGACCTCGAGACGATCCGTCGCTCGATGAACGCCGGCGCAGACGACTTCGCGACGCTGCCGCTCACCGATGCCGGGATGCAGGAGGTGGCTCGGCGCGCGCACGGCGCCGCACAGCGCCGCTCGTCGGGCGCCGACACGCTCGCTCGCGTCGCCGGGCGCGTGATCACGGTCGCAGGTCCGCGCGGTGGCGTCGGCAAGACGACCCTGGCGGCGAATCTCGCGATCGCGCTCGCCGCGGAGCCGAACGTCTCGGTCGCGATCGTGGACCTCGATCTGCTGTTCGGCGCGACCGCGATCGCGCTCGGCATGATGCCTGCGACCACGCTCCAGGACTGGCTGCGCGCGCAGGCCGGCGGCCAGGCGCTCCCGGCCGCTCGCTTCCTCGCATCGCACCGCGGCGGCGCGCGACTGCTGGCCGCGCCCTTCGCTCCCGATGCGCACCTCGACTTCGGGGGGCGCGAGGCAGCGATGGTGATCGAGGACCTGGCAAGCACCCACGATTTCGTGGTCGTCGACACGCCCGGCTCATTCACACCGGTCACGACCGCTGCGGTCGAGCTCGCGTCCGCAGTGCTGCTGATGACGACCGCCGACGTCGCTTCGCTGCGCGGAGTCCGTTATGTCCTCCAGACGCTGCGCGCCTGGGACTTCGATGAGGAGCGCATCCAGCTCGTGCGCAACCGACCGCTCCGCGTGGACCCGGAGAGTGACGCTGCGGTCGGCGAGACCGTGGGCATCCCGATCGCCTGGTCGTTGCCGCACGACCGCACCGTCGCGCGCACGGCGGACCTCGGCAGCCCGGTGTGCGAGTCGCACGCCCGCAGCCCCATGGCCCGCGAGGTGACGCGCATCGCCCACTACCTCGTGCACGGCGAAGCGTCGCGACGCCGGCGCTGGTTGAGGGCTGCGTAATGGCTCTGATCGAGCGTCCGAACTTCGCGAAGCCGCCGGCCGATGGATCGACGTCGTCCGCGCCACATGCGCGCGAGCCGCGACCGATCGGGCCGCACGTCGTGCTCGAGCGCGGGAACGAGGCGCATGCCTCACCCGCGAGCTCGGTCGGCGCCGGGTCCTATGGAATGCGGCAGAAGCTGCATCGCGCGCTGATCGAGGAGATCGATCAGGCCGCCCTGGCGGAAATGGCCGACGGCGAAGCGCGCGCGTTCGTCGCGGAGGCTGTGCGTCAGCTCGTGGACCGCGAGGTCGCACCGGGGCTCGGCGTCATCCGCGAACGCCTCGTGGAGCAGCTGGTCGACGATGTGCTCGGTCTCGGGCCGCTGGAGCCTTTGCTCCGCGATCCCTCGGTCTCGGAGATCATGGTGAACTCGTGGTCCCAGGTGTTCGTCGAGCGCAACGGTCGCCTTACGCTCTCCGGCGTCCTGTTTCGCGACGACGCCCACGTGGTGCACGTGATCGAGCGCATCCTCGCTCCGGCGGGGCGGACGATCGACGAAGCGTCCCCGATGGTCGACGCGCGTCTGCCAGATGGTTCGCGCGTCAATGCGGTGATCCCCCCCGCGGCGGTCAGCGGACCGACGCTGACGATCCGCAAGTTCGTCGCCGATCGGTTGACCGCCGACGATCTCGTCGCCGCCGGCACGCTCAGCGAGGCGTCGGCACGGCTGCTCGAGGCGACGGTCAGCGCCGGGCTCAACGTGCTCGTGAGCGGCGGCACCGGCTCCGGCAAGACAACGCTGCTCAACATCCTCTCGTCGTGGATCCCGCCAGACCAGCGCATCATCACGATCGAAGATCCGGCCGAGCTCTCGTTGCGCCAGCCGCACGTGGTGTCGCTCGAGGCGCGAGGCGGTTCCGGAGTGCACGCCGTGCACCAGTCCGAGCTGCTGAAGAATGCGCTCCGCATGCGGCCGGACCGCATCATCGTGGGCGAGGTCCGCGGCGGCGAAGCCTTCGACATGCTTCAGGCGATGAACACCGGTCACGAGGGCTCGATGTCGACGGTGCATGCCAACTCGCCGCGGGACGCGGTGCGGCGAGTCGAGAACATGGTCCTGATGGCAGGCTTCGAGCTGCCGCTGCGCGCGATCCGCGAGCAGATCACGTCCGCGCTGGATGTCGTGATCCAGGTCGCGCGCCTGCGCGACGGCAGCCGGCGCGTGATCGCCGTCAGCGAAGTGGTCGGCATGGAAGACCAGACCGTCACCATGCAGGATCTCTACCTCTTCGAGCACCGAGGAGTCGACGAAGACGGGCACATTCGCGGTTTGCTCAAGTCGACCGGGCTGCGCCCGTCGTTCGCGGAGCGCCTGGAGGAAGCCGGATTCCAGTTGGCGGCGACCGACGGACCCGAACGGGATGACGGTTCCGGCCGGACCGGAGAGCGCTGGCACGTCGCGTGAGCGAGTGGTTCTCGTCACCGCTCGCGCTCGGGCTGATTGCCGCGGCCGCCGTTTGGCTGCTCACCGCCGGCACTGCTGCGCGCATGCGCGAACGCAGCGCGCGCCGGCAACGGTGGGCGGCGGTGCTGGTAGAGCAACCGACGGACGACGACGACGCCTCCGCCCGCGACGGCGCGGCGCCCGCGCACACGCTCGGGCGCAAACGCTTCGCGGGAGCCGAGCGGTGGCTCCGGCAGGCCGGAATCCGCGCGCCCGGTCAGCGGCTGGTGCTGGCGGTTGCCGCGATCAGCTGCGCATGCGCCGCGCTGGGCGGCGCCCTGCTCGGTCCCCGCGGCGCGCTCGTCGCACCGATCGCAGCCATCGGCCTGCTCTTCCTGATCGGCGGTCGGCGGCGAGCGTCGCGGCGGGCGCGCCTCAATGCACAGCTGCCTGACCTGCTGCAGGCGATCGCGGGGGCGCTGGTCGCCGGGCAATCGTTCCTGCAGGCCCTCGACCAGGGCGCGCGCGAAATCGGTGACCCGCTGGGCGGCGAGCTCCAGATCGCCCTGGGCGAGATCGAGCTCGGCGTGTCGCTCGAGCAGGCGCTCGAGGAGCTGCGCGATCGTGTGCTCGATGACGACCTGGAGCTCGTCGTGGATGCGGTGCTGATCCAGCGCCGCGTGGGCGGCAATCTTGCCGAAGTGCTGACGAGCATCGCCAACACCGTGCGTGAGCGAATCCGGATACGCGGCGAAGTGCGCGCCCTGACCGGCCAGGCGAGGCTCTCGAGCTGGGTGCTGAGCGCCCTCCCGATCGTCCTCGGACTGGGCCTGACGCTGCTCAACCACGAGTACATGGCGCCGTTGCTCACGACCCCGCTCGGACACGCGCTGCTCGGATCGGCGCTGGTGTCCGAACTGATCGGCATCGTGTTGATGCGGCGCATCGCAAACGTGCGGTTCTGAGGGCGAGTGATGATCGAACTCGTGCTCGCCTGCAGCGCCGCACTGGCCACGTTCTTGCTGATCCGTGGCCTGCGATCGCGTGCACCACGCTCCGCCTGGCAGGCGGCACTGCGCCCGCACGCGGTCGGCGACGTACGGCCGTCGCGCCCGCACCTGCGTCCGCGCACGGTGCTGCTTCGGCTGCGCGCGCCCGGCGCGGCGCTCGATCCCGCGCGCCGGCTGATTGATCGCGCCGGCGCAGGCGAGCGCTTGACCCCTCAGGGCGTGCTGGTGCTGTCGGTCTCGGCCGCGTTCGCCGGTCCGCTCGGCGTGCTGGCGCTGCTGCGCGGCCACGAGCTCGGGGCGCGCGCGCTCGCGCTCGCCGTCGTGGTCGGTCTCGTCGGCATGGCCGCGCCATGGATCATGCTCAATGGACGCGCGAGCCGCAGACGACAGGAGATCGAGCACGCGCTACCCGACATGCTCGATCTCCTCATCGTCTCGATCGAGGCCGGCCTGGCACTGGAGGCAGCGCTCGCACGCGTCGCGCAGCGGGAGTCGAACGCGCTGCAGCAGGAGCTGCGACGGACGCTTTCCGAGGTCGGCCTCGGCCGTCGCCGCCGCGAGGCACTCGCCGCGCTCGCCGCTCGCACCGGGGCTCCGGCCGTGCGTTCGCTCGTCAATGCGCTGAACCAGGCGGAGCGCACGGGCATGCGTCTGGGCCCGCTGCTCCGAGCGCAGTCCGAAGAGCTCCGGCAACGGCGCCGTCAGCGCGCGGAGGAGGCGGCGATGAAGGCGCCGCTCAAGATGCTCTTCCCGCTCGTGATGTTCATCTTCCCGGCTGTCTTCACGGTGGTGATCGGGCCCGCGGCGATCAGCGCTCTGCAAGTCCTGGGCGGCCATTAGTGGCCGCACGCGCTGATTCGGCCCGAACTCCCCGTGGCGACCTGCTCGTCACCGACCTGCGCTACGCACGCTCTCCGTTGCCGCGCATGCGCGGTCTGCTCGGCACCTCCGCACTCCCCCCGGGCCGTGGCCTGTGGCTCGAGCCGGCGCCCTCCGTGCACACCTGCTTCATGCGTTTCCCGATCGACGTCGTCTTCCTCGGTCGCGACCGGAGTGTCGTGCGCATCGCGGCAGATGTGCGGCCGTGGCGCTTCGTCGGCGCGCGCCACGCACGCGTCGCGCTGGAACTGCCCGCGGGCGCCGCGGCACGCGCGGGGCTCGTCGTGGGAGACACGCTCACGATCCTCCGTGCCGGAGAGGTGTCCGCGTGATCGTCGCCGGGGTGTTCCTGATCGCGCTCGCAGCCGTCATTGACGCGCGTTCCCGGCGCATTCCCAACGTGCTGGTCGGCGCGGCGCTGATCCTCGTGCTGGTCGGGAGCCCCGACCGTGCGACCGCGCTCGCGGGCGCCGCGCTCGCCGGCGGCCCACTGCTCGTGCTCGCCTTCGTACGTCCCGGCGCGATGGGCATGGGCGACGCCAAGCTCGCCGCCGCCGCCGGGGCGGTCGTCGGCCTGTCCGGCGTCTCCACGTTGCTACTCGCAACTGCCCTGCTGGGCGGCGCGATGGCGCTGGTCGTGACCGTACGTCGCGGATCGGGCGCCACCTTCGCCTATGGCCCCGCGATCGCGCTCGCGTTGATCCCCGCCCTGATCTGAGCGCCCCCAATCGCCGTCCCCCTACGGAAGATGAGGGTTTCTTCCGATGCTTACCTCTGTGGTGTCACGGAACACCGCGACGGGCGCATCGGGGCGTCCACCGATCAGGGCAAATCCACGGAAACGTGGAGACGCAAAGGCACGGGCCTACCCCCACCGCGGTGGAGACGGCAGCCGGCCTACCGAAGTGAGTCCGAAATGCCAGGCGCGATCCTTCCCGCACTCGACCCGCAGGCCATCGTGGAGCCCCCGATCGGGCCCGATTCCGACGATCTGCACGCGCGCGCGTCCGTACCGGATGCTCAGCCCGCCGTGGAAGAGGTCGACGCCGAAGCCCTCCGTCAGCGCTGGCTCGGCACGGGCGCTTCCCCACCCACGGTGACCTACGTTGCGGCGCCTCCGCCCGCCGGTCGCCGCGCGCGCCCGGGCTCCATCACCCGTCTGCCC
>JBBDXH010000221.1:0-1658 GCA_040902395.1 Dehalococcoidia bacterium
TGTCCCCGAACCCCGGGTGTGCCGCCGCTGATGTGGGGCAGGCATCTTGCCTGCCACTCGGCTGGCGACAGCCAGCCAGTGCCGACCCCCAACTGACGCCCCTCTGTCCCGAACATCTCTGCCTCCCGGCTCGGCGACCTCTGTGCGCGGCAGTGTACGAGCCCGCGATCGCGGCGCACCGATGGCCGCGGCGACGCTCGACTCCGGTCCGAAACCCGGCGATGCTTCTCTGCAAATGACGGTCCCATCCGCGCCAGAAACGGGCCCCGACCACTCACCGCCTGGGCCCCGACCCGTGCCGCGAGCGGCCGGCGCGGCGCCCGCGGTACGCGCAGCATCGCGCGCGGCGTTCGCGGTGCTGACGGGCCGGCGCCGCGTCTACTACGGCTGGTGGCTGCTCGCAGGCTCCGTCGTCGCGATGGCGCTGGGCAGCGGCGTCTCGATGTGGGCGTTCGGGCTCTACGTGGAGCCGCTCGAACGTCAGTTCGGCTGGACGCGCGCTGAGGTCTCGCTCGCGTTCTCGCTCTCGCTGTTGACGAGCGGGCTGTTCGGACCGCTGATCGGACGCTGGATCGACGCGCGCGGCCCGCGCTCGGCGATTCTCGTTGGCACCGTGCTCACGTCCCTCACGTACCTGCTCATGGCGACTACACAGTCGCTCTGGCAGTGGTACGTCTACAACGCCGTCAACGCGATCGTGCGTCAGTTGATGTTCTTCTTCCCGTTCATGGCGCTCATCTCGCGCTGGTTTGACCGGCGCCGCGGGGTCGCGATCAGCGTGCTCGGCAGCGGCTTCTCGCTCGGCGGCTTCGCGGTGGTGCCGGTGGTGGGCGTCGTGCTCGGTGCGGTCGGCTGGCGCGGCGCGCTCGTCTTCACGGCGCTCGCGATCGCTGCGGTGTTCCTGCCGCTCGGGGCGTGGCTCATCCGCAACCGGCCGTCTGACATCGGCGCGTTCGTCGATGGGCTCCCGCCGGAACCGCTGATCGACGGGCGTTCGCGAGCGGAGCACGGGATGACCCTCGGCGCGGCGATGCGCACGTCGCAATTCTGGGTGATCTCGTTCGCGCTGATGCTCTTCTTCTACGGGATGATCGGCTGGCTCGTGCACCAGATCCCCTTCTACGAGTCCGTAGGCCTCAGCCGCGGCGCCGCCACCGGGATCGTGTCAGTGTCTTCGGGGCTCGGCATCGTCGCGCGGCTCGCGCTCGGCGTGGTCTCCGACCGGATCGACCGCTTCGAGGGCGCGGCGATGGTGCTCGCCGCGTTGCTCGCGGGCGCCATGGCGATGCTCTGGCTGAACTCGAGCATGATCGGCATCGCCGTGTTCGTGACGCTTTGGATCGCCGGCAGCAGCGGGGGCCCGATGATGGAGGCGCTGCTGCTCACGCGCTCCTTTGGGGTCGCGCACTTCGGCACCATCCTCGGCGCCATCGCCGCCGTCGAGACGGTGGGACAGATCCTGAGCCCCACGATCGCCGGCGCGATCTATGACGCAACCGGCGGCTACGACTGGGCGCTGGTGATGTTCGTGGGCACCTTCACGGCCTCGCTCGTGCTCTTCGCGGTCGCGCGACGCATGCCGCTGCCCGTCGCGGCATAGCCGGCCCCAGCGGCCGGACGAGGCGATGGATGGCTCGTCTTCGCTCGCCACGAACGGG
>JBBDXH010000221.1:1758-12499 GCA_040902395.1 Dehalococcoidia bacterium
GGACGAGGCGATGGATGGCTCGTCTTCGCTCGCCACGAACGGGAGTCGCGGTCGCGCGACGCATGCCCCTGCCCGTCGCCACATAGCCGGCCTCCGCGGCCGAACGGGCGATGGATGGCTCGTCTTCGCTCGCCACGAACGGGAATAGCGTCTCGCCGCCGACACCCGGTGCTACCGTCACCCGCGCTATCGATCCGCTTCGCGAATGGGGGCACGCCATGCAGGAGATCGCAGGGAAGGTCGCCGTGGTCACGGGCGGCGGCGAGGGCATCGGGCGCGGGATCGCGCACGCGCTGGCGGCGGCCGGCGCGCTCGTCGCGGTCGCGGACATCGACACCGCGGCCGCCGAGCGGGTGGTCGCGGAGCTCGAGGCCGCCGGCGCGCGCGCTCTCTCGGCGCGCGTCGACGTCGCCGACGCCGGCTCCGTGGAGTCGCTCGCGCAACACGTCGAGGCCGCGCTCGGGCCCGTGGCGATCCTGGTGAACAACGCCGGCGTGATGCTCGACGGCTCGCTCGTCGACGCCGACGCGCGCGACTGGCAGTGGGTGCTCTCGGTCAACCTCATGGGCGTGGTGCACGGTGTGCGCGCCTTCGTCCCGGGCATGCGCGCGCGGGGCGGCGCCGGGCATGTGGTGAACACAGGGTCGATGGCCGGCCTCGCGCCGCGCCTGGGCGCGCGGCTCGGCATCTACAGCGCCTCCAAGGCCGCCGTCGTGAGCTACTCGGAGCTGCTGCGCGCCGAGCTGTCGCCCGAGGGCATCGGCGTCTCGGTGCTCTGCCCGTCGACCGTGCGCACGCGCATCTGGGACGCCGACCGCAACCGGCCGGCCGCGCTCGGCAGCGGCCGCTCCGTGCCCATGCCCGAGCGCATCGCCGACGCGCTCGACCCGATGGCGGTCGGCCCGCTCGTCGTGCGCGCGATCCGCGAAGACCGCGCGTACATCTTCACCAGCGACGACGCGCGTCCCCGCATCGAGGCGCGCAACGCCGCCGTGCTCGCGGACGTCGCGCGCTACGAGGCCGATCGGATCGCGACGACCGGGGGGAGCGCCTGATGCAGTTCGCCGCGTTCTTCCTCGCCGGCTCGCCGGAGCGCGAGGCTCCCGCCGACGTCTACCGCCGGCTGATCGCGTACGCGCAGGAGGCCGAGACGCTCGGCTTCGACTCGATCTGGTTCGCGGAGCACCACTTCTCGAACTACGGCTACATCCCGAACCCGCTGCTGCTCGCGACGCGCATCGCCGCCGAAACGTCGCACATCCGCATAGGCACAGCCGTGCTCGTGCTGCCGTTCTGGAACCCCCTGCGCGTCGCCGAGGACATCGCGCTCACCGATCAACTGACCGGCGGCCGGCTGGAGGTCGGCGTCGCGCGCGGCTACCAGCCGTTCGAGTTTCGGCGCTTCGGCCTCGATCAGGACGAGTCCCGCGAGCGCACGGACGAAACGCTCGCAATCCTGGTGCGTGCGCTCACGGAGGAATCGTTCTCGTTCGAAGGGCGCTTCCACCAGATCCCCGAGACCACGATCTTCCCGCAGCCGCTCCAGCAGCCGCGCCCGCCGATCTGGCTCGCCGCGCACACGCCCGAGTCGTTTGCGATCGGCGCGCGTTACGGGCTGCGCGCGCTCACGACGAACTCCGGGCGGCCGGTGAGTGTGCTCGAAGAGGGCTGGTCGAACTACCTCGCGGCACGGCGCGAGCACCCGGACGCGCCCGCCGACTTCGGCGTGCAGGCGCAGGTGTGCGTCGCCCCCACCGACGACGAGGCACGCGAGCAGATGCCGCACTTCCTCTACCAGACCCGCCAGGCGACGGCGCTCCGCCACGGCCGCGAGCACGTGCAGTCGGGCGTCTCCGAGCCCCTGCCGTTCGAAGGCGAGCCCGGCCTCGACGAGATGTTCGCGCACCGCACGCTCGCCGGCTCCCCCGCCACCGTGATCGAGAAGATCGAGCGCTACCGCGAGGCCTGTGAAATGACGCTGCTGAGCTGTGTGCTGCACGGCGGAGCGATGCGCCCGGAGGTCGTTCGCCGCACGATGCGGCTGATGGCCGAGGAGGTCATGCCCGCGTTCCGGTAGGTTCGGGCCGCGGCCGCGGGACGAGGGCTACGCCTGATCGCAGCGCGCGATCAGGATCGTGCCGGCCGGGACGCCGTCGCCGAACAGCTCAGTCCAGCGCGCGTTCACGAGCGGGACACCCGCCGTCGGGAGATAAGTGACGAGCCGGCCCTGATCGAACGTCCAGAATGCGAGGCGCTCGACCGGGCAGGCAGCCGCCGCGACGAGATCCCCGCTCGTGCCTCCGCTGAAGAGCACGGTCCCGAAGCCGCTCGCCGGGATCGGCCCGCTGAGCGTGGGCACGACCGGTGCGGGCGCGGGCGTGGGCGCGGTGACGATCGGCGTGTTGACGACCTGTGCACCGTTCGTCGAGACGAAGACGGTGCCCGAATAGGCGTTCGCGTTGGCAACCGCAGGGAGCCCGACGCCCTCGAGCGCGTACGCGTCGACGAGCGGCACGGTCGCGCGCGCCGGCGTGACGTCCTCGTGCACGGCGATGTGCAGGTGCGGCAGTCCGTTGTTCCCTGCTGCGCCCGCCGGCGCGACGTCCCCGATGTGCTGCCCGCGCGCCACGGTCTGCCCGACGGCGAGACCGGCGAGGGGGAAGAAGTGACAGATGAGGATGCGCATGCCGGCCGCGTCGCGGAGCACCGCGCAGCCGTCGTCGCGCCACGCGACGGTCGCATCGAGCGGCGCGAGCACCGGCGTGCCCTCCGTCAGCGCGTCGTCGCGGACGATGTCGATCGCGTGCGGATCGCTGCCGTCGGCGTCGGAGTGCGTCGCGGTGTTGTAACCGGCGACGATGCGCCAGGTGGTGCCCGCGGGCGCCGGGATGGCGAACGAAACCGGGCCGGACCCCGGGACGGCCGCAGGCGCCAGCGCGGGGCTCGGGAGCGGCACGTACTGGTCCGCCGGCACGAGGTAGGCGTCCGCCGCCCAGCCGCCAAGCCCGGCGAAGGCGACGCGTTGCCAGCGGTACCCGTCCGCCTCGACCGCGCCGTCCAGCACGTCGACGCGCGTACCCTCCGCGAGGCACGTCAGCCGCGCGCCGGCCAGCCCGGGCGCGTCGCGCAGCCGCAGGCAGTCGCCGTCCGCCTGCACGACGGCGATGGTGCCGGGCACGAGCGGCAGCGGCGCGACCTGCGCGGACGCCACGCGCGGAGACGCGAGCCCGACGGCCATGAGGCAGACGAGGACGACGAACACGCCTGCCCGTGGGCGGCGGAGCTGACGCGAAGGCACGCGAGTAGAGAGTCGGGCGGGGTGCACTGGCGTCATCCTCCGGACAACCGGCAACGTCCGGTCTGTCACCCCCGCCGCGGGTGAACTCCAGGGCAGCGTATCGCGCGTGCTGCGGCAGGGACCAGCGGGGTGAACCCCGATCGGGCGGGGCCGCTTGCGGGCGCGCGATGCGGTCCGGATAGTCGTCGCGCGCCGGCGCCACGCCGCCGCGCCGCGCGGCGCAGCTGCGAGCGCATGCGGCGGAGGAGCCGGCAATGGAAGTCCGCGCGCTGCGCGCCGACGAGGGTCTCGCCTACCGCGACGTCCGGTTGCGCTCGCTCAGGCTCGCGCCGGCGGCCTTCGGCTCGACGTACGCGGAGGAGAGCGTCCGCGACGAGCAGTTCTGGCGGGAGCTGATGGACCGCACGGCGAACGCGATGGAAGCCGAGCTCTTCGCGGTCGACCGCGGCGACGGCACGCTCGCGGGCACCACGTTCGTGCGTGTCTCGCCTGATCCGCCGCATGACGGGCACGTCGGCGCGATGTGGGTGGACGAGGACCTGCGCGGCGGCGGCTGGGCCGAGGATCTGCTCACCGCCGCCGAGCGCTTCGCACGCAGGCTCGGCGCGTCGGGGGTCACGCTCTGGGTCGAGGAGTCGAACGCGCGGGCGCGCCGCCTCTACGAGCGCTGCGGCTACCTCCCGACGGGCGTCACCGAGCCGAGCGTCCACGGCGGCACGACGCTGCTGCTGCGCAAGGACCTCGACGCGTTCGGACGGTGAGGGCCGTCGCTCGAACCGCCCGTGGCAGTGCTCCCGTGCTGCCCGGGCTTTTCACGGCGGCGGGTGGTCAGGTCGCGAAGAACTCGCGCAGCGTCCGCTCGACGTCGTCCGGGTTCTCGTTGTGCAGGCCGTGCCCGGCGCCCGGCACGTCATGCATCGTGGCCCGGCCGCCGGGGATCGTCGCCACCATCTGCTCCGCCTGGGCGCGGTCCAGGACGGTGCTGACCTCGCCACGCAGGACCAGCGTCCGGCACGAGATCCGCGCGACGCAGTCCCACAGGAACGGCCCCTCTTTGAGCGCCGTGCGGCCGTTCAACCACAGGATGTCCGGGTCGGTCTTCGGCACCAGGATGCCGTCGAAGTTCGACCGGTACGCGTACTTCACGGTGCGCCAGAGGGCGTCCTCGGACGCCTCCGGGTCCTGTTCGCGGTGCCAGTCAAACGCCTGCCGGGGGCTGAAGAAGCCACGGGGTCGCTGGCCGCCGCGGCTCTGCCGCCGCTGCGCCGTCTCGCGTCCGGCCGGTGAGGGATCGGGCAGCGGGCCGTAGTCGCCGAGCACGAGGTGATCCACCAGCTCCCCGAAGTACGCGCCGACCGGCATGCCGAAGCGCGACCCCTGCGAATGCCCGTAGTAGTCGAAAGGGAACAGGCCGGTCTGGCGCGCGAACTCGCCGACGTCAACCGCGAACGACTGCACCGAATAGCCATCGCGCGACCAGTCGCTGTCTCCGCATCCGCGCTCGTCGATCGCGATCACGTGGTGTGATTCGAGGAAGCGAGGCGCGAAGTCGTCCCACTGGTGCGCATGCCCGCCGATGCCATGCAGCAAGAGCAGCGGCTTCTTCGTGCGGTCCCCGCCCCAGTCGAGGTAGTGGAGCCGGAGCCCGTTCGCGATGACCCACTTGTCTTCCGGGTAGAACGAATCCGACGTCACAGCCTGCTCCCTGGCACTGCCCGCGCTCGGACGGTTCGCGGCGACGTGATCTCCGCGCTGCTACACGCACGCCGCCGCGAGCGTCGAGATCGTGCGGCCGCGCGTCCGGATCTGTTCCTCGGAGCCGAACCCGTTGGTGACGAAGCCGATCGAGAGGCCGCTCTCGGGGTCACCCCAGCCGATCTGGCCGCCGGCGCCGCCGTGCCCGAACGCGCGCGGCGACGTGCCGCGTCCGAAGCCGCGGAGCTCGGCGTTGCCGTCGTCACCGGCGACGACGACGGTGAGCGCGCGGTTCACCGGGATGTCGTTCAGCTCATCGCGGTGCTTCGCGGGGTCTGTGCGGATGGTCGTCGCGAAGGCGATCGTCTCGGGCGTCAGCACCTGCGTGCCATCGGCGGCGGCGCCGCCGTTGACAAGCACCTGGTAGAAGAGCGCGAGGTCGGCGGCGGTCGAGAATCCGCCGCCGCCCGGGCAGCCCGCGCGCCGCTGGGAGGGCAGATTGAAGTGCAGGATCGTCTCCGGGTTGACCTCGGCGCCCGGAGTCACCACGGGCGGCGCCACGTACTCCACGTCCGCCGCACGCGCGTGCTGGGCGTCGGGCAGCCCGACGAAGAGGTCGGTCGCGCCCATCGGGTCGAGCACGCGCTGCCGCAGGTAGTCGCGAAAGTCGAGCCCGGTGCGGCTCGTGATGATCTCGGCCATCAGCCAGTGCGCGGCGGTCGGGTGGTACTCGAAGCGTGAGCCCGGTTCCCAGTTCAGCCGCCAGCCTTTGATGCGCTCGAGCCGGGCCTGCCGGTCCTCCCACAGCCGCGGGTGCATCGGCGCCTGCGGGAAGCCGCCGATGAAGAGCATGAGCTGCTCGGCGGTGACGGCTTCCTTGCCCGCGCCCGCGAACTCCGGAACGATGTCGGCCACGCGCTCATCGAGCCGCAGCTTGCCGTCCTCGATCAACGCCCACATCCCGGCGCCGACCACTGCCTTCGTCGACGAGTAGAGGCAGAACAGCGTGCGCTCGGTGGCGGGCTTGCGCGCGCCGCCCTGCACCGCGCTGCCGAACGTGCGCGTGCCGGCGATGCGCCCGTGCCGCCCGATTGCGACCTGGGCGGCCGGGAGCCGCCCCTCGCTCACCTCGCGTTCGACGAACCCGAACAGCTCGTCGAGGGCGGAGCGCTTCACCCCGACGTCCTCGGGACTGGCGGCGATCACGCTGGCGCTGGTCATCGAAAGCCTCCTTCACCACGAGCGTCATGCGGCGTGGCGGACGGATTGTAGTGGCCCGGCGCAGCGCGGCGGCGCGTGACGCGTCGTTCGAGCGCCACACGGACGTGCGCCGGTGATCCCGTTCGCGCAGCTCCCGCCGGCGGGCATGTGGCGCATGCCCGCACCGGCCCGCTCTCGCGTGGCCCGTGTCGTCGATACCGGTGGCAACGCCCGAGATCGTGTTCGCGATCAGCCTGTTGTCCGCCGCCACCGGCACGAACGTGCTGCCGGTCGAGGTCGGCACCATAGGTGCCCGTAAAGTGCGCGGCTCGCCGCGCATTGGTGCGGCGACTCACCGGCCGACGGGGAGGGCCGCTGCAGCGGCCCTCCCGGTGAGCCGCGACAGACCAGTTCGTTACATCCCGGTGTTCACGAACTGGATGCAATCACCCTGGTTCTTGAACGGACTGCCGTCAGCGCGGAAGAGGCTCTGCCACCCGTCATTCTTGCAGGCGTCCTTGTCCGCCGGAAGGTCAAACGTTTCTACAGCGCCATTGATGTTGACGTTATCGATGAGGACGGTCTGCTCACCGTCGCCACCCGTCGCCGCCGCGCTCCATGATCCGTCGACTACGACTGAAGCACGCAGGACGGTGCCGCTCAGGACGAGGGCGGGTGCCGCGCTATAGGTGGTGAAAGGCGATCCGCCGAATTGGCTGTAGTCGTACCGGCCGGCGTCCTCGTTGCCAATCAGGTTGCCGGTCGATTGCCAGCCAGGGGCGCACCCGGTGAAGGTCGGCGAGGGCCCGAAGGCTATGTGGACGTTGCCATCGCTCAGGCCGTCGCCATCCGTGTCCACTGCGAGTTGAATTCTCGGCGAACCTCCGCCGCAATTGTCGTCGGTGACATTGAAGTCGGTGCTGAGCGTCGACAAGCTCGACCATGGCGTGTTTACGTCGAATCGAGCGACGCCGAACGACGGCGGCAAGGTGGCATCGCTACGGAGCTGTGCAGCATTTCCAGGGTTACCGCCGCTGACGATGATTGCATCGCCGAGCAATGCGTACGCCGCCAGTGCGGCTCCAGTGAAGATCGCCAGAGAGGCGATCGCCGATGCCACCGAAATAGACACGAACTTGATCGTCGTCTTCATCACTTCCTCCCGCCTGTAGTCAAGACCGTGAACGGCCTCGACACTATCACATGGTGGGAACGACAGTCTGAAATGGGCGATCCTCGAGTGAAGTAGAAGTCGGAGCCTACCAGTTAGTGGGGCCACCGGCCCATCTTCGGGGTGAGCGGCGAACCACACATCGAACAGGTAGCCTCGCTGCCGAGCAGCGACGCGCGTTTGCTGCGCGCTGCGGCGTTACTAATCGCTGAGCTGAACGCCGTCTAGTAGCTGGTTCGAGGGCGGCACGCCTCGGCGTGCGATCTCGGACTCGGAAAGTCTGACAGCTTCTTGAATAGCATACACGAAGAATATATAGATATGTGACACTATCTGAACCACTTCACGGCGCTTGGCGCGCAGCTGCTGGGCTACGACCGGCGCGAAGGCTGCACAAGGCGCGATGAACCCGCGTGAATGCCGCGCCACGCGTGCGGCACTCTCGACGTCGCTCCCAACCGCAATTGCCCGCCGCTATGTTCAGCCCTCAGGCACCCGGCGCGAGGGCGGAACGCTCTCGCGCCGGGTGCATGCGATCCGCTAATTCGTCGTCCAGCCGTCGTTCAGGCCGAGGCCCGGCGCTCCGAGCTTGAACAGGAGGCCGTGGTAGCCGGCCGCCGGGTCGTTGTAGACCTCTTGGATGATCTCGTACTCGCCCCACAGGGAGCCCCCAGGGCCAACCCAGACGATCTTGGCGAAGTACGTGTAGTGCTGGAGCACGCCGTCAGGATCGGTGTAGTCGCCTTCGTTGTGGTTCGTCAGCCAGCCCTTGCTAGTCCCGCCCACTACACCGTCCACGAGACCGCGGTCGAGCTTCCCGTCGCCGTCGCAGTCGACGTTGGCCAGCCAGGGCTGACTCCACTGCATGATCAGGCTGTCGTCGGCGTAGTCGGTTGATGCAGGATCGCCCCAGTACTTACCGTCCAGGACTCGGTCCGAACTGTCGTACGTGCCGTTGAACATGTGCGCCTGGTAGTTGTAGCCGAACTGGTCGTAGCCCAGAACGATCGGGTTGCCGAAGCTGTCTACGAGGGTCCCGCCCTGGATCGTCGCGCAGCCGTCACGGTCCGACGGCGGGGGTGCCGCGGCAGCACCCACCGTCAGTGCGAGAAGGCCGATGACGGCCAGGCCGGCCGCTCCGCCAACGAGTCTCATCCTCATGTCCCGTCCCTCCTGTGTGCGCCGCGAAGGCGCGGCGATGCTCTGTACGCGGGTGTCCGCGTCCTGCTGTGTTCCGCCAGCCGACGGTGTCGTTGTGACAGTACGCCGAAATGAGAGTTGGCCTCTCGCGAGTGGTGTAGCAGCCGGGGTCTACCGGTGAGGTGGGCCACCGGGCGATGTGCGGTGTGAGCGGCGAAGCACAGATCGAGGAGGCTCCCGGTCGCCATGGATCAGCCTAGGCGTCATCGAGTTGTTCGAGGCGGTGCGGGCGGGCGGTGGCATCGAAACCACGCGGCGGGCCGTGGCGCTCGTGCGGCAGGCGCTGATCGAGGTGGAGACGACCTCGGATATGGGCGCGGGGCCGTTCGAGCGCAGCGGCGCCACCTGCACGCGCTCGCTACCTCGCAGGATCGAGGCATGAGGGCGTGCTCCGGTCGGTCAGTCTTCGCCGTCCTCGACATGCTGGAGGGAGCTGACCGCGTTCGCGATCCCGAGCCAGGCCGCCGCGCGGAGGCGGCGATCCTCGCTCTCCGCGGGATCCGCCGCGATCGCACGAAAGGCCGCCCACGCGTCCGCCGGCTCGAGCGCGCAGAACGCGGCGACGACCTCATGCGCGTGCTGGCTCTCGGTCATGGACGTGCCGCCTTTCTCACGCGCGACATCGTCGCACGCCGGCGGGCGCGCGTCGGTTGCGGCCGCCGACGCGACACGGATGAGCGCTGCTCGATGCTCCTCGACCGCCGAAGCAAGCGCCCAACTGCGCGAGCTACTCGGGCAGCACCCACAGCTCCAGGCACGACGGCCGGTCGGCGTCGTGCAGCACGTGCTGCACCGCGGGGCGGGGCGCCGTCTCGCTCGCCGCCGGCCGGCCGGTGTTCGGGTTCGGCTGGAAGCGCGGGAAGTTCGAGCTGCTGACCTCGAGCCGGACGCGGTGCCCGCGACCGAAGCGGTGCGCCGTGTTCGCGAGATCGATGGTGTAGCGCGCCGGCTGGCCCGGCGTCACCGGCGACGGATCGCTCAGCGAGTCACGGAAGCGCGCGCGGATGATGCCGTCGGTCAGCGAGACGGCGCGGCCGTCAGGCAGCACGTCGACGAGCTTCGCCGTCCAGTCCGTGTCGGGCGCGTCCGTGATTGCCCAGATGGTGACGGTGACCGGACCCGCGACCGTGAGCGGCTGCGCGAGCGGCTCGGTCGTGTAGCAGAGCACGTCGTCGCGCGCCTCGATCGCCCGCTGATCGCGCGGCCCCGGGAGGCCGACCTGCGCCTGGAGCGTGGGACCACCCTCCGTCGGCACGGGCCGCAGCGGATCGTAGAGGTAGCGGTCGGGCGGCTCGCTGCCGGCCGGGCGATCGTGCGTGAGCGCGCCGTTGCCGCGCGCGCTGTTCGCGCTCCCGGCGCCGTGCAGGTAGAACGCGCGCGCCGTGGCCCCCGCGGGCGGCCATTCGCCGGCCGTGCGCCACTCGTTCGCGCCCATCACGAAGTAACGCACCGCCGGAGCGTCCGCGTCGCGGCCCTTCAGGTGCCTGTCGAAGAACTGGTTGTACGCGCCGATCACTCCGGAGAACGCCGCCGCGCCGGTCGGGCCGAAGTTCATCTCCCCGAGATAGCGGTCATACGACGTGTGCGCCCACGGGCCCATGATCAGCTGCTGCTCGGCGCGACCCGCCGCCGTCAACCCGCGGAAGTTGCGCACGGTGCCGATGCCGAAGATGTCGAACCAGCCGCCGACGTGGAGCATCGGCACCGCGAAGCGCGCGTAATCGGCCGACGGACGCAGCGCTTCCCAGTACTCGTCGCGGCGATCGTGGTCGAGCCAGTCGCGCCACCACGGCGCGGCGTCGGCGAAGCCGCCGACGCGCTCGAGCGGGAGCGCGGCGAGCGACGCCGGCGCGCCCTGGAGCGCGGCGGCGAGCGTCTCGGCGTACGCAAGATCGAGCCCGTGCTCGGCGCGCAGGTACTGCGCCGCCGCCAGCCCCATGCCCCACAGCGTGCCGAAGCCGAGCTGGTACGCGCCGCCCTGGTACACCCAGCCGTCGTAGTAGTCGTCGGCGGTGATGATCGGGATCGCGCAGCGCAGCGCAGGCGGGCACTCGCGTGCCGCCAGCAGCGTGGTGGCGCCGAGGTATGACGGGCCGTAGATGCCGATGTTGCCGTCGCACCACGGCTGCGCCGCGGCCCACTCGATCGTGTCGTAGCCGTCACGCCCTTCGTCGACG
>JBBDXH010000222.1:0-870 GCA_040902395.1 Dehalococcoidia bacterium
GTGGCTCGTCTTCGCTCGCCATGAACGGAGAGAAGATCGCTCGTCCGAGATGCGCCGCTATCCCGTTCGTGGCGAGCGAAGACGAGCCACCGGATGCGCCCGCGCTACCGCACCCGCGCCCTCATGCCCCGTTCATGGCGAGCGAAGACGAGCCACCGGATGCGCCCGCGCTACCGGGCCCGCGCCGCGCTCTCCCGTTCCGTTCATGGCTTCTCCCCGTTCATGGCGAGCGAAGACGAGCCACCGCGGGCGCCCGCTCTACCGCACCACGCACCGCGCCTTCACGGGCGCGGCTGGCGTACGCACCGGTCACGCCGCCGATCTCACGGAGGTGCGCTGTTATCCTCACGGTGGCGCGGCCGAGGGCCGCGCATCTTCACGTCGGAAGGACCGCCCTCTTGGAGATCGTTCCGGGACTCCATCGCCTGCGTACGCCGATGACCAGCAAGGCGCTGCCGTGGATCATGCCGTACGCGTTCGAGGGACCCGAGGGCGTGTCGCTCTTCGACTCGGGGTACGGGACACCCGAAGCGTCCGAGTGGCTGACCCGGCAACTGCACGGCATCGGATACCAGCCGTCGGACATCCGGCGGCTGATCGTTTCGCACGGGCATCCCGATCACATCGGCATGGCCGGCTGGATCAAGGAGCAGTCACCGGAGTGCGAGCTGGTGATGCTCGCGCGCGAGGCCGAGTGGTTCCACGACATGCGCCACGGCCCGTCTGAGTTCATGGACCGCACGGGCGAGTGGCTGGTGCACCACGGCGTCGATGCGAGGGAGGCGAAGGAAGCCTTCCGGCGCGCGTCGTCGGAGCACAGCAGCGGGGACGACAACCAGGACTCCGGCGACGTCTCGACCGAGACGGAGC
>JBBDXH010000222.1:880-12296 GCA_040902395.1 Dehalococcoidia bacterium
ATGACGACGCGGATGATGCAGGCCTTCCGCGCGGACGGAGCGCCGCTCGTGGTCCATGCCGGCGGTCGCCGCCGACGTCCGTCTCGAGGACGGCGACGTCCTCGAGTTCGACGGCTGGAAGCTGGAGGCGGTGTGGACGCCCGGGCACACACCCGGCCACCTCTGCATGTTTGAACCGCAGCACCGGCTGATGCTCACCGGTGACCATGTGCTCTCGCGCATCACGCCGAACGTGTCGCTTGGCGATCAGGACGAACGTGCCGGCCGCCGGCCGCTCGCCGAGTTTCTCGACTCGCTCAAGAAGGTCGCCGCGTATGACACGAAGCTCGCGCTCCCCGCACATGAGGACCTGATCGAAGACCTGCCGGCGCGCTGCGCCGCGATCGCGCGTCACCACGACGATCGCCTCGACGAGGTCTACGAGGGCATCGACGACGACGGCTCCACGGCGGCCGCGGTCTCGGCCGAGGTCACATGGAACCGCCCGTACGAGACGTTCAACGTCTTCAAGAAGCGCTCGGCGCTCGGCGAGACGCTTTCGCATCTCCAGCTGCTCGAGGAGCACGGCCGTGTGCAGCGCGCCGAGGACGATGGTGTCGTGCGCTGGCAGCGCCTGTAGCCCCGCCCCCGGCCGGCGCGCCGGGTGCGCACCGCAGGTTCAGTCAGGCGGCGCGTTCGTCCCGGTGGGGGACGTTGAGTTCGGACATGCGGTTGATCGCATCGAACGCGGCCGTCTTGTAGCACTCCGCGAGCGTGGGGTAGTTGAAGACCGTGTCGACGAAGTAGTCGGCGCGCCCGCCGAATGCCATCACCGCCTGGCCGATGTGCACCAGCTCCGTCGCGCCCTCGCCGATCACGTGCACGCCGAGCAGCTCGCGCGTCTCGAGATGGAAGATCAGCTTCAGCATGCCGTTGAGGTCGCCCACGATCTGCCCGCGCGCGATCTCGCGGTACTGCGCGGTGCCCACCTCGTACGGCACGCCCTCCTCGGTGAGCTGCTCCTCCGTCTTGCCGACCATCGAGATCTCGGGCACGGTGTAGAGCCCGTACGGGAGCACAGCGGGGAGCGCCGGCGCCTGCACGCCGAAGGCGTGCGCGGCGGCGAGCCGTCCCTGCTCCATCGACGTCGAAGCGAGCGCAGGGAAGCCGATCACGTCGCCCACCGCGTAGATGCCGGGCGTGCTGGTCTGGTGGTGCTCGTCGACGGCGATGCGGCCGCGGTCGTCCGCGGCAAGCCCGGCCGCCTCGAGCCGCAGCCCGCGCGTGGAGCCGGTGCGGCCCACGCTGTAGAGCGCAGCTTCGCTGATCACCTGCTTGCCGCTCCCCAGCTGAATGCGCACGCGTTCGCCGTGCTCGGCGGTGAACTTCTCGATCCCGCTCACCTCTTCGCCGAGACGCAGCGTGACGCGGTTGCGTCGCAGCTGGTACGCGAGCGCATCCACGATCTCGGAGTCGATGAACGGCAGCAGTTCGCGGCGCTTGTCGATCACAGTCACGCGCACGCCCAATGTGGCGAACATGCTGGCGTACTCGAGGCCGATCACCCCGGCGCCCACCACCACGAGCGTGCGCGGGATGTCTGTGATCCCGAGGATGTCGTCGCTCGTCAGCACGATGCGGCCGTCGAAGGGGATGCTCGCATCCATCGTGGTCGAGGTGCCGGTGGCGATCACGATGCGCTTCGCCTCGACGGTGCGTGGCGGTCCGCCGTCACCCGGCTCGAGCTGCAGCGTGTGCGGTCCGACGAACGAGGCGCGCGCCCAGTGCAGCTCGATGCCGTTGCGGCGGAGCTGCTGCCGGGAGACCTCGATCTCGTTCTCGATCACCTGGTTCACGCGCCGGCGCAGGTCCGCCATCGTCACGTTGCGGCCATGCTGTGAGGTCGCGCCGCCCACGGCGAGCGTGCGCGGGCCGGCGACCTGGAGGATCGCCTCACGCAACGTCTTGCTCGGGATCGTGCCGGTGTTGATGCAGACCCCGCCGAGCACGCCCATCTGCTCCGCGAGCCCGACGCGCTTGCCCATCTTCGCCGCCTGGATCGCGGCGCGCTGTCCCCCCGGCCCGGAGCCGATCACGAAGATGTCATAGGGCTGGCTGAAGCGATCCATGACATCCCGTCCGCGTGCGCTGGCTTGCCCCCTGATCATCGACCACACTCACGGCGCGGTATGAGGGTTCGCCCGACCGCGGGGTTGAGCCGACGCCGGCGCGCCCGCATGGTGCCGCGTGAAGGGAGCACACCGTGCCCACGCTGTTCACGTCTCGGGGCTTCTTCGAGCGCGCCGCGGCCGAGCTGGCGCGGATCGAACGCGACGCGGGCGTCGCCATCGAACGCATCGCGGTGCCCGACGAGCCGCTCGACGCCGGCGGGCTCGCGCGCCTCGAGATCGCATTCTTCGCCAACGATCTGATCGGATCCGGCGCGCGCCGCTTCTACGGCGCCGTGCGGCGCGCGCCGCAGCTGCGCTGGTTGCACGTCGCGCACGCCGGCGTGGACGCGCCGATCTACGCCGAGCTGCTCACGCGCGAGGGCCTGCGCCTGACAACATCGTCCGGAGACGCCGCGGTGCCGATCGCGCAGACCGCGATCACCGGGCTGCTCATGCTCGCGCGCGGGTTCCCGCGCTGGCTCGACGCCCAGCGCCGGCATGCGTGGGAGACACATGACGCGTCGCCGCTTCCGCGGGACGTCGCCGGGCAGACGCTCGTCGTGGTCGGACTGGGCGCGATCGGCAACGAGCTCGCGCGGCTCGGCCGCGCGCTCGGGCTACACGTGATCGGCGTGCGGCGCAGCCCGCGCCGCGCCGGCGATCACGTCGACGCGCTCGAGCCGCCGTCCGCGCTCCCGGCGCTCTACCCGCGAGCCGACTGGCTCGCGCTTGCGTGTCCGCTCACGGACGAGACCCGCGGTCTGATCGACGCCGCTGCGCTCGACGCGCTGCCACGAGGCGCGTGCGTGCTCAACGTCGCCCGCGGCGAAGTGGTGGACGAGGCCGCGCTGATCGAGCGTCTGCAATCCGGCCACCTCGGCGGCGCCTACCTCGACGTCTTCGCGCAGGAACCGCTCCCCGCCGAGTCCCCGCTGTGGGCGCTGCCGAATGTGATCGTGACGCCGCACGACTCCTCGGCATCGGCGGGCTATCGGGCCCGCACCGACGCGCGCTTCCTCGCCAACCTCGAGCGCTATCTGCGAGGCGAACCGCTCGATCAGGAGGTCGGGCGGTAGTGCGGGGCGCGGAGCAGGGGGCGTGCTCGACCGCGAGCCGCGAGCCGCGCCGGGTCGACGGGGACGTGCGCGCTACTCGAGGGCGCGCGTGTCGAGCGTCACCGGCAGCGGCACGTCCGGGTAGTCCGCGAGCAGCCGGCGCCAGGCGCGCCGCGCCACGCGCTCCGCGGCGCGCACGATCGTGTGCTCGTCCATGGTCAGCACGACGCCGTCGCGCATCAGCCAGCGGCCGTCCACCATCACCGAGCGGACGTCCGCCGGCGTGCCCTGGTGCACGAACGCCGACGTGAAACGCATGGTGGGGACGAGGTGCGGCCGCTGCGTGTCGACGATGATCAGGTCGGCGAGCTTGCCCGTTTCGATCGTGCCGGCCTCGTGCTGGCCGAGCGCGGCGTGGCCGTTTGCCGTCGCCCACTGGAGCACGTCCTCGGGCGTCGGCCGCTCGCCGTCCCCCGTGCGCACCCGCTCCATGAACAGCCCGGTGCGCATGACCTCGATCATGTCCTCCGCCATGTTGTCCGAACCCATCGCGATCGTGCAGCCGGCAGCCGCCAGTTCCGAGACGCGCGGGCTGTAGCCGCGGCGCGCGGCGATCGCGGAGTTGAAGGACGCGAACGCGCGCGCCCGTCCGAGCAGCGCGATCTCCCTCACGTCCATGCAGCGGCAATGGCCGGCCACCAGCCGATCGTGCAGGTAGTCGTGCCGGAACAGGTACTCCGTCGGGAGCACCCCGCGCGTATCCCGGACCGCCTCCACCTCCCACCACGACTGGTTGAGGTGAATCGTCGCGATCGTGTCGAGCCGTTCCTGCAGGTCACGGAGCGCGCGCAGCAGTCCGGGTGAGACCGCCTCGGGCGCGTGCGCGGCCACCGCGACGCTCACGCGCCCGTCGCCCGCACCGTGATAGCGCGCGTGCAGGTCGGCGATGCGCTCCAGCGCCGCCGCCCCGCGCGCGTCGTCGAACACGAACACGCCCTCGTGCCGCGCGCGCGCCTGGTCGAGATCCGCCGCCGACTCGCCGAGCACGATGCGCAGTCCGGTGGCGACCATCGCGTCCGCGTACACCGCCAGGTTGGCGCCGATTTCGAACGGCGAGGTCGTGCCGGAGCGGATCGACTCGAGCGCGCCGAGCTGCGCCATGACCACGCGATCCTCGTCGTCGAGGTAGCTGGCTACCGCGCGGGGAAAGCGCAGCGTTGACGGGAACGAGAAGTCTTCTTCGATGCCACGGGCGATGGTGAGCGTGAAGTGCGTGTGGCAGTTCGCGAAGCCCGGCAGCAGGGCGTGGCCGCGTGCGTCGACCGCTTCGGCGCCGGGGAAGCGCGCGCGCACCTCGTCGGTCGGGCCGACGGCAGCGATGCGGTTGGCCTCGATGGCGACGGCGGCATCGTGCAGCACGCGCCGGCCGGCGTCCGCGGTGATCACGGTCGCGTGCTCGATCACGATCGTCATGTGCGCCCTCCTGCTTCGCCGTGCGGGCGCCCCGGATGGTACGCCGGGCCGTCGCGCGCTCGGCCGGGAGCATCGCGGATCGCTACGGCTGGTGGGCGAAGGCGACCTGGCCGGTGCCGCACGCGAGGTCGAGCAGCCGACCGCCGCCAACGGCTCGATGCGCTTCACCAGATCGTGGGCCAGCGTAGCCGGGTATGCGAGCCGGAAGCGGTCGTAGTCGGCGGCCGTTCCTCGGTACAGGTCGGAGCGGAACCGAGGGTCGTCCACCAGCGCACTCTCGCACAGCGCGAGGGCGCCGATCCGCAATCACGATCAACTCTTCGTGGTAGGAGGGACGAAACCCGCGAGCCAAGAAGCGCGCCCGACCCGGAGTCTGTGCGGCCCCACGCTACTGCGGCTTCGCCCGGACGCGATCGAGGGGCGGCCTCGCTCTGCACCGGCGGGCGCGCACGCGACGGGCGCGCAACCGCGCGCATACGATCCCGCGCATGACCACCCCGCGCCTCGATCTGCCGGTGCGCCCGCCGATCGACCCGATGCTCGCGAAGCGCGTCGACGACATCCCGCGAGGCGACGGCTGGCTCTTCGAGCCGAAGTGGGACGGCTTCCGCGCGATCGTGTTCTTCGACGGCGAGCGCATCTACCTCCAGAGCCGCGACAAGAAGCCGTTCGACCGGTATTTCCCGGAGCTCGCGCACGACCTCCCGGCGCGTATCGGCCGGCCGCTCGTGCTCGACGGCGAGATCGTGATCGCCGGCGAGCTCGGGCTCGACTTCGATGCCCTCCAGCAGCGCATCCATCCCGCGGCCTCGCGCGTCGCGCGGCTCGCCGAGGAGACGCCGGCGACGTTCGTCGCCTTCGACCTGCTCGCGACCGGCGACGAGGCGCTGCTCGCGACGCCGTTCGGCGACCGCCGCGCGCGCCTCGAGGCGGCGCTGGCGGACGCCGGCGGACCGCTGCGGCTGACACCGGCCACGCCGGACACGCTCGTCGCCGCCGACTGGTTCGAACGCTTCGAAGGCGCCGGCTTCGACGGCCTGATCGCGAAGCGCCTCGACGGCCCGTACGAGCCGGGCGTGCGGAGCATGTTCAAGATCAAGCACATGCGTACCGTCGATTGCGTGGTCGCGGGGCTGCGCTGGGCGAAGGACGAAGCCGGCACTGCGGTCGGGTCGCTGCTGCTCGGGCTGTACGACCGCGACGGCACGCTGCACTACGTCGGCCACACCTCGAGCTTCCGCGCGCCGGAGCGGCGCGCGCTCGTGGAGCGGCTCTCGCCGCTGATCACCGAGGACGAGGGCGAGGGCTTCGGCGGTGGCCGGACGCCCGGCGGCGAGAGCCGTTGGTCGCGCGGCAAGGACACCTCGTGGGTGCGGCTCCGCCCGGGGCTGGTGTGCGAGGTCACCTTCGACCAGCTGCAGTCGGCACGCTTCCGTCACGGCTCGACGTTCGTGCGCTGGCGCCACGACAAGCCGCCGGCGGCGTGCGACTTCGATCAGCTCGAGATTGCGCCGCCGGCAGAGCTCGCTGCGCTGTTCGGCGGTTAGCGGCGGTTGCCTGCCGTCGAGCGTTCGTCAGGACATTAGCTTCGCGCGAAGGCGAGGAGTTCAGCGATTTCGCCGAGATCGGCGCGCTGGAGCGCGCCTATGTAGGCGGCCCGGAGCTCCTCTGTCTCAACGGTAACGCCTGTTCCCCAACTGAACCGCTCGTGTCCCAGACCGCGAACCAGGTAGTCGGCGGCGACTCGGCCATGTCGCCCGTTGCCGTTCGCGAAGGGGTGGATGGCAACGAGGCGGTGATGGAACCTCACGGCCAGTTCATCCGGTTCGTACGTACCGTCTTCCACCCAGACACGCGCATCCTCGGTGAGGTTACGGACCTCCGCAGGGATTTGGACCCAGGCGATGCCGATATTCTTCTCGGTCTGCCGATAGCGGCCCGCCCACCGCCAGACCTCGCCGAACATCGCCCGGTGCAGGTCGCGAAGGTACTTGTCATCGAGGAGCTGTGAGGGCGTCGGCGATCGACGGAGCAGCGCTTCCGAGATGTTGCGCTGTTCCGCGTCGAACAACTCGCCCCGACTCGCGATGTACGTCGGAATGAGGCCTAGCCGATCCTCGTCGGACAGTGCGGTGTGGCCGTCACCGACCGGGACGAGCCGATCGAGCATCGTTATCCCGTCGGCTCGGACCACAGGCCCCTGCGGTCGACGAAGCGCACCACCAGGTCGTCGAGCTGGGCAGCCGTCTCGGGATCGGTGACCGCCTGGTCCTCCAGGCGGCTGTGATGCGCCACGCTCCTCAGGTGCTGGATTGCTTTGCGGCGAGCCTGCGTCTGCACAGCCTCATCGAGACTGCGGCGTGGTCGGAGGAAGTAGACGAGATCGCAATCGAGGGCGTCTGCGGCCCGTTGGAGCGTCTCAAGCTTGATCGTGCCGCGCAGCTCGCTGCGTTCCAGGTCAGGGATCGTCTGTTGACTGACCTGCATTCGAGCGGCCAGTTCTCTCGCGGACATCCCCAGTGCGTCGCGGATCGCGCGAATCCACCCCTTGTGTGGGCGCGGTTCCGTGACCAGTGGCCCGAGCCGCTGGAAGCGGGCGTCCAGTCGAGATCGCGCTTGTGCGGTCATACGCGTCATGAGCTGATAATACAGGCTATAGCCAGTAGAGCAACGCCAAATCTACTGGTCATAGCCTGTAATAACGACGCTAAATACAAGTGATAACCTGTTATCTGTGCCGAATGTTACTGGCTGTGGCCAGTTGTTCGAATTTCGCCAGGCGGGATCGTTGAGCGTGAGTTGCTGTGACAACGAGCCGGGGAGGTGGGGCCTCGCCCTGCGCCAGTTGCCCTCGCGGTCGCCGCCCGCTCGCCTGCCGCTAACCAACCTCGCCATCCTCGCCGCCCTTCCGGCGGCGGCTCGGCGCCACGCGTCGCGGCTCGCCGGCGGCCTTTGGGAAGTGCGGTGGGTACGGCGCCTCGCCCAGGCCGGCCGCCGCCTGTTCGGCGGCCAGCGCGAGCAGCGGATCGAGCGAGTACGCAACGTCGTCGAGTTCGGCGGCAGGGTCGCCGCGCTCCGCGAGGCGCGCGGGCACGGTCGCGATCGTGAACGCCGCGGGGTCCACGCCCGGCACCTCGTCCCAGCTCAGGGGCGTCGAGACGCGCGCGTCGGCGAGCGAGCGGACGGAGTACGCGGACGCCATCGTGCGGTCACGCGCGTTCTGGTTGTAGTCGATGAAGACGCCGTGCCGTTGCTCCTTCCACCACGCGGTCGTCGCGAGCTCGGGCGCGCGCCGCTCGACCTCGCGGCCGAGCGCGAGCGCGGCGGCGCGCACGTCGCCGAACTCCCAGCGCGGCTCGATGCGCACGTAGATGTGGATGCCGCGCGAGCCGGATGTCTTCGGGAATGAGCGGTAGCCGAGCCCGTCGAAGACCTCGCCGACCAGCAACGCCACCCGCCGGACGTCGTCCCAGCTCGCCTCGGGCGTCGGGTCGAGGTCGATGCGCAGCTCGTCGGGATGATC
This sequence comes from Dehalococcoidia bacterium, assembly GCA_040902395.1. Classification (GTDB taxonomy): domain Bacteria; phylum Chloroflexota; class Dehalococcoidia; order UBA2979; family UBA2979; genus VGNK01. The sequence goes on from JBBDXH010000222.1 coordinate 9,082, forward strand.
GACGTCGCCGCGGCGCACCGGCCACGGATTGAGGTCGAGGCAGCCGAGGTTCGCGGCCCAGGCGATGTCGGCGATCTCGTCGCAGACCACCATGTCGGCGTGCCGCCCGCTGGGGAAGGTGATGCGCGCGGTCGACACCCAGTCGGGACGGCCGTCGGGTGCGCGCTTCTGGAAGAACGGCGCCGCGGCCGCTCCATTGACATAACGTTTGAGCACCATCGGACGGTCGCGCACGCCGCGGAGCGCGGCCTCGCCGACGGCGAGGAAGTAGCGCACGACGTCGAGCTTCGTGTAGCCATGCTCGGGGAAGAACACCTTGCCGGGGTTCGTCACGGTGACGGTGCGGTCACCCACATCGAGCTCGATGCTGCGCTCGGCCATGGGGCTCCTTCGACACAGCTGCGAACGGTCGCCTCGCCGTCGCGCGCGCCGCGCGCGCGCGAGGGCGCGCTTCAGTATGCTCCCGGCGCGATCGGGCCATGGGTGGCGGCGCGGGGCGGGAGGGACGGGCGATGGCGTCGAAAGCGCTCGAGCACATCCGGATCTGCGACTTCACGGGCCAGCTCGCGGGAGCCGGGGCGACGAAGTTCATCGCCGCGTTCGGCGCGCAGGTGATCCGCATCGAGGACCCGACGAACGAGGGCCGGTGGGACATCCTGCGCGGGCAGCCGCCGTATGTGGACGAGCGGCGAGGCATCAACCTCGGCGGGTCGTTCAACAACCACAACACCGAGAAGCTCGGGATCACGCTGAACCTGCGCACGGCGCGCGGCCGCGAGCTGATCCGCGAGCTGGTGGCGATCTCCGATGTCGTCAGCGAGAACTTCGCCGCCGGCGTTTTCGACCGGCTCGGGCTCTCGTACGAGGAGCTGAAGGCGATTCGCCCCGACATCATCTACGTGTCGAACTGCGGCTTCGGCCATTCCGGTCCGTACGTGGACTTCAAGACGTGGGGCCCGATCGTGCAGGCGGTCTCCGGCCTGACGTTCTCCTCGGGGCTGCCCGAGCAGCCTCCGGCCGGTTGGGGCTATTCGTACATGGATCACACCGGCGGCTACTACATGGCGATGGCGATCATGATGGCCATCCACCACCGCAACGTGACCGGCGAGGGCCAGTGGGTCGACATGGCCTGCACGGAGGCGGGCGCATCGCTGAACGGTCCGGCGCTGCTCGACTACACGGTGAACGGGCGGCGGCTGCGGCGGCCGGGCATGCCGAACAGCAACCGCAACCAGTCGCCGCCGATGGCGCCGCACGGCATCTACCCCGCCGCGGGCGACGACAACTGGATCGCGATCGCCTGCCGCAACGAGCACGACTGGCAGGCGTTCTGCGGCGCGGTAGGCGAGGCCTGGACGGCGGATACGCGCTTCGTCGACCTCGCCGCGCGGCTCACGCACGAGGACGAACTCGATGCGCGCGTGGCGCAGTGGACGCGCCCGCGTGAGCGATTCGCCACCGCCGCCGCGCTCCAGGCCGCCGGCGTCCCGGCGACCGCCGTCCAGCGCCCCGAGGAGCGCGTCGACCACGACGCCGACACGGCGGCGTGGGGCCTGTGGCCGACCGCGCACCACACCGAGATGGGCGACGTGCGCGTGGACGGCCTCGCCGTCCACCTCTCCGAGAGCGACTGGGAGATCACGCGTGGGGCGGGCTGCCTTGGCGAGCACAACGAGTACGTGTTCGGCGAGCTGCTCGGCGTGAGTCCGTCGGAGCTGCGGTTGCTGAAGGAGGAGGGGGTCGTATGACCACCGGCGCCGGGATGCCTGCCGGCGACGAGCCGACGCCGCGCGGCGCCCTCGCCGACCTCCGCGTGATCGAGCTGGCGAACGAGCGGTCGGCGTTCGCCGGCAAGCTCTTCGCCGACATGGGCGCCGACGTGATCCTCGTCGAGCCCCCCGGCGGTGACGCCATGCGGACCTATCCGCCGTTCCTGGAGGACCGCCCGGGGACGGACCGCAGCCTCGCGTTCTGGCATTACCACACGAGCAAGCGCGGCATTGTGCTCGACCTCGACAGCGGCGATGGGCGCGTGAGCTTCCGCCGGCTGGTCGCCACGGCGGACGTGGTGATCGAGAGCGAGGAGCCCGGCAGGCTCCAGGCGCTCGGCCTCGAGCTCGCGGCGCTCCAGCGCGAGCACCCACGGCTGATCACGATCTCGATGGCGCCGTTCGCCCGCAACGGCCCGCGCGCGCGCGAGCAGACGACGGACCTCACGCTGCTGGCCGGTGGTGGCCCGGCGTGGAGCTGCGGATATGACGACCACACGCTGCCTCCGGTTCGCGGCGGCGGCAACCAGGGCTACCAGACCGGCTGCCACTACGCGTTCATGGGTGCGCTCGTCGCGCTGCTCTACCGCGACCGCACCGGTCGCGGGCAGCACATCGACGTCGACATGCACGCTGCGCAGAACATCACGACGGAGGCGGGGTCGTACACGTGGCTGGTCGCGCAGCAGACCGTGCAGCGCCAGACCGGCCGGCACGCCGGCGTGAACCCGTCGCCGCAGTCGCAGGTGCAGTGCGCGGACGGCCGCTGGGTGACCACCGGGTTCCCCGGTCGCCGCGGCGACGACTACCGGCGACTGCTCGCCTGGCTCGAGGACAGCGGGCTGCGCGAGCAGTTCGCGCCGGCGCCGCTGCTCGAGCTCGGCACGCAGCACGAGCGGCTCGATCTCTCACGCATCGCCATCGACGACGAGGTGCGCGCGATCTTCGGCGCCGCCCGAGACGCGCTGGTGTTCCTCGCGTCGAAGCTGCCGGCCTACGAGTTCTTCACCGGCGGCCAGTCGCGGAACTTCCAGGTCGGCATCATCTACTCGCCGGAAGAGGTGATGGAGGACCGGCACTTCATCGACCGTGGCTTCCCGGTGCGCGTCGCGCATCCCGAGCTCGGCCGCGAGTTCACGTACCCCGGCGCGCCGTACGTGTTCCACGGCTCGCCGTGGAAGATCCAGCGGCGAGCGCCGCTGCTCGGCGAGCACACGGACGAGGTGCTGCGGGACGTCGGGGCGGCCGCCGCGGGGTAGCGGCGCCGTCGCCGGCTCTCGCCGGCCATGCGGGCAGGCAGGATGCCTGCCCCACATCAGCGGCGGCACACCCGGGGTTCGGGGACACGGAGCATCAGTGTCGGCACTGGTGTGGGGCAGAGCCGGCTGTCGCCGGCCATGCGGGCAGGCAGGATGCCTGCCCCACATCAGCGGCGGCACACCC
>JBBDXH010000223.1:0-12225 GCA_040902395.1 Dehalococcoidia bacterium
GGCGACCCAGAAGAAGATGATGTCGTACCCGGTCTCCATGACCTGCGTGGGGTAGTAGCGCGCGAGCGCCGCGGTCTGCTCCGGCCAGCCGAGCGTCGAGTGAGGCCAGAGGCCGGACGAGAACCAGGTGTCGAGCGTGTCCTCGTCCTGCCGGAGCGACCCGCTGCCGCACTGCTCGCAGGCGGCGGGGTCGGCGATCGCGACGGTGAGCGCGCCACAGCCGTCGCAGTACCACACCGGGATGCGATGGCCCCACCAGATCTGGCGGCTGATGCACCAGTCGCGGATGTGCTCCATCCAATGGAGATAGGTGCGTTCGAAGCGCTGGGGGACGAAGGCGATCCGGCCGTCGCGCACGGCGGCGATCGCGGGCGCGGCGAGCGCGGCCGTCGCCACCCACCACTGGAGCGACACGATCGGCTCGACGATGGTGCCGGAGCGCTGACAGTGGCCGACGGCGTGCGTGTACGGCTCGACTTTCGCCAGCAGGCCCTTCGCCTCGAGGTCGGCGACGATGCGCTTTCGCGCCTCGAAGCGCTCGAGCCCGGCGTACGGCTCGGCGTTGGCGTTGAGCGTGCCGTCGAGATTCATGATGTTCACGACCGGGAGCGCGTGCCGCTCGCCGATCTCGAAGTCCGTCGGGTCGTGGCCGGGCGTGACCTTGAGCGCACCCGACCCCGCTGCGATGGCCACCGCTTCGTCCGCTATGATCGGCACCGGGCGGCCGTTGGTCGGCACCGCGACGCGCTTGCCGATCAGTGCGCGATAGCGGTCGTCGTCGGGGTGCACGGCGACGGCAGTGTCCGCGGGAATGGTCTCGGGACGGGTCGTCGCGATCACGATGTACTCGCCCGTGCCCGCGCCGGCGTCGTCGAGGATGGGATAGCGGACGTGCCAGAACGAGCCCGGCTCGTCTTCGTACTCGACCTCGAGGTCGCTGAGCGCGGTCTGGCAGTCGATGCACCAGTTGATCAGTCGCTCCCCGCGGTAGACGAGGCCGTCGTCGTAGAGGCGCTTGAAGGTGGTGCGCACGGAGATCTCGCGCGCGGGGTCCATGGTGAACGCCTCCGCGCTCCAGTCCGCGGAAGCGCCGAGCCGGCGGTGTTGCTGCGCGATGCGCGAGCGGGAGCGGCCGACGAACTGCCAGACGCGGTCGAGGAACGCCTCGCGACCGATCTCATGGCGGGTCAACCCCTCGCGCGCGAGGTCGCGCTCGACGAGCGCGTTCACCGCGATCGCGGCGTGATCGACGCCGGGGAGCCAGAGCGTGTCGTCGCCGCTCATGCGATGCCAGCGCGTGAGTGCGTCCTCGATGGCGACAGTCAGGCCGTGGCCGAGGTGCAGCTCACCCGTGAGGTTCGGGGGCGGCATGATGATCGTGAACGGCCTGCCGCCCGGACGCGGCTTGAAGTAGCCGCTCCGCTCCCACCATTCGTAGATGCCCTCCTCGACGTCGGCCGGCGTGTACGCCGTCGCCATCTCGCGCGGGTCGATCTCGGTGTTCGGGGTGGTCATGGGCGGCCTCACAGGGGTGGGCGGTCGGCGCACACAAGAACGCCCCGCTGAGGCGGGGCGTGGGCGGCAGCGCGGAGGACACCCGTGGGGGCGTCGCGGCTGCCGCTTACCGTACTACTACTGCGTCGTGGTGCATGAGAGCGCGATCGTAGAAGCGGCGATTGTGCGGGTCAACGCGCAGGGCGTTCGCGATGCTGCCCACGATCACTGACGCGCTCCGTCACGGGTGCGCGTCAGTGATCCGCTGTGATCGGCCCGAGCCGCACGCCGGGTGCTCAGCGCGGCAGCTTGTTCCGTGCCTGCTTCGCCAGCTTGCTCGCGCGCTTCGCGTTGTGCTCCATCGCGGACTCGACGTCCGAACGATCCGGCATCGCCGCCAGGCGGCGGCGCAGCCCGGAGAGCCAGCCAATCGACCCCGCCGCCGAGACCGCGAGCATCGCCGAGTCGCGGGCGGCCTGGAGTGCCTGCGCCCGGCGCGAAGCTCGGCGGTGCCGGCGCGCGAAGACGAGGCCGCCCACGCCCGCGGCGAGGAGCAACGCGCCGCCGAGGCCGCCGAGCCACTTGATCCGCGACGAGCCCGGGGCCGGGTCGTTCATCTGGTTCGCGTACCACTCCGGCGTCGCCGACGTCTGGCCGCTCGCGGCGTACCGGCCGGTCGTGGTGCCGGCCGCGCCGGGGAGCGGGCCGCCTGGCGTCGCAGCCGGTGCGTCGATCGCGACGGGGCTGCCGTTCTGCTGCTGCTGCTCGGTGGCAGGGGGCGCTGTCTGGTCCACCATGTGGACCTCCCTTCAGGATGCATCCACCGTAACACGCCGATGAGTCCGCCTCGTTTCATGCAACAGGTGTGAGCGGGCGCGTCGGGCGCCTGCCGCGGACTCCCGCCGGGTCGCGCGAGACCGTAGGCTCCACCTTCGACGCGAGCGGGAGGGCGGCACAGTGCTCACGAGCGGACTCGGCTACCCGGCGGTGATTGTCCGGAACGTGGAGGAGTCGCTGGAGTTCTACCAGCGGCTGGGGCTGAAGCTGCTGTTCGTCGAGCCGAACCGCGACGACCCGGAGTCCGTCCAGGCGCTGCTTTCCGCGGGCGGCGAGTCCTTCCTGCTCCTGATCGGTCCGGTGGATCCGCAGATGAAGCTCGCCGAAGCGACGCTCGGCGTCGGGTCGATGCAGTACCTGTCGTTTCGCGTGAGCGGCGCGCAGATGGATCGCATGTTCCACGAGCTCTCCACGGCCGGGCTCCACGGTTCCGAGCAGATCACGCGTGGGTACGAGCGGCTGGTGTTCACCGAGGACCCGAACGGCACGCTGATCCTGCTCACGGCATGGGTCACCGAGCCGCCGCACGGGCTCGACCGCACGCGCGTGCTCGCGCGCGCAGCGCAGTTCCGCGAGGACGAAGGCGCCCGCTTTGTCGAGGACGCCCACGTCCGGCGCGCGATCGCCGAGCTCCAGGCGACGAGCTGAAACGCGGCCGGGTGCCGCGGGAGGGGGAGCGCGGGTGACCGGCTCCCGCGTCGAAGTCCTGCGCGGCGACATCACCACGCTCGCCGTGGACGCGATCGTGAACGCGGCGAACGGCTCGCTGCTCGGCGGCGGCGGCGTGGACGGCGCGATTCATCGCGCGGCGGGGCCCGAGCTGCTCGCGGAGTGCCGCGCGCTCGGTGGCTGTCCCACGGGTGAGGCGCGCGTCACGCGCGCTTACCGGCTCCCGGCACGCTGGGTGATCCACGCCGTCGGCCCCGTGTGGTCGGGCGGCGATCGCGGCGAGGACGAGCTCCTGGCGTCGTGCTACGACGCGTCGCTCGCCGCCGCCGTCGCGCATGAGGCGCGCAGCGTGGCCTTCCCCTCGATCAGCACCGGTCTGTTCGGGTTCCCGGTGGCGCGCGCCGCGCCGATCGCCGTGCGCACGGTCGATGCGTTCCTCGCGTCGTCGGACGCGATCGAGCGCGTGCTCTTCGTCTGCTTCGACGCCGCCAACGAGGGCGCGTACCGCGCGCTGGTCGCGCCGTGACACGCGAGGATCGTGGAGCGGGTGCGACGCGCGGAACGCTCGAGCTCGTCGACGTCGCGGGCGCCGGGCTGTGGACCGCGCGTTCTGGCGACGGCCCGCCGCTGGTGCTCTGTCACGGCGGGCCTGGCGTGTGGGACGACCTCGGCGCGCTCGCGGGGCTGGTCGACGACGTGGTGACGGTGCATCGCTACGACCAGCGCGCGTGCGGGCGGTCGAGCGGCGACGTGCCGACGGGCATGGACCAGGCGGTCGCCGATCTCGAGGCGCTGCGCGCGCACTGGGGTCACGAGCAGTGGATCGTCGGCGGGCACTCGTGGGGCGCCGGCCTCGCGCTCGCGTACGCAGTTGCCCACCCGACGCGCGTGCGTGCGCTGATCTCGATCGGGGGGACGGGGCTGGACTGGGCGGACTGGCGGTCGCAGTCCCGCGCGGCGGCGGACGCGCGGCTCACGCCGGCGCAGCGTGCCGAGCGCGATCGCCTGCGCGCCGCGCTCGACGAGCAGCGCGGCACGCGCGCCTTCGCCGCGACGGCGCGCGCGTACTGCCGGCTCCAGTGGTCGAGCGACTTCGCGGATCGCGAGCGCGCGCCTGCGCGCGCGGACGAGCTGCTCGCGCGCGGCCGCGAGCCGAACTTCGAAGCGAACGCCGCGCGCCAGGCGGCGGGGCTCGCCACGGCCGCCGACGCCGGCTTCCGCCGTGCGGCGCTGTCGCTGGCGTGTCCGGCGCTGTTCGTGCACGGCGAGGGCGACCCGCGTCCGCTTGAGTCACTGGGCGCGCTGACGGCGCTCCCGCACGCGCGCCTCGAACGCGTTCCGGGCGGGCACTACCCGTGGATGGAGTCGCCGGCGCCGCTGCGCGCCGCGTTGCGGCGCTTCGTTGCGGACGTGCTCGCGGGTTAGGTCGGCTGAGCCTCGAGGACGTGGGAGACGACGATGGGGCACCGCCGGCGGCCCCCAGGGGCCGCTCGCGATCGGACGTGCCCCGGCGCCGCGGAGTGCCACGCGACGGGCCCGGGCGCGCAGGAAGGGATGACGAAAGGGACCCACCCGGGTCCCTTTCTCCAATCGCCGCGCGATTCGTGGGACCAGGCTACGGCTTGTTGCCGCCCTTGCGGCCCGGGTTCCCCGGCTTCCCGCCGAGTTCGTCGTTCGACCGGGCGGAGTTGCCCTGGTTCGAGTTGCCGGGGTCGCAGCCCTCGGGTCCGTTGCCCACGCCCTGGTTGCAGCGGTGCTTCGGCGGGTCGAAGACGCCGCCCCCGCATCCGGTGGCGGCAGCGCCGGTCAGCGTGACCGCAGCCTTCGCCAGGGCTCGCCCGTCGAAGGTTCCCCCGGTCACGTCGATCGCCGCACCTGCGAGAATGGTGCCCTTGAAATTCGAGGTCGTCATCGTGGCGGCCTCGGCGACCCACCAGTACACGTTGTTGCACGCCGACGCGCCGCTGCTCATCACCACCGAGAAGTCGGTGCCCGTGAGCGCGCCCGTTCCACTCGTGCCGATCTTGAAGATCCAGATGTCGCTCGATGTTCCGTCAAGCGTGAGCGTGCCGGTCAGCGTGGCCGCTGCGTCGAAGCAGTAGACACCTGGCTCGAGCGTTTCGCCCGCGAGGGTGCCGGTGAGCACCTCATCGCAAGCGACGAGTGCGAGCGCGTCATACGCGTCGTTGAAGTCGTCGACGACCTGGGCGGAGACCGGCGCGACGATCGCGCCGCTGATCGTGCAGTTGGTCTGAACCACCGAAGTCGGGAGTCCGGTCGAGCCCACGTCTCCAGTGATAGTGGAGTCGGTGCAGGTCACTTCACCTAAACCGTCGGGCGCCGCGCTCAGCACCGCGAAGCTCGACGCCGCGCCCAGTGTTGGTGCGCTGGCCGCGGACGCAGGGGAGGCGCCGATCACAAGCGCGGCTATCGCAACCAGGACAGCGGACGCGTATCTGGACACAGAGTGCAAGGTCAGCTCCTTTCGAGCGGTTCTGCGGAAGGCGTGATCCCCGGCCCCGGAGTCTTCCCCATCGACCGTAGCTCCTCATTTCGGTGGGTCGTTGGAAGGCACAATCCCCGGCCCGGGGATTCTTCCACTCGGTTTGTATGCGGGACCCGGTACGGCGCCGGTACGGCGCCGGTACGGGGCGGTGGAGTTCGGTAGGAAATCCGTCATTCCTGCCGGCGGCAGGTCAGCGCCCGCCGGGCGCCCGGCACTCCGGCGATGCGCACCACGAGAACGGGGCCGCGCATGCGCGGCCCCGTTCTCGTGGTGCGGAGGTCGTGCGACGCGCTATCCGCGCGGCAGGCCCAGTCCGCGCTGCGCGATGATGTTGCGCTGGATCTCGGACGTGCCCGCGGCGATCGTGCTGCTCACGGACTCCATGTACTGGCGCGCAAACGCGCCGCCGAGCTTCGCGTGCGGCGAGCCGGGGACCACCTGGCCGTCGAGGCCCAGCAGGTGCATGCCGGTGCTCGCGATGCGCTGCGACAGCTCCGAGCCGTACAGCTTCGACACGCTGGCCTCGTGGTTCGGGATCGCACCCTGCGACTGGAGGAACGGGATGCGATACGCGATGTTGAAGCCCACTTGCAGTTCGATCCAGCGGTCGGCCAGCTCGTAGCGCGCGGCCGGGCTGCGCTCCACGAGCGAAGGGTCGACCTTCGCGGCGGCGACGAGGCGCTCGATGTTCCGCCGGCCGGTCGCGTACGAGCCCACGCCCGAGCGCTCGAAGTCGAGCGCGGTCGCCACCTGGTACCAGCCGCGGTTCTCGACGCCGACGAGGTTCTCCGCGGGAACGCGGACGTCGTCGAAGTAGACCTCGTTGAAGTTGTGCTCGCCGGCGAGGTTGACGAGCGGCCGCACGGTCAGGCCCGGCGTGTCCATCGGCACCACGAAGGTCGAGATGCCGCGGTGCTTCGGGGCGTTCGGATCGGTGCGGGCGGCGAGCCAGCCCATGTTTGCGAGGTGCCCGCCGGAGGTCCAGATCTTCTGCCCGTTGATCACGTACTCGTCGCCGTCACGGACGGCGCGGGTCTGGAGCGACGCGAGATCCGAGCCGGCGCCGGGCTCGGAGTAGAGCGTGCACCACACGTCGTCACCGTTGGTGATGCGCGGGAGGTAGCGCGCCTTCTGCTCGTCGGAGCCGTAGAGCATGACCGCGGGTCCGACCCACGCCACGCCCATGCCCCCGCCGCCCGGCATCGCCGTGTACGCGGTCTCTTCGTTGTAGATCAGCTGCTGCATGTGGGTCGCGTCGAGGCCGCCGAATTCCTTCGGCCAGGCCATCGCCAGCCATTCGCGCTGCGCGAGCTGCTTCGTGACGCGCTTGGCGAGCGCCTCCCGCTCCTCCGGGTCGACGTCGCCGGTGAAGGCGCGATCGGCCCAGTCTCCCGGGAGCTGCTGCGCAAGGAATTGCCGGACCTCCGCGCGGAACCGCTCTTCGCCGGCGGTGAACTCGAAATCCATGACGCACTCCTCGGATCGGGGGCAGGCAGGGCAGCGAACCCTGCGCCTGGGGAACGGACTGTCGGTGTGCGGATGCCCGGCCGGAGCGCCGCGGTCCCCTGGGGCGTCTCGATGGGAGGAATGGTAGCATCCGGCCCCGTGAGTCCAGCGTCGTGGGAGTCCCGGGTGGATCGCGAACTCGCCGTCTTCAGCGGGAACGCTCACCGTGCCCTCGCGGAGGCCGTCTGCAGGCATCTCGAGATGCCGCTCGGTGCGTGCGACGTGATGGCGTTTTCGAACGAAGAGGTGTTCGTTCGCTTCCTCGACAACATCCGCGAGCGTGACGTCTTCCTGATCCAGCCGATCGTCTCACCGGTCAACACGCGGCTCATGGAGCTGTTCGTGATGATCGACGCGGCGAAGCGCGCGTCGGCGGGGCGGATCACCGCGGTGGTCCCGTACTACGCCTACGGCCGCTCCGACAAGAAGGACCAGCCGCGCGTGCCGATCACCGCCCGCCTGGTCGCGAACTTCATCGAGACGGCGGGCGCGGACCGCGTACTCACCATGGACCTGCATGCCGGGCAGATCCAGGGTTTCTTCAACATTCCCGTCGACGAGCTCACCGCGCTCCCGCTGATCGCCGACTACTTCCGCGGCGTCGCCTACGCGTCGCCGGTTGTGGTCGCCCCGGACGTCGGCGACGCCAAGCGCGCGCGCAACATCGCCCAGCGGCTGGGGGCGGGCCTGGCGATCATCGACAAGCGCCGCACCGGCAACGACGAGCAGGCCGAGGCGCTCGGTCTGATCGGTGAGGTGGCGGGGCACGAGTGCCTGATCGTCGACGACGAGATCCTGACCGGCGGCACGATGATGTCCGCCGTCCGTCTGCTCAAGGAGAAGGGCGCGCGTTCGGTGGCGGTCGCGTGCGTGCATGCGCTGATGGCGCCGCGGGCGTTCGAGGTGCTCGACTCGCCCGAGATCGCCGAGATCGTGTTCACGGACACCGTGCCGCTCGTCCACGGCGAGTTCCGGCGCGTGCCGACGACCGTGCTGTCGGTCGCCCCGCTGATCGGTGACGCCATCCAGCGGATCCACAGCGGGGGGTCGGTCGGCGGGCTCTTCCGCTAGCCCCGGCCGCGCACCCCCACGCGAGACAGCACCGGGCGCGGACGTTCGCGTCGGGAGTGCGCCCCGGCGTGTGGGGCGACGCGCAACCGGGCGCCGCCTAAACTGTGCGTCACACCTCCTACCCCTGCCGCGAAACGGATGTCCCATGGTTGGCTTTCTTCGCAAGATGCTCGGCGGCGATTCGAACGAGCGCGTGCTTTCCGACATGCGTGCGTTGGTCGAAGCGATCAACGCGCGCGGTCCCGAGTACGTGGGGCTGAGCGACGATGATCTGCGCGCGCGCACGGACGCCTTCCGCGCGCGCCTCGCGAACGGCGAGACGCTCGACGACCTCCTGCCGGAGGCGATGGCGGTCGCGCGCGAGGGGATCGCGCGCGCCACGGGTGAGCGCGCGTTCGACGTGCAGCTGCTGGGCGCGATCACGCTGCACCGCGGCGCAATCGCGGAGATGCGCACCGGCGAGGGGAAGACGCTCGTCGCCGCGATCGCGCTCTATCTGAACGCGCTCGACGGCGAAGGCGCGCACCTGGTCACCGTGAACGACTACCTCGCCCGCCGCGACGCGCAGTGGTACGGCGTGGCGCTGGCGCGGCTCGGGCTGACCGTGGGCGTGCTCCAGCACGACTCGGCGTACGTGGTCTCGCCGGACACCGTGAGCGACCGCCCGACCTACGACCGGCTCGTTGAGGTTCCGCGCAAGGAGGCGTACGGCGCCGACGTCACTTACGGGACGAACAACGAGTACGGCTTCGACTACCTGCGCGACAACATGGCGACGAGCGTTGAGCACCGCGTGCAGCGGAGCCGCCATTTCGCGATCGTGGACGAAGCGGACAGCGTGCTCATCGACGAGGCGCGGACGCCGCTGATCATCTCGGGCGCGGCGCCCGACGACGTGAGCATCTATCCTCGCTTCGCGCGGCTCGTGCCCTCGCTCAACGCGGCGCAGCACTACCTGGTGGACCTCAAGACGCGGACGGTGTCGCTGACCGAGGAGGGCGTTGAGGCGCTCGAGCGCGGGCTCGGTGTGCAGAACATCTACTCGCCGGAGAACTTCCGGCTGACGCGCTACATGGAAGCCGCGCTGCGCGCTCACCTCGTCTACCAGCGCGACCACGACTACGTCGTCAAGGACGGCAAGGTCGTGATCGTCGACGACTTCACCGGCCGGCTGATGGAAGGGCGTCGCTGGTCCGACGGCCTCCACCAGGCTGTCGAGGCGAAGGAAGGCGTGCGCATCGAGCAGGAGTCCGTCACCTACGCGACGATCACGCTGCAGAACTTCTTCCGTCTCTACGGGACGCTGTCCGGCATGACCGGCACGGCCGTGACCGAGGCGGAGGAGCTCTCGGAGATCTACAAGCTCGAGGTCGTGGTGGTCCCGACGCACCGCCCGATGGTGCGCGAGGACATGCCGGACTTCGTCTACCAGAACGAGCAGGCGAAGTGGATCGCGGTGGCGAACGACATCGTGGAGAAGCACGAGGCCGGGCGGCCGGTGCTCGTGGGCACGGTGGCGATCGAGACGTCCGAGCGGCTCTCCGACACGCTCACCCGTCGCGGCATCGCGCACGAGGTGCTCAACGCGAAGCAGCATCAGCGGGAGGCACAGATCATCGCGCGCGCGGGCGAGCCAGGCGCCGTCACGATCGCCACGAACATGGCCGGGCGCGGCACCGACATCAAGCTCGCCGAAGGCGTGGCCGCCGTCGGCGGGTTGCACGTGATCGGCACGGAGCGCCACGAGTCGCGACGCATCGACAACCAGCTGCGGGGCCGCTCGGGCCGCCAGGGCGATCCGGGCAGCACGCGCTTCTTCGTCTCGTTCGAAGACGACATCATGCGGCGGTTCGCGCCGGAGTGGCTCGGCGGCATGCTCTCCAAGCTCGGCATGGAAGAGGACGTCCCGCTCGAGTCGAAGATGGTGACGCGCGCGATTGAGCAGGCCCAGCAGAAGGTCGAGTCTTACAACTTCGACATCCGCAAGCACGTCGTCGAGTACGACGACGTGATGAACACGCACCGCGACGTGATCTATCGCGAGCGCAACAAGGTGCTCGCCGGCGAGGATCTCCGCGAGACCGTGATGACCATGGTGGAGGAGGAGATCGAGGCGCTCGCCGGGCAGTACCTGGGCCAGGCGCCGCGCGACGCGGAAGCCTTCCGCACGCAGCTCGAAGCGATCATGCCGCTGGCGCCCGACGTGCTCGGCGAGGACGACCTGCTCGAGGCTGCCGTCGAAGACATCACGGACGAGGCGGTCGACCTCGCGCACGAGGCGTACAGCGCGCTCGAGGACGAGGTGGGTGAGGAGAACCAGCGGCTGGTCGAGCGGCTGGTCCTGTTGCGCACGATCGACACGCTGTGGGTCGAGCACCTGACGGCGATGGACGAGATGCGCCAGGGCATTGGCCTGCGCGCGTACGGGCAGGCCGATCCGCTGGTCGCGTACAAGCGCGAAGCGCACGACATGTGGGGGCAGTTGCTCGAGCGGATCCGCCAGCTGATCGCGCGGCAGGTGCTGCACGCGCGGCTCCAGCCGGCGCAGGCGCGGGCGATGATCGGCCGCGAGCCGGCACGCGCGATGGCCGAGCGCGGCCCGGGAGAACCCGGCGCGAACGGCGAAGCCCATGCCGCCGGCGGCGTCGCCACGGCGACGCGGGTCGTGCACAAGGTCGGACGCAACGAGCCGTGCCCGTGCGGCTCCGGCAAGAAGTACAAGCGCTGTCACGGCGCCGTGGCATAGCGGAGCCCCGCGCTGACGACGCCGCCCGCCCGTCCCCAGGCCACCCCGCTGCACATGGGATTGCCGCCCGAGCTGTGGTTGGTGACCGGCATCCCCGGCGCCGGCAAGAGCACGGTCGCGCGGCGGCTCGCCGCGCGACTCGAGCGCGGCGCGCACGTGGAGGGCGAGGCGCTCTGGCGCCAGATCGTGTCGGGACTCGCGCTTCCGGAACGCGAGCTCGAGGGCGAGTCCGAGCGCCAGTACGAGCTGTCCATCCGCAACCAGTGCCTGCTCGCACGCTCGTACGCGGAGGCCGGCTTCACGCCGGTCATGGACTTCGTCGTGGTCACACGGCACCACCTGGACGCCTATCGGAGCTACCTCATGGGCGGCCTGTTGCGACTGGTCGTGCTCGCGCCGGCGCTCGATGTGGTGCGCATGCGTGACGCCGCGCGCCCCGACAAGCACGTCGGCGACCGCTTTGCACAGCTCGACGCCGTGTTGCGCTCGGAGCTCGCCGGCACCGGGCTGTGGGTCGACTCGGGTGCGCTCGACATCGACGAGACGGTGGCTGCGATCGTCGGCGGGCGGCAGCAGGCCGTGCTCCGCTGATCGGCGACGCAACGGCGGTCGGGCCGTGCGGCTCGGTACAATGCGCGACGTATGTCTCCTGTGACCGTGACCGCCGAGCCCCGCACGCACGCGAAGCGCGTCCGCGTTCCGCGCGAAGGCACGCTCGACCCCGAGCAGGGCGTGGAGGCCTTTCGGCGGGCGCTCGAGCGCGGCGAGGAGTGGTACCCGGCGCTGCTCTCCGTGATCGCACGGTGGGGTCCGCCATGCGAAGAAGTCGACGGATCGACGTACCAGTACCTGATCGCCGGCGAGGCGTTCGACTGGTTGCTGCTCGCGCAGCGCCTGCTGGGCGAGGCGATGGAGCTCATTCCGCAGTCAGAGGCGGAGCGATTGCTGCTCTTCGGCATCCCCCCCGACGGAGGCGATGAAGAGAGCTTCGAGGCGGCGATCGGTGGCCGGAAGTACCGCGCTCATCTGAACTTCCAGTACGGCGTCGTCGTCGAAGAGCTGCTCCTGCTCTCCGTGGAGCAGGAGTACCAGAAGGCCGGCCGGCTCGGCGGCACCGGTCACGCGATGCCGGACGTGGCCGCATACGAGCACGTGTACGGCAAGTCGCTGGACGAGCTGATGGTGCTGTACCGCTCCGAGACCGACAGCACGCTGCTGTCGCCCGTCGGCCAGAAGCACTGGCAGGCCTTCACGTACTGGTGCTCGAAGTACCGCGTTCGCACCGGGGAGCCGGCGCGCGTGGCGTCTGACACCCGCAAAGCGGTCGCGTTGATGTCGCGGCTCGAGGCCGGCCGCGTGCGGCTCGGCCGCATGCGCCCGGAGCGCTTCGTCAACG
>JBBDXH010000224.1:0-1779 GCA_040902395.1 Dehalococcoidia bacterium
CGCGTCGAGCATTCACCACTTCGGCCAGCAGGCCAAAGGGGCCATCGACGATGCGCGCGCGGCCGTCGCGGCGCTCATCAACGCCAACCCGTTCGAGATCATCTTCACGAGCGGCGGCACCGAGGCGGACAACCTCGCCATTCGCGGCGCCGCCGAGGCGCTCGAGGCGACC
Organism: Dehalococcoidia bacterium; assembly: GCA_040902395.1. Taxonomy (GTDB): domain Bacteria; phylum Chloroflexota; class Dehalococcoidia; order UBA2979; family UBA2979; genus VGNK01. The sequence continues at coordinate 173 of JBBDXH010000224.1, forward strand.
GGGCGACGCCACCTCGTCGCCAGTGCCATCGAACACGAGGCGGTGCTGAATACCCTCAAGGCGCTCGCCCGCCGCGGTTGGCGCACGACGCTCGTGCCGGTCGATCAGACGGGGATCGTGCAGCCCGAGCGCGTCCGCGAAGCGGTCCTCTATCCCGACTGACGCGGCGGCAATGACCGCGAGGCCGCGGTAGCCTCGCCCGTCATGGCCGCGCCGCTCGTCGCGTACTTCTCCATGGAGATCGCGCTCGACCAGCGGATGCCGACGTACGCCGGCGGGCTCGGCGTGCTGGCGGGCGACACCCTGCGCGCGGCCGCGGACCTGGGCCAGTCCCTCGCCGGAGTGACGCTTCTGCACAGGTCGGGATACTTCCGGCAACGCCTCGATGCCGACGGGCAGCAGTCCGAGTCCGCGGTCGCGTGGTCGCCCGGGGACGTCCTCGAGGAGCTGCCGGTGCGGATCCATGTGAGGATCGCCGGCCGGCAGGTGCATCTGCGAGCGTGGCAGGTCCGTATGCCGGGCCGTCGCGGCGCCGTCGCGGTGTATTTCCTCGACGCCGATCTGCCCGAGAACGCCCCCGAGGACCGCGCGATCACCGGCTCGCTCTACGGCGGCGACGCGCGGTACCGGCTGCGCCAGGAGGCCGTGCTCGGACTGGGCGGCATCGCCATGCTCCGGGCCCTCCACGGTGAGCGGCCTCGCGTCTACCACCTGAACGAGGGTCACGCCGCGCTCATCACGCTGGCGCTTCTCGCGGAGGAGGCGCCGGGAGGCGATCCGTCAGACGCCGGCGAGGACGAGCGCGAGCGGGTGCGACAGCGCTGCGTGTTCACCACGCACACGCCGGTCGCCGCCGGGCACGACAGATTCCCGATGGAGCTCGTGCGCGAGATCCTGGGCGACGGGCTCGCTCGCGCGATCGACGCGAACGGGCTGGCTCAACAGGGCGTCCTCAACATGACGCAGCTCGCGCTGTCGCTCGCGCGGTACGTCAATGGGGTGGCGCTCCGCCACAGCGAGGTCGCGCAGGGCATGTTCCCCGGACGTCGCGTACGCGCCATCACGAACGGCGTTCACGCGGTCACGTGGACCGCCGACCCGATGGCGAGCGTGCACGACCGTCACATGCCGGAGTGGCGTGAGGACCCGCGGTACCTGCGCTACGCCATCGGCTGCCCGCTCGCGGACATCCGTGCCGCGCATGACGTGTCCAAGGGCGCCCTCGTAGCGCACGTCCGATCGCAGACGGGCCGGGTCCTCGACCCGAACCTGCTCACGCTCGGCTTCGCCCGCCGGGCCACCGCCTACAAGCGGCCGGACCTCGTCCTGGCGGACCTCTCGCGGCTGCGCGCCATCTCCCAACGCCGCCCGCTGCAGATCGTCTACGCCGGGAAGGCGCACCCACGGGATGATGAGGGCAAGGGCCTCATTCGCCAGGTCGTCGCGGCGGCGCGCGAGCTGGGCGAGGATCTTCCCGTCGTGTACCTCGAGGACTACGACCTCGCCCTCTGCAAGCTCCTCGTCGCCGGCGTGGACGTTTGGCTGAACACCCCGCAGAAGCCGCTCGAGGCCTCCGGGACCAGCGGCATGAAGGCGGCGCTGAACGG
>JBBDXH010000225.1:0-10111 GCA_040902395.1 Dehalococcoidia bacterium
GCACGATCGCGGAGGTGCAGCACCGCTACGCCTACGTGAACGCCACCACCGGCAGGCCCGAGACGCCGGCCGACTGGCCGGCGATCGTCACGGCGATCCGCGCGTATGAACCCGAGGTCGAGGTGCTCGATGGCTGACCGCGCATTCGACCTCGTGGTGGTCGGCTCCGGGATCGCCGGGCTGTACGCGGCGCTCCAGGCGCACGAGCACGGCGCCTCCGTGCTCGTCGTGACCAAGGGCGCGATCGACGAGGCGAGCACGCGACACGCACAGGGGGGCATCGCCGCCGCCGTGGGGTCGGGAGATTCGCCCGAGGCGCACTTTCGCGACACGGTCGCCGCGGGCGCGGGGCTGGTGGACGAGGAGGCCGCGCGCATCCTCTGCTACGAGGCCGCCCCGCGCATCGCCGATCTGGTGCGCTACGGCGTGCGCTTCGATGCGACCGACGGCGCCGTCGCGCTCGGCCGCGAGGCCGCGCACTCGACGGCGCGCATCCTGCACGCCGGCGGCGACTCCACGGGGCTGGAGATCGAGCTGTCGCTCTCCTCGCTTGCGCGCCGCGAGGGCGTGACGATCCTCGAGCACACGCTCGCCAACCGCGTCGTCGTCGAAGACGGTCGCGCGCGCGCCGTCGAGGTCTTCGACACCACCCACGGCCGGCACGCCCGCTACGAGGGCGGCCACATCCTGATCGCGACCGGCGGCGCGGGGCAGATGTACCGCGTCACGACGAACCCGGCGATCTCCACCGGCGACGGCGTGGCCCTGGCGTACGCCTCCGGCGCCGAGATCATGGACATGGAGTTCACGCAGTTCCACCCGACGGCGCTCGTGCTGCCCGGAGTGCCTGTGTTCCTGATCTCGGAGGCCGTGCGCGGTGAGGGCGCGCGCCTCTACAACGCGCGCGGCGAGCGTTTCATGCCCCGCTACCACGAACAGGCCGAGCTGGCGCCGCGCGATGTCGTCGCGCGCGCCGAGCACCACGAGATGCGCGAGACGGGTGTCGACCACGTGCTGCTCGACATCACCGATCGCGACGAGGTCTGGCTGGCGGCACGCTTCCCGCAGATCTACCGCCACTGCCTCGAGGCCGGCATCGACATGGCGCGCGAACGGGTGCCGGTGTCGCCGGCGGCGCACTACACGATGGGCGGCGTGCGCACCAACACCTGGGGCGAGACGACGCTGCCGGGGCTGTTCGCCGTCGGCGAGGTCGCCTGCACGGGCGTGCACGGCGCGAACCGTCTGGCGAGCAACTCGCTGCTCGAGACCGTCGTGTTCGCGCACCGCACCGTCGAACGGCTGTTCCGCACGACGCGCGACCTGCCCGCGCCGCCGGCGGCCAGCCCGGACGCGCGAACGCTCGCGCCGCTGAACGGGACGCACGAGGTGCCGACGGTCGCCGCGCTGAAACGGCTGATGTGGGACGCCGTCGGGATCGAGCGCGACGCGAACGGCCTCACGGTCGCGTCGGATCAACTCCTGCGCTGGGCGGCCGCCGTGCCCGCCCCGCGCGACCGCGCCGGTTACGAGCTGCGAGCGTTGCTGATCTGCGCGCGCATCGGGACGGCCGCGGCGCTCACGCGCGAGGAGTCGCGCGGCGCCCACTACCGGTCGGACTTCCCGGAGCCGCGTGAGGAGTGGCGGCGGCACCTCGTCTACCACGCGACGGAGGGTGGGGCGTGACGCCGCCTGTGGGCCCATGGACCGCGCGCGTCGCACCGCCGGATCTCGCCGCGGTGCGCGCGATCGTCGCGGGCGCGCTCGCCGAGGATCGCGCCGGCTTCGACGTCACCACGCTCGCGCTCGTGCCCGCGGAGCAATCCGGACGCGGTGACCTCGTCTTCCGCGAACCCGGCGTGATCTGCGGACTGGACGTCGCGCGCGAGGTCTTCGCCGCGCTCTCGCCCGCGCTCACCTTCGAGCCGCTGTACGGCGACGGCGCGTTCGTCGAGGGCGGCACGCTGGTGGCGCGGGTGAGCGGGCCGCTGGCGCCGATGCTGTCGGGCGAGCGCGTCGCGCTCAACCTCATGCAGCGCATGTCCGGGATCGCCACGGCAACGCGTCGCTACGTTGTGGCTGCGTCCGAGGGCGGACGCGCGCGGGTCGTCGATACGCGGAAGACCACACCGGGGCTGCGCGTGCTCGAGCGCTACGCCGTGCGCGTGGGCGGCGGCCACAACCACCGCAACACGCTCGAAGACGGCGTGCTGATCAAGGACAACCACCTCGCTGCAGCCGCGAGACGCGGGCTCACGATGCACGACGTCGTGCGCGCGGCGCGCAGCCACGCGCCGCACACGATGCGCATCGAGGTCGAGGTCGACACCGCCGAGCAGGCGCGCGAGGCGATCGCCGCCGGCGCCGACGTTGTCTTGCTCGACAACATGTCGCCCGCCGCGATGCACGCGATCGTCGAGGCTTCGCCGGGGGGCTGCCTGTTCGAGGCGTCAGGCGGGATCACGCTGGAGACGATTCGCGCGGTCGCCGCGAGCGGCGTCGACGTGATCTCGTCCGGCGCGCTCACGCATTCGACCCCCGCCCTCGACATCGCGCTGGATCTCGAGGCGACGTGACGGGCGCGTGCTCCCCGCGGGACGGCCTGCCGGCCATGCGGGACGACCGCGGGCGCGGTGGGGCATCCGCGTCGCGGTATCGCGGTATCGCGGTGCCGCGGTGAGCCGCGAGCGCGCGCCGAGCCCGGCGGATGTGCACCGGCGGCGGCCGGCGGCCGCGCCGGCGACAACGCCGTGAACCACGTGATCATCGCGTCGGGGCCGCCCGGTGCCGGGAAGAGTGCGGTCTCGGAGGCGCTCTGCGAGCGCTTCGACCGCATGCTCCACGTCGAGGTGGACCAGTTGCGGCACTGGGTGAAGGCGGGCTACCGCCATCCGTGGGTGGCGGATCACCAGGCCGAGGAGCAACTGCTGATGGCCGTGCGCAACGCCTGCGCCATCGCGCGCGAGAGCACCGCCATGCGCTACGCGGTCGTGATCGACGACGTCGTGCTGCCGCGACAGGCGGGCTGGTACCGTGAGGCGCTCGCCCGCGTCGGCGTCCCGGTGCACCTGGTGACGCTGCTGCCGGACCTCGAGACGACGCTGGCGCGCGACGCCGGTCGCGGCGGCTCGATCCGCGAGCGAGCGCGCGCGCTGCACGCGGAGCTGGCGGCGGCCGTTGCGGATGGCACGCTCCCGGGGGCGGTCCTCGATACGTCCGACGACGTGAACGCCCAGGCCAGCGCGGACCGTGTGCAGGATCTGGTGGCCACGGGCGCCGCCCTGCTCCTCGACGTGCCGATCACGCCCGCTTCGCAGGGCGAATCAGGGAGTTCGCCGGCCGCTGTGCGTGAATGACCTCATCTGCGGCACTGCGCGCCCGTCCAACGGCCGGTTAGCATTCGCTGAATCAACCCGACGCATCGGGGGCGGCGGCGCTCGCCACGCGACGACATGACGGAGGACCGCCTGATGAATCTGCGCAATGCCGCATCGCTGACCGCTGCGCTGGCGCTGGCGCTCGCGACGCTCTTCACGTTCGGGGCGCGCCCCGCGAATGCGCAGGTTGCGCCCTTCACCGCGTACGGGCAGGACCTGACCGCAGGCGCAACGGTCGCCGCGGTCGTGAAGGGTGTGACATGTGGCACCGCCACGGTCGACACCCTGGGCAACTGGCTCATCCAGGTGGCGTCGACGTCCCCGTGCAAGCCCACGACCGGGAACCAGATCTCGTTCCTGCTCAATGGCCAGGCGACGGGCGCCGTGGAGACGTGGCGAGCGGGTGGCGCGCCCACGGACATCGCGAACGGGATCGCGCTGGTCGCCGGACCGGACACGACGCCGCCCGTCGTCACCGCCCCCGCCGCGATCAGCGTGACGGTCGCGGAGGGGTCGTCGGGCGCTCCGGCGACCACGGCCAGGATCGCGACGTTCCTCGCGGCCGCGAGCGCCGCCGACGCCGTCGATGGCGCCGTGAGCGTCAGCAACAACGCGCCGGCGCAGTTCCCGATCGGCGCGACGACGGTGACGTTCAGCGCCACGGACACGGCCGGCAACGCAGCATCCGCAACATCCACGGTGACGGTGAAGGCGGGCGGGGGAGCGGGCACGTTCCTCAACGCGCCGACCGGCGCCGGCATCAACCCCGTGCTCTGGAACGGGGGCACGGTCGACCAGGTGGTCGATGCCGCCGGCGCCGGCCTGAGGTCGATGTGGATCTACGAGGGCGGCCGCGCGATCGGGTATACGACCGGCGCGCCGGGGTTCGTCAACGCGGGCTTCCTCGCGCTCTTCCCGGACGGTGAAATCCCGCCGGATCAGATCATCGTGCTGGTGCTCGGGTAGGGCACGAACAGCGGTGAGCGCCGCCCTCGCCGAGGGTGGCGACTTGCCGTCTCGGGTGGGTCAGGCGGCGCGCCGCGCGCCCTTGATCGCTCCCGAGTACCAGTCGATCTGCTCCATGACGTAGGTCAGCCCACCCATCGCCTCGATCACCTCGAAGTCGGCGTCCGGGAGCGAGAGGGCGAGGTCTTCGCCCTCGGCGGGCGGCGGGAGCGCGATGATCCCATCGCCGATGCGGAGTTCGGCGGTGATGCGCCGGCTGTCGAACACGGCGCGAGAGATCGTCCCTGCGGTTCCCCGATGGTGATCCCCGATCGCCTCGATCACGTCGGCGGGCAGTGACCACGTCTCCGCGGCCTCCGCGCCCCAGGCCGCGTGACTGCGGCCGAAGACCTCTTCCTCGGTCTCCGATGCCTCAATGCCCTCGCGGGCCATCTGCACGATCCGCGAGTAGCGGATGGGATCGGCCTGCGCCATGGCCATCCGACCCACGTCGTGCAGCAGGCCGGCCGTGAACGCGGTCGAACGCTCCGGGCCCTGGGCGGTGATGGAGTCCGCGATCAGGGCGGAGGCAAGGACGTGACGCCAGAGATCGGCGGTGTTGATTCCGGAGCGGGCGAGCCCGCGGAACGACTCGCCGATGACCGCGCTCATGACGATGCGGCGGGTGGTGTTCAGGCCGATGCGGACCACAGCCTCGCCGGCCGTGGCGATTCGGCGAGTGGGTCCCGACGCGGCCGAGTTGGCCGAACGGATCACCGCAGCCGTGAGCGAGGGATCGGTCTCGACGAGTCTCGCGAGGTGCTTGACTTCGAGATCCGGGTCGTTCAGCACGGACATGGCGCGTGCGTGCACGGCGGGGATCGTCGGCAAGCGGTGGCGGTCCGCCATGGAGGTGGCGCTCCCTTGTGGTTGCGGCGCGGATCAGCGGTGCTGTCCTCCGCGATTGGATCATCGGCCTCTGAGCACGTTCGCAGCAGCCGTTTGCGCGGTGAGGTTCTGCGAGATCGCGCGCGTCTGACATCGGGATAACCCCACAGGCCGCGGCACTGGTAGCGTGGCGGTGATCCAGCACGCCGGACGGGGGTCGGCCCCGGCGTCTCAACCACCACCGCAAGGGGGCGGGATGACGTTATCCACGCTGGACGAGTTCGTGGCCGAGGTTGCGGAGCTGCGGCCGCTGCCCGCCGCAGCGGTGCGCGTGCTGCGCATCGCCGAGGGGCAGCGCTTCTCCGCCCACGAGCTCGCGCAGGCCATCGGCGCCGACCAGGTGCTGACCGCGAAGCTGCTGCGCCTGGCAAACTCCGCCTATTACGGGTTCGCCCGCCAGATCACGACCGTCCGTGACGCCGTGGTGCTGCTCGGCTTTCGCGCAGTGCGCAGTGCGGCCCTCGCGTCGAGCGTGATCGACGCGCTGCCGGGCTCCGTGAACCTCGACTATGAGGAGATGTGGCGGTACTCGGTGACCGTCGGCATGCTCGCCGAGGTGCTGGCGCGCGCGCGCGGCCGGCACCAGGACGAGGCCTTCACCGCCGGCATCCTCCACAACATCGGGCGGCTCGCGCTCGACCAGCACCGTCCGGAAGCGCTCCAGACCGCGCGCGCGCTCGCCGAGCAGCGTGCGATCTCCATCTGGGAAGCCGAGCGCCTGCTGCTGGGCTTCACAGACGCCCAGCTGGGGGCCGGACTCGCGCTCCTCTGGAACTTCCCCGAGGAGCTTGTAGAAGCGGTGTTGCACCAGGAGCTCGATGTCGACGACCTGCCTGATCCGGATAGCCTCGCCGCGTACATCGTCCGTGCGCGACTCTTCGCGCGCTCGCGCGGTATCTCGGACGGCCTCGAGCCGGTTCACGTCGGCGCTCCCTCCGGCGAGTGGCTGATGCAGCCGATCTCGGGCTCGCTCAGCCGTGCCGGCGGCATGGATGGCATCGAGGAGCGCGTTCGCGCGTTCGTCGATGCGGCCATCGGACGGCCATAGCCTGTGGCGCCGTGTGTGCCCGGCGTGCGCCGCCGCGTCGCGCGCGCATAGGCTGGAAGTCCCGCCTGCCACACCGGCTACGGAGGTCGCCCGCATGTCAGAAGCCGCGCCGGACACTGCCACGGTCTCGCCCATCTACCGGCTCGCCAGCGAGTACGTGGACGGCGTCGCCGCGCGCAATCCGATCGCCGCGACCTCGCTCGGCGTGCCCGGCTACGACGACCAGATGCCCGACCTCTCGCCTGCGGGTGCGGAGGCGCGCGTCGCGTTCGCCGCCGAGACGCTCGATCGCCTGCGCACCCTCGCGCCGGAAGGCGAACGCGACCGCGTGGCAAAGGAATCGATGGAGGAGCGGCTGGGGCTCGCAATGGAGCTGGCCGCGACGCGCAGCTACTTGCGCGACGTCTCGGTGCTCGGGAGCGCCATCCAGGCCGTTCGCTCGGTCTTCGACCTCATGTCGCGCGACACGCCGGAGGCGTGGCAGAACATCGCCAGGCGGCTCGCGCTCGTGCCTGAGGCGCTCGCCGGAGTCCGCGCGAGCCTGGAGGAGGGTCTCGTCGTCGGCGAGCGCGCGACGGCGCGACAGGCCCTCGCGGTCGCCCAGCAGGCGCGGGTGTGGGGCGGTGCCGAGGAAGGGCGCCCGTCGTTCTTCGACTCGCTCGTTGCCGCATACGACACCGCCGGTGTGCGGTCCGACGGGATGCGCGCCGACCTTGCAGACGGGGTGCGCGTCGCGGCGGATGCGTACGCCGCCTTCGCCGAGTACCTCGCGGAGCGTTACGCACCGCGCGCGGAGACGCGAGACGCCGTCGGCGGCGAGCGTTACGCGCTGCAGGCGCGCGCCTTCACGGGCGCCACGCTGGACCTGGACGAGACGTACCGCTGGGGCTGGGAGGAGCTCGCGCGCATCGAGGCCGAGCTCGCGGCGACGGCCGAGCGCATCGCGCCCGGCCAGGGCGTGGCCGGCGCGCGGCGGCAGCTCGATCAGGATCCCGCGCGCGCGATCGAGGGCGAGGACGCGTTCCGCCGGTGGATGCAGGATCTCCAGGATCGCACGATCGCCGAGATGGATGGCACGCACTTCGACATCCCGGAGCCCGTGAAGCGCATTGAGGCGATGATCGCGCCCCCGGGGGGCGCGCTCGCCATGTACTACACGGGGCCGTCCGAGGACTTCAGCCGGCCGGGTCGCACGTGGTACCCGACGGGCGGCAAGACCCGCTTCCCGCTGTGGACCGAGGTCTCCGTTGCCTACCACGAGGGCGTGCCGGGCCATCACCTTCAAGTCGCGATGGTGCGCTACCTCGCCGCGGAGTTGTCGCGGTTCCAGCGCCTGCTCGGATCCACGAGCGGCTACGCCGAGGGCTGGGGGCTCTACGCCGAGCGGCTGATGGCCGAGCTGGGCTACCTCGACGACCCCGGCCATTACCTCGGCATGCTGATCTCGCAGGCGTTCCGCGCTGCGCGCGTCGTCGTCGACATCGGGCTGCACCTCGAGTGGGCGATCCCTCGCGAGAGCGCGTTCTACCCGGGCGAGCGCTGGACACCCGCGCTCGCGCTCGAATTCATGAAGGCCCGCAACCCCTTCGACGACGCCTTCGCGGTCAGCGAGATCGACCGCTATCTCGGGGTCCCCGGCCTGGCGATCTCGTACAAGATCGGCTAGCGCGCGTTCCTCGCCGCGCGCTTTGGGGCGCGCGCGACCGAGGGCGCGCGCTTCGACCTCAAGGCGTGGCACGAACGCGCGTTGCGCCTCGGCCCCATGGGCCTCGACCAGCTACGGCGCGAGCTGGGCGGCTGACGCCATGCCTCGCGCGCTCGTCTTCGGGGCAACCGGCTACATCGGCTCGCATCTCGTCCCGCGGCTCGTCGCCGCGGGCTGGACCGTGCGCGCGAGCGCGCGTCGCCGCGAGGTGCTCGAGGGGCGCGCCTGGTCGGCGGTCGAGACCGTCGCCGCGGACGCGCTCGACCCGGGCACGCTGGCGCCGGCGCTCGCCGGCGTCGATGTGGCGTACTACCTCGTGCACTCCATGGGCGCCGGCGCCGGCTTCGCCGAGCGCGACCGCCGCGCGGCGCGTCACTTCCGCGAGGCGGCAGCCGCCGCGGGCGTGCGGCGCATCGTCTACCTCGGCGGGCTGCAGGCGGGCGACGGCGCCGCCGCCGACCAGGCGGCGAGCGAGCACCTCTCGTCGCGCCGGGAGACGGGGGACGAACTACGCGCGGGGACGGTGCCCGTGACCGAGCTGCGCGCCGGCGTGATCGTGGGCCCCGGCTCGATCGCCTTCGAGGTAATCCGCGACCTCGTCAATCACCTGCCGGTGATGGTGACGCCGCGCTGGGTGCGCTCGCGCATGCAGCCGATCGCGCTCGATGACGTGCTGACCTACCTCGTGCGAGTCGCCGATCTCGAGGCGGCCGGCGACCACGTCTTCGACGTCGGGGGACCCGAGGTGCTGCGCTATGACCAGATGCTGCGCCAGGCGGCGGAGGTGCTCGGCAAGCGGCTGCGGATCCTTCCGGTGCCGGTGCTCACGCCCCGCCTTTCCTCGTACTGGCTCGACTTCGTGACCGCGGTGCCGGCGAAGGTCGCGCGTCCGCTGATCGACGGCCTGCGTCACGATCTGCTCGCGGACGACTCGGCGATCCGCGCGCTGGTGCCGATCCCGCTCATGACCTATCGCGAGGCGGTGTCGGCCGCACTCGCGGCAGAGCGCACGGCGGAGGCGCCGGGCCGCTGGACCGAAGGCGCATTCCGCTATCGCGGTTCGCGGCACGAGGTGTCGTTCTACAGCAAGGCGGCGCGCGCGGAGGCGACCGTCGCCGCGCCCGTCGAGGCAACGTGGGCGCAGGTGATCGCGATCGGCGGGGCGAACGGCTGGTACTGGAACAGCTGGCTCTGGGGGCTGCGCGGGCTGGTGGACCGGCTCGTCGGCGGCGTGGGGATGCGCCGCGGCCGCCGCTCGCGCGACGACGCGCGCGTGGGCGACGCCATCGACTTCTGGCGCGTCACCGCGATCGAGCCCGGGCGGCGGCTGACGCTGCTCGCCGAGATGCGCATGCCCGGGGTGGCCGTGCTCGAGTTCGCCGTCGCGCCCGCCGGCGAGGGCCGCTCACGGATCGAGACGACTGCGCACTTCGCGCCGGCCGGGCTGGTGGGCCTGCTGTACTGGTACGCGCTCACCCCGGTGCACCGCGCGCTCTTCAGCGGGATGACGCGCGGCATCGCGCGCCGCGCAGAGCGCTCGAACCGCGGCGGGCCGGCGGCCACTCCCTGACCCACGCGCGCCCTCCGGCGCGCGGCTTACGCGTGATAGACCTCGATCGCGAGCCCTTCCGGGTCGACGAACATCACCTGATAGTAGTTCCCGCCGAAGTCCGCGCGCGCCCGCGGTGTCTCGAATTGCGCCGCGATGCCGTGCGGCTGCATGTACTCGCGTACGAACGCGTCGACCGCCTCCGCGCCGTCGACCCAGATCGCGAAATGGCTGAGCCCGGTCGCGTCACGGTCGAAGGGGTGCTGCCGGTGGTCATCCGGCGTGGCCATGAACCACAGGCTGACGTCGTTGTCGTCGCCCATGCCGAGTCCGCCGGGCCACTCCCCCAGCACGTTCCATTCGAAATAGCCGAGCAGCTCTTTGTAGAACGGAATCGTCTCGTCCGGCTTCGAGACGTGGAGCTCGAAGTGGCGTGCAGTGCCTTTCACGATCACCTCCAGGGGAACGGACGCTGCGCGGCGTCGGGCGTTTCGGATGAACGCGAGGCAGCATATGCGCGTCGCCGTCGTGGTCGCGCG
>JBBDXH010000225.1:10121-11900 GCA_040902395.1 Dehalococcoidia bacterium
TTGCTCGCCGAGTGGTCCGCTGCGCGCCCGCGAACGGCGCGCTCGCGGCCGGTGCGTCGGCATGCCGAGCGCTCGGCGTCACTGTGCCGCGGCGAACTCGACGATCTCGGTCCGCCACAGCCGGCCGTCCGCGACTTCGATCACCGCGTAGGTGCCTGGGACCATGAACGACGGGTAGCCCTGGCCGGGGTTGATGAAGCGCATGCCATTCACCGTCGCGTCGAGCGGTTCGTGGATGTGGCCATACAGGATCGCGTCGAGCCGGCCGAACTCGTCCGTGGGGAAGTCGGCGAAGAGCTGCGCCGGCGGGAACTCCGGGCCGGCCCACGACGGGTGTGTCACCCCGAATCGGAGCCCCTCGACCTCGAGCAGCTCGCGGTAGGGGAGTGCCGCGCGCAGTTCGAACGGATCCGAGTTGCCGTGCACCACGACCGCGCGCCGCGCCGCGGCGCGGAAGCCCTCGACGGTGTTGAGATGCACCCAGTCGCCGCAGTGCACGGCGATGTCGGCGCCGGCGACCGCGGCGCGGAGCGCTGCGTGCGCGTCGTCCCAGCTGCGGATGTGTGTGTCGCCGGTGACCACGATGCGCGTCGCCATCGCGGCAGTGTCGCCGCTGGCTCCGATGCGATCGAGCGGGCCGGGCGTGACCGCGCGTACGCGCCGGTGAGCGCGAAGCACGACCGGCTGCGCCGCGATACCGTGAGTCCGTCCACGCCGGGCGGGGTGTGGGACGGATTGCTGCCATGGAGCTGCTCGCCGGCGCCCTGCTCGGGGTGCTCGCCGCCATCGTCGTCTTCGTCGCGCTCTCCCGATCGCGCGCCGCCGCGCGCGACGACGTCGCCGTGCTCGCCGCGAGCGCGCGCGGGGAGGAGCGCCTGCGCACCCTCCAGAGCGGCATCGACGTCAGCCTGCGCGAGGTGCGCGACTCCGTGTCGCGCGTCTCCGCGGTCGTGCGCGACATCGACCGCGCGCGCGGTGAGTCGGTCGCCGACGTCGCCGCCGTCGTGCGCGAGAGCCGGCGTCAGCTCGACGCGCTGACGACGTCGACGACGAAGCTGACGACGCTGCTCGGCGGCAACCAGTCGCGCGGGCAGTGGGGCGAGCGGGTGGCGGAGGACATCCTGCGCGCGGCCGGCTTCGTCGAGGGCGTGAGCTACGACCGCAACCGGCGCATCGAGGGCGGCGCCACGCGCCCGGACTTCACCTTCCGGCTGCCCGACTCGCAGGTGCTGCACATGGACGTGAAGTTCCCGCTCGCGAACTACGCGCGCTGGACGGACGCCGTCGACGACGCGGAGCGCGTGGCGGCGCTGCGCGCGTTCCTCACGGACGTGCGCGCGCGCGTGAAGAGCGTGACCGGCCGCGACTACATCGACCCCGGCGCCGGCACGCTCGACTTCGTGCTGCTGTTCATCCCGAACGAGCAGGTGTACGCCTTCGTGCACGAGCACGATCCGCGCCTCGCCGACGACGCGCTCGCCCAGCAGGTCGTGCTCTGCTCGCCGCTCACGCTCTTCGCCGTGCTCTCCGTGATCCGTCGCTCGGTCGACGCCTTCGCGCTCCATCACCAGGCCGACGAGATCCTGCGCGCGCTGGCGACCTTTGGTGCGCAGTGGGGTCGCTACAAGGAGTCCGTGGAGATCGTGGCGCGCCGTTTCGACGCGGCGCAGCGTGCGCTCGACGACGTGCGCGGCGTGCGCACGCGGCAGCTCGAACGGCAGATCGAGCGCGTCGAGCAGCTGCGGCTCGAGGCGGGCATTGCGGTCGAGGATGAGGACG
>JBBDXH010000226.1:0-278 GCA_040902395.1 Dehalococcoidia bacterium
GCGGCCCGGCCGCAGCAGCGGCCACGGCAGCGCTCGTGCCGGTGTGCGGCCCAGCAGCCAGAGCGCGGTCAACTCCCGCTCCTCGAGCGGGCGCCCTTCGGGGTCGCCGGAGAGGCCGGTCGCGTGCTGCGCGGGCGCCGCGCCGGGCTGCCGGCTCACGCCGCGCCGCCCGACGACGCGGCATCGTCCGTGGGCGCGGCGTCATCCGTGGGCGCGCTGCCGGCGGCGTAGTAGCCGCTCTCCTCTGCGACGAGCCGGAGCAGGCGCCGCGCCATGCG
>JBBDXH010000226.1:288-11885 GCA_040902395.1 Dehalococcoidia bacterium
GGCGCGGACGGCTGACGCCGGTCTCCCACTCCGACACCGTCTGCTGGCGGGTCCCGAGGCGGGCGGCGAGTGCGGCCTGGCTCTCGCGCAGGTAGCTTCGTAGCCGGCGCACGTCATCCGCCTCCCAGGTCGCCGGCCCTTCGCCCTGCCCGGGCTGCTGCGGACGCTCTCCGGGCAGGCCGCCACGATCGGTCGCCATCGCGGCCCTCCTACATCTTTCCGTGTAAGAGAACATACACGGAACCGGGTGGCCTGCACACTCGGCGACCGGTGTCCCGTACCTTTCCCGGGCGGGTGCGCCGGCTGAACGTCGTGCTGCCACACCCGGGAAAGTGCCCGACGCAGCGATCTAGCACTCTCCCAAGATGAGTGCTAATATCCCGCGGCTGAACGTGAACGAGGGGCTCGGCGCACGACGCGCGGGCCGGGTAGCGCCAGGGAGGCTGAGTTGGCGACGAAGGTTGTGCCGCTGACCGATCACATCGTGCTCAAGTCCGTCGAGGAGGAAGAGATCACGGCTTCTGGCCTGGTGATCCCGGACTCCGCGAAAGAGCGACCGCAGCACGGGACGGTCATGTCTGTGGGTCCAGGGAAGATGAACGACGCGGGTGTCGTGGAGACGATCGCACTCTCCTCGGGCGACCGCATCCTCTATCAGAAGTACACCGGCCAGGAAGTGACGGTCGACAAGCAGGAATACATCGTCATTCGCTTCCAGGACGTGCTCGCGAAGCTCGACGAGACCGACGGCGCCACGAAGACCGCCAAGAAGAAGTAGCCGCTCCGGAGTTGCCGCGCCGGGGGTGGCCCGCTCGCTCGGGCGCCGGCGCCCCCCGCACCGGCAGCAGCCGGCGGAGCTCCCGCGAGGCGCTGACCCGAGACAGACACGAAGGTAGGAACCATGCCCGCGAAGAGGATCCGCTTCGACGAGGATGCGCGTCGCGAACTCCGTCACGGCGTCGACATCCTCGCCAACGCCGTGAAGGTGACGCTCGGCCCGCGGGGCCGCAACGTCGTCCTCGACAAGTCCTACGGCCCCGCCGTGATCACCAAGGACGGCGTGACCGTCGCCAAGGAGATCGATCTCAGGGACCGCTTCCACAACATGGGCGCACAGCTCGTGAAGCAGGTGGCGATCCGCACGAACGACGTCGCCGGCGACGGCACGACGACGGCGACCGTGCTGGCGCAGGACCTCTTCCACGAGGGCATGCGCAATATTGCGGCAGGCGCGAACGCCATCTACCTGCGTCGCGGCATGGAGCAGGCCGTGCGCGTGGTCGTGCGCGCGCTGCACGAGCTCGCCGTGCCCGTCGAGGACAAGGCGACGATCGAGGCGGTCGCCTCGATCTCCGCGAACGAGAAGCGCATCGGCGCGCTGATCGCGGACATCATGGAGCAGGTCGGCAAGGACGGCGTGATCACGATCGAGGACGGTCGCGGCCTCGACTTCGAGACCGAGGTCGTGGACGGGCTCCAGCTCGACCGCGGCTACATCTCGCCGTACTTCGTCACGAACAACGATCGCATGGAAGCCTCGCTCGACGACCCATACATCCTGATCACCGACGCCAAGATCAGCGCGATCGACGATCTGCTGCCGATCATGGAGAAGGTGCTCCAGGTCACGAAGAACCTCGTGATCATCTGCGAGGAGCTGGACGGCACCGCGCTCCAGACGATCATCGTCAACAAGATGCGCGGCACCCTGAACCCGCTGGCCGTGCGCGCGCCGTCCTTCGGAGACCGTCGCAAGGCCATGCTCGAAGACATCGCGGTGCTCACGGGCGCGACGTTCATCACCAAGGACATGGGCCGCTCGCTCGAAGATGCGCAGATCGCGGACCTCGGTCGCGCGCACCGCGTGGTCTCCGACTCGTCGGAAACCACGATCATCGAGGGCTCGGGGTCAGACGAGGCGATCCAGGCGCGCATCCGCCAGATCCGCGCGCAGATCGACGACGCCACCTCGGAGTTCGACCGCGAGAAGCTCCAGGAGCGGCTTGCCAAGATCGCCGGCGGTGTGGCCGTGATCAAGGTCGGCGGCGCCACCGAGATCGAGGTCCGCGAGAAGAAGTTCCGCGTCGAAGACGCGCTCTCGGCCACCCGCGCGGCGGTCGAGGAGGGCGTGGTGCCGGGCGGCGGTGTCGCGCTGATCCGCGTGATGTCGAGCCTCGACCCGCTGATCGCGTCCCTCACCGGGGACGAGCGCACGGGCGCGATCCTCGTGCAGCGGTCGCTGACTTCGCCGCTGCGCCAGATCGTGGTGAACGCGGGCATCGAAGCGTCGGTGATCGTCGAGGCGGTGCAGAACGCGAAGAACCCGCGCTCCGGCTACGACGCCGCTGAGGGCAAGATGGGTGACCTGTTCGAGCTGGGCATCATCGACCCGGTCAAGGTCGTGCGCGTCGCGCTGGAGAACGCCGTCTCCGTCGCGGCCCTGATGTTGACCACCTCGGTCGCCGTCGCGGAGCTGCCCGAGCGACGCGCCCCGGCACCGGCCGGGAACGGCATGGAAGACTTCTAATCCATCCGCCGGGCTGCTGATCGAAACGGGTCGCCCTTGTCGGGGCGACCCGTTTCGCTGCGTCCACGCGTACGGGGCGCGAACGGGAGATCAGGGCAAACCCTGAGCCGACCGCGGAACACCCCGCACCGCGATCCCGTTCCCCTAACGTGCAGCACACGCTGCAGAAGCGATGGGGGAACCATGACGAACCGCTGTGACCCGACCGCAAGCGACGCCCGCGAGCTGGCGGACAGCCTGCGCGACGACCTGCTCCAGGACCTGCTCGCCGTCTCGATGCTGATCGAAGGCGCACGCACGCGCGTCGACGGGCGCAAAGCTCCGGCCGCCCACGGGCTGCTGGGCGAGGCCGGTGCGGCCATCCGTCACGACATCCAGACCGTGTCCACGCTGATCTCGCGACTGTGCGCCGAGGGCGAGCGCTCCACGCGTACCGCGCGTGCCGCGCGTACCGCGTCGCTGGCCGTGCAGGCCTGATGAGCCCCGCCGCCGCTGGTCCGCGGCACTTCTAGTCGAAGAGCGCGACGCCGGCGGTGAACACGATGCGCTCGACGTCGGTCGAGAGCGCGGCCCGCGCCTGCTCGGCGGTGAGCAGGGCGAAGCCCGCGAGCAGCGCGTCGGGCGCGACCACGCCGCTCGCGCTGACGGCCACGGGCCGCAGCCAGCCCAGTCCTTCGACGCCGGTCCGTGAGTGCGGCATGCGTGCCGGGATGCGCGTTCCGCCGAGGCGCGGCGCGCCGATGACGTGCACGCCGAGGCGCGTCGACAGCACGAGCTCGACCGCGTGCCCCAGCGTCTCGTCGAGCACCGGGGGCGAGAGCGCGAGCATGGCCGGCGGCGGCCAGTCCGGCCAGCGCACGAACAGGTAACGCGCCGGCGCCTCAGCGGCGGATTCGCCGGTGCCGCCATTCGTGGCGTGCGCCTCGATGTAGCGCACGACCACGAGGTAGCGCTCCGGGCGCGCGGTGGTGCCGCCGCCGATCGAACCCGGGTCGCTCTGGCGTGACGTGCGCGCGGCGTTGCCGGGCGCGAAGCCCGGGCCCGGCGGCGCGGGGTTCGCGGCTGTGGCGGCCGCGGAGACCGGCGGCTCGGGCGGCGCCTCAGTCAGCGGAACGCCCGTCGATCGCGAGCTCGCGCCCGAGCTCGTCGACATCGTCGAACGGACCGACGACGGCGAGGTGCAGCGCATCGTCGCGGATCACCCGCTCCGCGACGCGCTGAACGTCCTCGAGCGTGACCGCCGCGCTGCGCGCCAGCGTCTGTTCCGGGGAGACCTGCGGCAACCCGAGGACGGCCTGCGCACCGTAGAGCGCCGACACCGAGCGCGTGTCCTCCAGGCGCAGCTGGACGCGCGAGCGCGTCACCGCCTTGGCGCGTGCGAGCTCGTCCGCCGAGAGCGGGCGCAGTACGCGACACAGCTCGCGGCAGCTCTCGCGCACCGCGGCGCCCACGTTGTCCGGGTCGACCCCGGAGTAGATCGCGAACATGCCGGTGTCCAGCAGGTGCGTGAAGTAGGAGTGGATGTCGTAGCAGAGCCCGAGTTCCTCGCGCAGTCGCGAGAACAGTCGCGACGACATGCCCTCGCCGAGCGCGATCGAGAGCACGTCGAGCGCGTAGCGGTCCGGGTCGTGGGCGTCGAGCCCGAGCAGGCCGATCGCGACGTGTGCCTGCTCGGTGTCCTTTTCGATCAGATGCACGCGTGGTCCGCGCTCGCCGACGATGTTCGGCACCCAGTTGCACGGTGTGCCCGGCGGCCAGTCGCCCGCGTGGCGCTCCACCAGCGCCCGCATCTCCTCCACGTTGACCGCGCCGGCGATCGAGACCACCACCGCATTGGCGACATACTGGCCGTGGTAGTAGGCGCGAATCATGTCGTTCTGGAGCCCGCTCACCGACTCCACCGTGCCCGCGATGTCGCGACCGTGCGGTTGCGTGCCCCACAGCAGCGCGTCGAGCGCGACCCCCACCTGCTCGGCGGGCGAGTCCTCGACGGCGGCCAACTCCTCCAGGATCACGCCGCGCTCGCGCTCGATCTCGTGATCGAGGCAGAGTGAGTTCCGCAGCATGTCGAGCAGCACGTCGAGCGCGCGCGGCGCGTGCTCGGGCGTGACCTTCGCGTAGTAGACGGTGAGCTCGCGGTTCGTCGCGGCGTTGATCGTGCCGCCCATGGCGTCGATCTCGATCGAGACGTCCATCGGGCGGGGCCGGCGCGCGGTGCCCTTGAAGCAGATGTGCTCGAGGAAGTGCGCGATGCCGGCGTCCTGCGTCGTGTGCTCGTAGCGTGAGCCCGCGGCGAGATACACGGAAATCGCGACCGAGCGCGCATGCGGCATCGGCGTCACCAGCAACCGCAACCCGCTGTCAAGCGTGACCGTCGTCGGGCTGAGTTGATCCATCGGGCTCCATTCGCAGGTGGGGGTGAGCGTGTGCGGCGTGGGCGGGGTGCGACGACGGCGGCACCCGGGCTCAGGTCCGGCGCATTCTAGGCGCGCCCGCTATCCGGTCAATTGCCGGCGACGGCGGGCGTGCGTTCAGCCGCTGCCGGCCCATAACACGTCGCCATGGAGATCGCCGGCGTGTGCGACCGCGGCGAAGACAGCGTATTCGGCGCGCGACGCGCCGATCGTCGTGCCGTCGCCGTGCCCGGGCAGCACGACCGTCTCCGCCGCCAGCGGGTGCAGCTTCGAGGTGATCGAGCCGATCTCCTCTTGCAGCGCCTCCGGCGTGCGGCTGTACCCGGGGCCGCCGGGGAACAGCGTGTCGCCGGTGAGCACTGCATTCCCAATGTGCAGGCAGATCGAACCCGGGGTGTGGCCGGGCGTGTGCAGCACGCGCAGCCGCGCCGTGCCCACCGCGAGCTCCTCGCCGTCGCGGAGGCGGCCAATCGCGCGGCCCTCATCGAGGTTCGTCTCCGCGGCCCCGGCGAGCACCGGCGCGACGATCACTCCCCGCATCACGTCGAAGCCACCCCAGTGGTCGAAGTGCGAATGGGTCACGATCACGCGCTCCACCGGCGTGTCCCCGATCGCCTCGATCACCGTCTCGAAGCCCTCCGGCACATCGACCACCGTAAGTGGGCCGCCGTTCGTGGGCCGCAGGAGGTAGACGTTGTTGCCCAGCGGTCCGAGGGCGGCGAAGAGCTCGATCGTGACGTCGGCGTCGGCGTAGACCTGCGGCATGCGGCGTCCCCCTGCGAGCGGCGTGCGTCCCGAACGGATCGAGCACCGAGCCTAGCAGACGCCCCCGTCGCCCACCGCCGCGCCCGGCGGCCCCTCGCCCAGCCCGCAGCGTTCCCCGCGGCGCCACGCCAGGCCGTCGGCAACGAGCGTGTCGAGCAGCGCGCGCATGCGCGCGCTGTCGGCCGGCGCTGACGCGAGCGCGCGCCAGAGCGCGCGCGTCGGCATGCCGCCTCCGTCATGCCCACGCAGCACCGCAAGGATGCGACCGCGCCGCTCGCGGTCGGAGCCGGCGAACGCCGGCTGCGCGCGCACCGGCGCCGCGCGCTCGCCGGCGGCGAAGCGCGGCCGCGCGGCGCACAGCGCCGCGACCACGCACTCGTCGCAGCGCGGCCGTGGGCCGCAGACGGAGGCGCCGTAGTCCATGAGCGCGGGGTTCCAGCGTGCGGCGGTGCCCGGCCGCAGCAGCCGCGCGGCCGCCGCGTCGATCGCCGCGGGTGACGTCTCGCGCGCGGGCTGGAGGTCGCCGAACACGATCCGCCCGATCACGCGCACGACGTTCGTGTCGACGGCGACGGCGTCGTCGCCGAAGCCGAAGCAGCGCACGATCGCGGCTGTGAACGGCCCGACGCCGGGCAGCGCGAGCAGCGCCTCGCGGTCGCGTGGCAGCGCTCCGCCGTGCTCGGCCATGCAGCGGCGCGCGGTTTCGTGCAGGTAGGCGGCGCGCCGCGGGTAGCCGGCGCGCCCCCACGTGCGCAGCACGTCCTCCCGGCTCGCGCCGGCGCAGTCGGCAAGCGTGGGGAAGGCCGCCATCCAGCGCGCGTACGTCTCGAGCACGCGCGGCATCTGCGTCTGCTGCGCGCACACGGCGGCGACGAGCGCCGCGTACGGGTCGCGCGCAGTGCGCCACGGGAAGTCCGGCACGCGTGCGTCGTACCAGGCGAGCAGCCGAGAGCGGATCTGCCCGAGCCGCCGCGGTGTAAGTGTCGCGAGGTCGGGCGCGGTCATGCTCCCCGTTCCGCACGCGCGCCGTCGGGAGTCGCGCTCCGGCCCGAGCAGGCGTCCCGCCTGCCCGCGCTCCACCTGACCGACACCCGCAAGACGAACCTCACCGACGACTCGGGTGCCGTCGGGGGGACTCGCATCCCGCGGTCGCCGGGTTACGGATACGCAGTTCCCACCTCGCCGGATGCCAGGAGCTCCGAGTACTCGTCCGCCGTGTATCCGAGCAGCTCGCGGTAGACATACGCGTTGTCCGCGCCGAGGCGGACGGGCGGGCCACGGTGAGAGTTCGGGGTGTCGCGCCACTTGAAGAGCATGCCGGGGTAGTCGTGCGTGCCGAGGTCATCGCGGCTGAGCGGCTCGAAGAAGCCGCGTGCGCGGAGCTGCGGGCAGGCGAAGGCGTCGGCGTCGTCCTGAACGGGTCCGGCCGCGACGCCGGCCGACTGGAGCGCCCCGAAGAGCGCCGCGCGATCGCGCGTGCGCGTGCGCTCGCCGACGAGCGCGTCGAGCGCGCGGCGGTGCTGGCGGCGCGCGCCCGCGTCCGCGAAGCGCGCGTCGGCGGCCAGATCCGGCGCCGCGAGCGCGGCGCAGAGCGCGCGCCACTGGTCGTCACCGGCGACGTCGATGGCGATCCAGCGGTCGTCCCCGGCGCACGGGTACGCGCCGTGCGGGGCGTGGGAGGCGTGGTCGTTCGCGACGCCCGCCGCTTCACGGCCGTTCATCGCGTAGTCCAGCAGCTCGCGGCCCATCATCCCCGCGAAGGCCTCGATCTGCGGCACCTCGACGAGCTGCCCGCGACCGGTGCGCGCGCGATGGCGGAGCGCCATCGCCGTCGCGAGCGCGGCCGTGAGCCCGGCGATCGAGTCGCACGCATAGCTCTCGCCGGCCGCGTCGGGCGTGGCATCGGGGTAGCAGCGCGTGAGCAGGTGGCCGGCCATGGACTCGAGGTGGTTGCCCCAGCAGCGGTAGTCGCGATAGGGCCCGGTCAGCCCGAACCCCGGCATGCGCACCATCACGATGCGCGGGTTGATCGCGGCGAGCGCCTCATAGCCGACGCCGAGCCTGTCGATCGTCTCCGGCACGTTGTTCTCGATCACGACGTCCGCGATCGCGACGAGCCGGTCGAAGGCCTCACGGCCGGCGGCGGTACGCAGGTTGCCGGTGAACGAGCGCTTGCCGCACGCCGAGCAGTTGAAGCTCACGCCGCGGTTCCACGGGTCGGCCCCGGGATCGCCGGCGGCGAACCAGCCGGGGCGCCCGCCGCCGTCCGTCGCGCGCGTCTGCGGTTGCACGGTGGTGATCGGCTCCATCTTGACCACCTCGGCGCCCCACTCGGCGAGCAGCTGCGACGCGAACGGCCCGGCCCACACCACCGTGAGATCGATCACGCGCACCCCGGTGAGCGGCAGCTGCGGCCCCGCCGCCGGGGTCGAGGCGCGCGTCGACCCGGCCGCCTCGGCGAAGTCCGGCAGCGCGCTCGCCTCGGCGCGCACCTCCCCGCCGTGCTCGTCGAGCAGCGGCGCGCGCCGCGCGGGCGGGCGAGGCGAGTCCGACATGACGAAGGGGCGACCGGGGTACGCCAGCGGCCCCGTGCGCGGGTGATCGATCTCCTCCCAGAAGCCGCGCTCGCGGAACGCCGGATCGGCAAGCACGTCGGCGATCGTCTGCACGGTGCCGCCGAGGATGCGGTGCCGCTGGGCGATCGCCAGCGCGTCGCGCATGTCGTGCGCGAGCGTCCACTCGAGGTACGCGCCCTCGATCTCGTCGACGAGCGCCGGCGGGGGGTCGAGCGGGCGAGCGACGTCGGGGAGCGCGGCGAGGTCGTCACGGCCGATCATGCGCAGCAGCTCGGGCAGCCGCTGGTTGCCGAGCAGGTTGATGAAGCCGTCCCGGCACGGGCGCACGCCCGCGCAGATCGCAAACGCGGTCTCGCGCCGGCGCGCGATCGCACCCGAATAGGCGTACGCGAGCAGGTTGAGCTGCCGGCGGTCCTTGCCGCCGGCCTGCGTCTCGTAGATCGAAAGGTCGATGTGGTCGCCGGGCGCGCCGCCTTCGACGCGGAGCACCGCGAGCACGATCGCGTAGGCGGCGGCGAGGCCGGCCTGCCACTCGGCGTAGTTGCCGCCCAGCCGCAGCGGCGCGCGCTCGGCGTGGCCGGTCGAGTACATCGCACCGCCCATGGCCTGGAGCACGAGGTCGCTCGCGACGAGTCCGGCGTACGGGCCGTCCTGCCCGAACGAGGTGATCGAGCACACCACGAGCGCCGGCCGCGCGGCGCGCGCGGCCGCGAGATCGAGCCCCCGCGCGGCGAGCCGCCCCGGGGCGCCGTCCTCCACCACGACATCGCTCGCCGCGACCAGCCGGCGCGCCAGCGCGACGCCGTCCGCCGTGTCGAGGTCGACGACCGCGCTGCGCTTGTTCGTGTTCAGCCAGAGGAAGGCGGCGCTCGCCTCGAGATCGGGGCGATCGCCCGGGAACGGTCCCTCGCGCCGCGACGGGTCGCCGCCGGGCGGCTCGAGCTTCGTCACGACCGCACCGTAGTCGGCGAGCAGCTTCGTGGCGTGCGGGCCGGCCACGCCGCACGTGAGGTCGAGCACGCGCAGGCCCTCGAGCGGCCCCGGCCCAGGCGGCACGGGCGTCAGGCCCGCGGTCGCGAGCGGGGACCGAAGGGCTCGGGCGTGAACGGGCCGTCGCGTGCCTCCATGAAGCCACGAAAGCCGCGCTCGGCGCGCGCGCGGTCGAGGTGGTCGACGTCGGGCCCGTCGTTCGATGCCTCGACCAGCGTGGAGAGCATGCCGTTCACGTTGAGCGCGTTGCGCAGACCCATGGCCTCGAGGCCGTACGTCGTAATCGCCTTGTTCAGGCGGACCGAGTCCGGAGGCACCTGCGCCAGCCGGTGGGCGAGCGCGAGCGTGCGCCCCATCAGCTCATCGTGCGGGACGACCTCGTTCACGACGCCGATGCGCAGCGCCTCCTGGGCGTCGAAGTGATCGCCGGTCAGCGCATAGCGGTGCGCGTTCTTCCAGCCGGCGAGCAGCGCGAAGAGCACGGTGGTGTTCGAGACCATGCGCACCTCGGGCTGGGCGAAGACCGCCTGGTCCGACGCGATCGTGATGTCGCAGGCGAGCGAGTACCAGAAGCCGCCGCCGACGCACCAGCCGTTGATCGCCGCGATCACCGGCTTCGGGAGCTGCATGATGTGCATCATCATGTCCGGGTTGCGCATCGCCGATTGCCAGTGCGAGCGCAGGAACCCGCTCACCGGCTGCCGCTCGCGCGCCGGACCGCCCGCGGCGCCTGAGATGTCGTAGCCCGCGGAGAATGCGCGGCCTGCGCCGGTGAGCACAATCACGCGCACGCTCTCGTCCGCTGCGGCGGCGTCGAGCGCCGCGTGCAACTCCTGCTCGAGCGGGCGTGAGAGCGCGTTCAGCGCCTCCGGCCGGTTCAAGGTCAGCGTCAATACGGCGCCGTCCTGTTCGCGCAGTAGGAACTCGTAGTCAGTCATGGTGTCAGGCCTCCCGTTCGGCGCGGATTGTAGGGTGCCGATCCAGACATGCCCGCGGACCATGAGCGTGCGGCCTGACTTACCATCCCGGCGCTGAGCGGAGCCTGCGGGACGGACAACCCGTGCTGTCACGCGACAGAGGTGAACGGGGCTCAGCAGAAGGAGGCTCGAATGGATGCAGTCGACGCAATGACCCGCACGGTCAACGCATCGCGCCAGTGGTTCCAGGGCACGCTCGGCGGGCTGACGCCCGAGCAGGTGAACTTCGTTCCCCCGGGCACCGCCCATCCGATCGGGGAGACCGTGGTGCACATTCTGAACTCGGAAGACGGGATCGTGAACGGCATGCTCCGCGGCCAGCCGGCGATCTGGGAGCGCGACGGGTGGGGAGCGAAGCTGGGTCTGCCGAACGTGATGCGGCAGGACGAAGCCGTGGCGCGCGCCTTCCGGTGCGATCTGCCGTCGCTCGAGCCGTACATGCAGGCGGTGCACGCGAGCGTCGATGAGTACCTGAAGGGCCTGACGGCGGCGGATCTTGACCGCGAGGTCGACGGCCCCGGCGGCAAGATGACCGTCACGGACGCGCTCGGCATCCTCGTCATGAACACGCTCTCGCATGCGGGCGAGATCGCCGCGATCAAGGGCACCCAGGGCGGCAAGGGCTACCCCTTCTAGGCGGTCGGCGACGGCAGCCCCGCGTTGCCCGGCCTGACCGTGGCGGGAGTTGAGTCATGGCTCTCAGCGCGCCGCCTGCGCGCTGCTAACGTGACTGAGGTGACCCACATCCACGGCCTGGCTCCCGGCACACGCGCCCGCACTGACCGTCGCCGGCTGGCGGTGGCGCTCGCGATCGCGACCGCCACCGTCGTGCTCGAGGCGTGGGGGTCGTGGTTCACCGGCTCGCTCGCCCTGCTCGCGGACGCGGGGCATGTGCTCTCGGACGTGGGCGCGCTCGCGCTCGCGCTGTTCGCCGGCTGGCTCGCGGCGCGACCGCACAGCGCGAGCCGCACGTACGGCTTCCACCGCGCGGAAGTGCTGGCCGCCGCGCTCAACGCGCTCACCCTGCTCGCCATCGCCGCATGGATCACGTGGGCAGCCGTGCGCCGGCTCGACGCACCCACGGCGGTGCACGGTCCCGGCCTGATCGCGATCGCCGGCGTCGGCCTCGGGGCAAATCTGCTCCAGGCGTGGATGCTGCGCGGCGCCCACTCGATCAACACGCGCGCCGCGCGCCTGCACGTGCTCGCCGATGCGGCCGGATCCGTGGTCGCGGTGGCCGCCGGTGTCGGCATCCAGCTGACCGGCTGGCTGGTGCTCGACCCCGCGCTCTCGCTCGTGATCGTCGTGCTCGTGATCGCCGGCGCGGCGCTCCAGCAGCGCGAGGCGC
>JBBDXH010000227.1:0-11811 GCA_040902395.1 Dehalococcoidia bacterium
CCAACGCTCGAACACCGCCATCCCCCATAGGTCGTTTACTCGTTCGATTGTCTCTCTGCTGCGGCGAGAGCGTGAGCGCCTCGCCGTTGACCATGATCAGGTCTCCTCCCACGCCCTGGAGCACCGCAGCGCCCCCGGCGACATCCCACACCGAGCGCGGCCCCGTGGAGAAGTAGACATCGGCCCGGCCGGTCGCAGCATGAACCAGCTTCACCGCCGCGGAGCCGCACGGATACACCTCAAAGGGGATCTGGAAGTGCAGTTCGCGCCACTCGTAGTCGTGCCGCGACACGACGACGCGCCGCACAACCCCGTCGTCGACGAGCGCGGGGAGGGGCACGCCGTCGCGCCGGGCCTGGCGACGCTCGGCGGTGACGATGCCCGAGAGCACCACCTCCTCGGAGGGCAACCCGATCGCACCGAGCACGAGCCGGTCGTCCACGAAGAGCCCCACCGAGACGCCGAACTCGGGAAGTCCGCGCAGGAATTCGCGCGTGCCGTCGAGCGGGTCGACGACCCAGGTGGGCTCACCACGGATCAGCGGCGCGATCTGCGCGGATTCCTCTGAGAGCCAGTGCGCGCCCGCGATCAGCGGCATCAGCCGCTCGTGCAGCGTGTCGTCCGCCGCGTGATCCGCCTCGGTGACGGGCCCTTCGCCGGGCTTGTAGCCCACGCGCATCTCGGTCTGCCGCAGGACCGCGCGGATCGACTCGTTGGCGGCACGCACCGCAGCCTCCAGGCCGTCGCGCGCCGCGTCCAGATCGATGCCGGGCAGGAACGCTACGCGCGCGTCGGCCTCGGTTCGGGCGTGCTCGCCCTCGCCGGCGCCGTCGGGCGATTGGCTCACGCGGTGCTCACAGCGTGGACCCGCCGTCGACGACGAGCGTCTGACCGGTGACGTGCACGCCGTGCCCGATCAGCGCGTAGATCGCGTCTGCGCACGCCTCAGGGCTCGCGACCGCGCGCAGCGGCGCACGCTCCGTGATCGCGCGCCGCGCCTCCTCGTAACGGTCGTCACCCATCCCCCCGCGCAACCAGCGGCCCTCGATGAAGCCGGGCGCGATGCAGTTCACGCGGATCTCCGGACCGAGCACGCGGGCGAGCGAACGGGTCATGTTGATGATCGCCGCCTT
This sequence comes from Dehalococcoidia bacterium, assembly GCA_040902395.1. GTDB lineage: Bacteria > Chloroflexota > Dehalococcoidia > UBA2979 > UBA2979 > VGNK01. The sequence continues at coordinate 1,134 of JBBDXH010000227.1, forward strand.
GGACGCCCCGTAGGGGATCGACGAACCGCCACCGCCGATCCCGGCGACGGATGCCACGTTCACGACCGCACCCTCGCCGGCCGCGCGCATGTGCTGGGCCGCGGCGCGCGTGCAGTTGAAGGTGCCGCGCACGTTCGCCCCCATGATCTCGTCCCACACCTCTTCGGTGACCGCATCCAGGTCGGCGTGGGTGATGAAGCGCGTCATGCCGGCGTTGTTCACGAGGATGTGCAGCGCGCCGTAGGTCGACACGGCGCTGGCGATCAACGCGCGGCATTGCGCGTCCTCGCGCACGTCCGCCCGGAACGCGTGGGCAACGCCGCCGGCGTCGCGAATGCCCTGCACGGTCTGCTCGGCATCCTGCGCGGAGCGCGCGTAGTTCACGACGACCTGCGCGCCGAGCCGCGCGAGCAGCTCGGCGGTCGCCCTGCCCACGCCCGCCGACGAGCCGGTCACCACCGCGACCTTGCCGCTCACGTCCATGCCTTCGCCACCCCCCGCAGTTCCTGCCGGATGCCCGTCGGCCCGATGCTACACTCGCGAAACGATGCCGACGAACCTGATGACCTCCCTGGTCCGCGACCTTCAGCGGGCGGTCGGCGAGCGCCACGTGCTCTTCGCGCCGGAAGATCTGCTCGTCTACGAGTACGACGCGACCATCGATCGCGCGCTGCCGGACGCCGTCGTCTTCCCCGGTACGGCCGAGGAGGTGTCGGCCGTCGTGCGCGTGGCACGCGCACACAATCAGCCGATCGTGCCGCGCGGATCGGGCACCGGGCTCGCCGGCGGCGCCGTGCCGGTGCTCGGCGGCGTGGTCGTCGCCATGACGCGCATGAACCGCATTGTCGAGATCGACGCCCCGAATCGCATCGCGATCGTCGAACCGGGCGTGATCAACCTGGATCTCCAGAACGCGGCGGCGAAGCACGGGATGCTGTACGCCCCCGACCCTTCGTCGCAGCGCATCTGCACACTCGGCGGGAACGTGGCGAACAACTCGGGCGGACCGCACACGCTCGCCCACGGCTCGACCGTGAGCCACGTCTTCGGACTGGAGGTCGCACTCCCGGATGGACGCCTCACCTGGCTCGGCGGACGGCTTCCGGACATGCCCGGGCCCGACCTGCGCGGGCTGTTCGTCGGCTCGGAGGGGACGCTCGGCATCATCACCAAGATCTGCGTGCGGCTCATGCCGCTCCCCGGCGCCGTGCGCACGATGCTCGGCATCTTCGACTCCGTTGAGGCCGCGTCCGAGGCCGTCTCGGCGATCATCCGCCGCGGCGTGATCCCCGTTGCGCTCGAGATGCTCGACCAGGAGATCATTCGCATCGTCGAACCGCGCGTGCACGCCGGGTACCCGCTGGACGCCGGCGCGGTGCTGCTGATCGAGGTCGAAGGCCTCGAGGCCGGCGTCGCCTACGAGGCCGCGGCGGTGGTCGCGGCCTGCCACGAGCAGGGCGCGCGCGAGGTACGCGTGGCCGAAGAGGCCAGCGAGCGCGAGCGCCTGTGGGAGGGCCGCAAGGCCGGGATCGGCGCCATCGGCGCCGCGTCGCCCGCGTTCTACCTGCTGGACGGCGTGGTCCCGCGCACGCGCCTGCCGCAGGTCATGCGCGAGGTCATGGCGCTCTCGGCGCGCTACGGGTTCCGCTGCGCGAACATCTTTCACGCCGGCGACGGCAACCTGCACCCGAACATTATGTTCGACCCCGACGAGCCCGGCGCGACCGACCGCGTGCTCGAGCTGGGTGGCGAGATCATGCGCGTGTGCGTGAACGCGGGCGGCTCCGTGACCGGGGAGCACGGCATCGGCTACGAGAAGCGCTCGTACATGGAGTGGATCTTCACCCCGTCGGACCTGGACGCGATGGCGCGCGTGCGGACGGCGTTCGGCGGCGCGGACCACTTCAACCCGTGCAAGGTGCTGCCGACCGGGCACGGCTGCGCGGCGGGTCACGCCGCCGGCTTCCAGCGCGCACTCGCGACGCCGGGCGTCTACGTGTGAGCGCGCGATGACCGCCGACGCCGCGCTCGCCGCCCTGCGACACAGCGTCCCGTCCGACACCGAACGCGAGCCGCACGACTTCCCGCTCGACGGCCTGCTGCCGCGCATCGCCTTCAGCCCGTCGGATCGCCGCGAGGTGGCGACGCTCCTGCACACGGCCGCCGAGCACGACCTCGTGGTCGTGCCGCTCGGCAGCCGCACCGCGCTGACCTTCGGACGTCCGCTCGATCGCTATGACGTCGCGCTGGACGTGCGCGGGCTTCACCGCGTCGTGGAGTACGTGCCCGAGGACCTGACCGTCACGGTCGAGGCCGGCACGACCCTCGGCCAGCTCCAGCAGACGCTGGGCGAGCACGGTCAGTACCTCCCGGTCGACCCGCCGCCCGACGATCGCGTCTCGATCGGCGGCATGCTGGCCACGGCGCGGCCGGGCGCCTGGCGCGGACAGACGGCCGGCATCCGCGACGTGGTGATCGGGCTCACGGTGGCGCTCCCGGACGGTTCGCTCGCGAAGTCCGGCGGTCGCGTGGTCAAGAACGTCAGCGGTTACGACCTGCACCGGCTGCATACCGGCGCGCTCGGCGCGTTCGGCGTGGTGATCGAGGCATCGTTCAAGCTCGCCCCGCTGCCTGCGGCCACGCAGAGCCTCGCGCTGCGCTGCGCCAGCCTGGGCGATGCCGTGCGGCTCGCCGGCGCGCTGCGCGACGCGACGCTGGCCGTGCGCGCGCTGGCGGTCGTCGCCCCGCGCGCGGCCGCGCACGCGGGACTGTCGCACGAGCCGCACGTGCTGATCGAATGCGCCGGCGTCGTGGCTGCGGTCGAGCGCTCGCTCACCGACACGCGCGACATCGCCGGGCGGTCGGGCGCGATGGTGACGGAGCCCCGGGGGAAGCCCTGGGCGCGGCTGCGGGCGCTCGCCGGCGACGAGGACGCGACGGTGGTCCGCATGGGCGCCCCGCCCAGCGCCCTCGAGGAGATCCTCACCGCGGCACGCGAGGCCGGCTGCCAGGCGTGGGGTTACCCCGGCACGGGCTCCGTGATCGGCCACGCCGCTGCCGGGCTGGAAGCCGGGGCGCTCTCGTCGCTGCGCGCGCACGCCGAGGCCCGCGGCGGATTCCTGCAGATCGAGGCCGCCTCGGCCGAGTTGCGCCGCCGGGTCGACCCCTTCAGCCTCGGCGAGCGGGAGTGCATAGTCCGCCTGCGTGATCAGCTCGATCCGCGGCGCACGATCAACCGCGGGCGCTGGATGGAGGGGCTGTGACGGCGTCCGGTCCGTCTGACGCGCACGCCGGCCTGCACTTCGTCGGTCCGGACATCCCCGCCCTCGCCGATCTCCAGAACTGCATCCACTGCGGCTTCTGCCTGCCATCGTGCCCGACGTACATCGCGACCGGGCAGGAGCTCGAATCCCCGCGCGGGCGCCTGCACCTGATCAACTCGGTCGTCACCGGCCGCGTGGACGTGAGCGATCGCCTGCTTCGGCACCTGGACCTCTGCCTGCAGTGCCGCGCGTGCGAGACCGCGTGTCCGTCCGCGGTGCCGTACGGCCGGATCATGGAAGACGCGCGCGCCGCGATCATGGCCAATCCCGCGCGGCAGCAGCCGCGCGCGTGGCGCATGCGCTCACTCGTCCTCCGTCACGTGATCGCACGGCCGCGCGTACTGCGCGCGGCCGTCGCCTGCGCGCGGCTGTACACGCGTTCGGGCGCGCAGGCGCTCGTGCGCAGGAGCGGCCTCGCCCGGCTGCTCCCCGCCGGCCTCCGCCGGCTCGAATCGAGCGCGCCCGTGCTGAATCGCCGCCCGTTCCGGCGCAGCGGCACGCTGGTCGCCCCGCCCGGCGCGACGGCGCGGGTCGCGCTGCTCACGGGCTGCGTACACGGCGAGCTCTTTCCCCAGATGCATGAGTCGACGGTGCGCGTGCTCGCGCGCACGGGCTGCGAGGTCGTGGCGCCGCCGGCGCAGGTCTGCTGCGGCGCCCTGCACTCTCACGCCGGGGACGCGGAGGCGGCGCGCGCGCTCGCGCGCCGCAACATCGCGGCGTTCGAGGACGCGGGCGCGGAGGCGGTGATCGTGAACGCCGCCGGCTGCGGCGCGGCGATGAAGGAGTACGGCCGGCTGCTCCGCAACGACCCGGCCTGGGCGGCGCGCGCGGAGCGCTTCGCCGCGTCGGTCCGCGACGTGCTCGAGTTCGTCGCCGCGCGGGACTTCGCGCACGACCTCGGCGTCGTGGACGCGGACGTGACGATCCAGGACGCCTGCCACCTCGCGCACGCGCAGCACATTCGCGAGGCGCCGCGCGTGATCCTGCGCGCGATCCCGGGGCTGCGGGTGCACGAGATGCAGACGCCCGACCGTTGCTGCGGCTCGGCCGGGCTCTACTCCGCGGTGGAGTCTGAGATGTCCGCGACGGTGCTCGAGGCGAAGATGATCGACGTCGCGTCGACCGGCGCGAACGTGATCTGCACCGCCAATCCCGGGTGCACACTCCAGCTCCAGGCCGGCGTGCGCCGGACGGGCGGCGACGCCACCGTGCTTCACGTGATCGAGCTGCTGGACGCGTCGTACCGCGCGGGCGGCGCCTTGCGGCCGGAGGCCGGCAGCTGACGTCTCTGCGTGCGCCTCACCCGTGTCCAGTGGCTGCACGGTGTGGGTGGCGCGCCGCCGGCCGCCCCGGGTGATCCTGCGACGGGTGACTGCGTGGGCGTCCCGCTGCGTGCGCTGCCGGCGGCGGGAACGATCGTCGCCGCCGAAACGGGAGCCGTCAGCTGCCGGGCGCCTCGTGGTGCTCCCACGCGGCCGACAGCCAGCCGGCGTTGAAGTCGTACGCGCCGAAGGCGAAGCCCCGCACGCCCGAGGCGATCGCCGCCGCCTCCGTGGGCGCCGAGATCGGCAACATCGCGGGCACATCGTCGAGCAGGAGACGCTGCGCGACGCGTGAGCGCTGCGCGCGCTCGGCGGGATTGAGCGTGGAGAGCGCCTCGCGCACGGCGGCGTCGTAGACGGGGTTGGAGTAGCCCCACAGCGAAAAGCGTCCGTCGACGCCGCTGGCCGTGTGCAGCCGCAGGCCGATGTCGGGTGTGTTCAGCCCGCCGATCTCGAACACGATCGCCTCAAAGTCGCCGGCGCCGAACGACGTCTGCCAGGCCTTCAGGTCCGTGACCTGTGGGCGCGGCTCGAAGCCGGCGGCGGTCAGTTGATCGCCGATCAGTTGGCCGTAGGTGCGCATTGGCTCGACGTCCGGGATCTGGAGGCGGAACTCCAGCCCTGCCTGCCCCGCGGCGCTCAACAGCGACCGCGCCTCGCGCGCGTCCCACCGGTAGAGCTCGTGCTCCGCGAGCTCGTCCGGCGGCAGCGCATCGGCGACGTGCGCGGGCCCCACGGGCCCGCTCGTGACGGAGTCCGGGGCCAGGAGCGCAGATCGATTCAGCGCGAGCGCGAGCGCGCGACGCACGCGCTGATCCTGGAATGCTTCGACGTGGCGCACGGCGACGTCGCCCCGCTGCCCCAGCAGCGAGAGCCCGAGGCCGCGCAGCCTCGTCGCCGGGCGCACCGCCCGCGAGACGTCCGCGCGCGCCGGCGTGCCCGGGCCGGGCGGTCCGCTACGCACCCACACGTCGAGCTCGCCGGCGGCGAAGCTGGCGGCCCAGTCGCCCTCCGTTGCGAATCGGGTCAGCATCACGCCCTCGAGCCGCGGATAGCCCTGCTGGTGGTACAGCGGATGCCGTGCGAGCGCGAGACGGTCGCCTTCGCGCTGCGTTGGGATGAACGGCCCGCTCCCGAGCGGGGCGTCGAACGCCGTGGAAGTCTCCCCCGAACGCACGGAGGCCTCGGGCGCGCCGAGCAGCTCGAACAGCAGAGCGAAGGGCGCCTTCAGATGTAGCGTGACCGAGTCGCGCTGTGCGTCGCTGCGTTCGATCACGCGGTCGAAGAGGTAGTCCCCTTCGGTCCGGCGTCGGAGAAAGTCGCGCTGAATGTCCTCGCCGTTCAGCGGCCGTGCGAGTCCCTGGTCGTCGGGGTGAAAGTGCGCGCCCGGGTTGATCGAGAAGCGCACCGTCAGGGGGTCAATCACCTCCAGCGCGTTCGCGAGATCGCCCTGGACGGAGCCGTCGCGCGGGTCCGTCGCCACGAGTCGCGAGTCGGCCAGCAGCCGGGTCTCGCGGGTGAACGCCGGCGCGGGCGCGCCCCCGGCTTACACGACCCCCGTCCGGACGATGCCGGACGCCACGCCGCGTGGCGCGCGCGGCCGCGGACGGACCTGCAGCGTGCGCGCAAAAGCGTCGGGGTTCGCGCTTCCGCCCCCGGACGAGTCCGAGCCGCACGCCACCGCGAGCAGTGCGGCTGCGGTCGTGGACGCGCCGAGACGCAGCACCGCGCGGCGGCTGTATCTCCGGGACACCGGCGGGTGCGCCATAGCTGTTCGTTCCGTTGCGGCGAGAGCGAGCGTCGATCCTACGGGCGCGCGCGGCTCGCGGACCAGTGCGGCGATCGGCCGGCACGTGCGCGTGCGCCCTCACGACACCTACGATTCCGCCGTGCAGTCCATCGACGAGACGCCCGACCCGACGCGCCCACGCAACGTCTGGCCGCGCCTGCTGGCGGCCGGCGGCGTCGTGCTCGCCGCCATCGTACTGGTCGGCGCATGCGTGGCCGCGCTCGCAGCCAGCGTGCCGGACCGCGAGCTCAGCGTCCCCCTCGACGAGCTCGAACTCGGGAAGCCACGGCTGCTCCCGGTCACGACGTGGGGCGCCGATCGCGCCGGGTTGACCTTCGGCGCGTGGGTCGTCTTCCTGCCCGACGGCGATGGGGTACGCGCATACCTCTCCCGCGATCCCACGAGCGGCTGCCAGGTGCAGTGGGAGATCGTCGTCACGAACGGCGAGGCGCGGGGCGTGTTCATCGACCGCTGCGGCGGCACGCTCTACGACCTCGACGGAAGGTCGTTGATCGGGACGCCGCAGCGAGGGCTGGATCGCTTCGAGGCGCGCGTCCACCAGGGCACGGTGATCGTGGCGATCGAGCAGGTGGAGCTCGGCCCCTGCATCGCGGCCCTGGCGACGGACTGCTCGTCCGCGGACGAGCTGCGATACCGCGGACTGCCATCCGGGCCGCTCGAGGGACTGCCGGGGTATCGCCGCCAGTAGGGCGCGGCCCGCTCACGGACACGAAGACGGCCGTCCTTCCGGGAAGGACGGCCGTATGTGCGCGGTGCGGGGTCCGGCGGACGGCGCTACCAGATGCCGAGCGCCATCTTCACTTCCTCGGAGGCCATGGTCTTTGGGTCCCAGGGCGGACTCCAGACGAGGTTGACCTCGACATCCTCCACGCCCTCGAGCTGACTGAGCTTGTGGTAAATCATGCCCTGCAACATCGGCCCCACCGGGCAGGCCGGCGAGGTGAGCGTCATGTCGACGGTCACCATGCCCTGGTCATCGATGTCTGCGCCGTACACGAGCCCGAGCTCCACGATCGGCATCCGCAGCTCGGGATCCTCGACCGTGCGAAGCACCTCGTTGATCTGGTCGAGCGTCGGCCGGGTCTTGGCATCAGCCATGGTTCGCACTCCTGTCATCGGTGGTCACGGGCTCTGCGATGTCCGGGTGTTCGAGTGCCTGGCGGAGGGTCTTCCAGGCGAGCGAGGCGCACTTCACGCGCGCAGGGAACTTCGCCACGCCGACGAGCGCCTCGATGTCGCCGAAGTCGTCCACGGGGGACGCGCCCTCGATCATCATGCGCTGAAAGTCGTCGACGGCGTGCTCGGCCTCCGCGATCGTCTTGCCCGCGACGTACTGGGTCATCATCGACGCCGACGCCTGCGAAATCGAACAACCCGCGCCGCTGAAACGCAGCTCGTCGACCGTGCCATCGTCCAGTGCGACCTCGAGCCGGATCACGTCGCCGCAGAGCGGATTGGCGCCCTCCGCGGAGCACGTCGGAGCGTCCAGCGTGCCCTTGTTGCGCGGGTTGCGGTAGTGGTCGAGCAGGATGTCGCGGTAGAGATCGTCCAGTAATCCGGACTCGCGCTCAGGCACTGACGGATCCGAAGAAGCGGTTCGCCTCTTCGACCGCCCGGGCGAGCGAGTCGATCTCGGCGGCCGTGTTGTACAGGTAGAACGACGCGCGCACCGTCGCGGGCACCTCGAGCGCCGCCATGACGGGCTGCGCGCAGTGGTGCCCGGCGCGCACGGCCACGCCGTGCGAGTCGAGCACCTGACCGACGTCGTGCGGGTGGACGTCCTCCACTGAGAACGAGACCACCCCGCCGCGGTCCGCGGCGCCGGGCGGTCCGTAGATCGTCACACCCGGGACGTCGCCGAGGCGTCGCAGCGCGTAGTCGACGAGCTCGAGCTCGTGTGCGCGGATGCGGTCCATGCCCAGCGACTCGAGGTAGTCAATCGCCGCGCCGAAGGCGATCACGCCGGCGATGTTCGGCGTGCCGGCCTCGAACTTGTACGGGACCTCGTTCCACGTCGCGGAGGCCATGGACACGGTGAGGATCATGTCCCCGCCGCCCATGAACGGGTTCATCGCCTCGAGCAGCTCCTGCCGGCCCCACAGCACGCCCACGCCGGTCGGACCCAGCATCTTGTGCGCCGAGAACGCGAGGAAGTCCGCGCCGAGCGCCTGCACGTCCACGGGCATGTGCGGCACGGACTGCGCACCGTCGACGAGCACCACCGCTCCCTGCGCCTTCGCCAGCGGGATCAGCTCGTGGAGGGGCACAATCGTGCCGAGCGCGTTCGACATCGCGGTGATGGCGAGCAGCTTCGTGCGTGGCCCGATCAGCCTGCGCGCTACGTCGAGATCGAGCGTGCCGTCCGGCAGCATCGGGATGTACTTCAGCACGATGCCGCGCTCGTCGCGCAGCAGCTGCCACGGCACGATGTTCGAGTGGTGCTCGAGCTCCGAGATCACGACCTCGTCGCCGGCTTCGAGGAACTTCCGCCCCCACCCGTGCGCGACGAGGTTGATCGACTCGGTCGTGTTGCGCGTGAAGACCACTTCGCTGACGCGCGACGCGTTGATGAACGCGCGCACCTTCTCGCGCGCGCCGTCGTACAGCTCGCTCGCCTCCATCGACAGCGTGTGCACGCCGCGATGGATGTTCGCGTTGTGGTCCCGGTAGAAGCGCGTGATCTCCGCGATCATCTGCACGGGCTTCTGCGAGGTGGACGCGTTGTCGAGATAGATCAGCGGGGCGCCCTCACCGACCTGCCGCTTCAGGATGGGGAAGTCGCGCCGGATCATCTCGATCTCGAACGGCCGGTGGCCGGTACGTGCGGTCATGTCGTGGTCAATCCGCTCACGCGCTGACCGCGCCCACGTCCGCGCAGTCCACGACCACGTCGTCGCCTTCGACCTGGGTGGCGAAGGCCTGCACGTCGCGGACGGCCGGGAGGCTGAGCACGCGCCCGGTCTTTGCGTCGAAGGCCGCGCCGTGGCGAGGACAGATCACGCGCCCGCGCTGCAGCCGGCCCTCGCCGAGCGGCCCGTTGTCGTGCGTGCACACGTTGTCGATCGCGTAGTACGCGCCGTCGAGGTGGCTCACCGCGAGCGAGCGGTCGCCACACTGGACGACGCGCACTTCGCCCTCGGGGATGTCGGCGGCGGCGCAGACGCGACGCTGGCTCACGTGGTTTCCTTCAACTGGCTGCGACCCCGCGGCGCGCGGCGACGGGCGGTGTGCGTTAGAGCTCCGCGGTCGCGAGTTTCGCGATCACGGCCGCCTCGAGCTCATCTTCGAGGCCCGGGACGTTCACGTCCTTGAGCACGGAGCGGAAGAAGCCGGCCACGAGCAACTGGAGCGCCTGTCGGCGGTCGAGCCCGCGGCTCTGCAGATAGAACAGCGCCTCTTCGTCCACGGGGCCGACCGTGGCGCCGTGACCGCAGCGGATCACGTCAGACGTCAGGATCTCGAGCACGGGGTCGGAGTCGGCCTTGGCGCGACCGGAGAGCAGCAGATTGCGGTTCGCCTGGTTCGCTGCGGCGCCGGCCGCGGTCTCTTCGACGCGCGTGACGCCGTAGTAGATCGACTTTGCTGCGCCGGCGAGCGCCGCCTTGATCTCGACGTCCGACTCGGTCTTTGGGCCGATGTGGTCCTGGAGCGTGACGAAGTCGAAGTGCTGATCGCGGTCGCCAAGCGCGACGCCGCGGATCGACGACGTGGCGCCCGCGCCCTCGAGCAGCGCCTCGATCGTCTGCTTGATCAGGACGCCGCCGATGGCGAGCGAGGCCACCTGCACGTGCGTCGCGCGCCCGAGCCGGGAGCGCACGGTGGTGAACTCGCGCGTCGCATCACCCCAGCGATCGTCGAGCACGAGGCGCACGGTCGCGTCGTCGCCGGCGAAGATCTCGATCACGCCGGAGGCGAGCAGGCTCGCGGCCCCGGAGTGGCTGCGCACGACCACCGTCACCTCGGACGCGGGCTCCGCGACGATCAGCACGCGCGGGAAGAGCGCCTGCTCCGCGGCGGCCGGTGCATCGAGCGTGACGGTGACAGGGGCGTCGAAGGCTCGGCCGCGCGGCGCGAAGACGAACACGCCGCCGGTCCACAGCGCCGCGTTCGCGGCGACGAACTTGCCCTCGGTGGCGTGTACGAGCGTGCCGAGGTGTGCCTGCACGTGGCCGGCGTTGGCCGCGTCCGCGAGCGCCTCGGCGATCGTGCCCGCGAAAGCGTCC
>JBBDXH010000228.1:0-1737 GCA_040902395.1 Dehalococcoidia bacterium
GCGAGATGCATCCCGTGCAGCGCGCCTACGTGCAGGCCGGTGCGGTGCAGTGCGGGTTCTGCACGCCCGGGCTGATCGTCGCGACGGAGGCGCTCCTCCAGGCAAACCCGGAGCCCACCGAGGCCGAGGTGCGCGAGGCGCTCGCCGGGAACATCTGCCGCTGCACCGGGTACGGCCGGATCCTCGACGCCGTGCAGCGCGCGGCCAGGACGACGTACCGATGACGACGACCGGTCGCGGCTCGACCCTCGCGCCGCCCAGGCCGGGGACCCGCGTGAAGGTGCGCGGCGTCGTGGGCGAGTCCGCGCGGCGGCCCGACGCCGTGGAGAAAGTGAAGGGCGAGTTCGAGTACGCGAGCGACCTGCGCCACGACGGGATGCTGTCGGGGCACACGCTGCGCAGTCCTCACGCATATGCGCTCATTCGCTCCATCGACGTCAGTCGCGCCCAGAAGATGCCGGGCGTGCGCGCGATCCTGACCGCCAAGGATCTGCCGACGCGCGCTCTGTTCGGGCTCATGAAGCGCGACCAGCCGGTCCTTGCAGGCGAGGTCGTTCGCTACGTGGGCGAGCCCGTGGCCATCATCGCCGCCGACGACATGGACCAGGCCAAGGCCGCCGCCGCGGCGATCGCCGTCGACTATGAGGTCATGACGCCGCTCACCGATCCGGTCGCGGCGCTGCAGAAGGGTGCGACCAGGCTGCATCCGGACGGGAACGTGATCGAGAGCGTGCGCGTCGTGCACGGCGATCCGGGCCTGCTCGCCGACGTTGTCGTCAGGGGCGAGTACGAGGTCGCGATGCAGGACCAGGCGGCCCTCGGCCCCGAGGCCGGCCTCGCCATCCCGCGCGATGACGGCGGCGTGACCCTGCACATCGCGACGCAGTGGCTGCACGAGGATCTCTCGCAGATCGCGCCATGCCTCGGTCTGCCCGAGGAGAAGGTGCGCCTCGTGCTGGCAGGCGTCGGCGGCGCGTTCGGCGCGCGTGAGGACGTATCGCTGCAGATCCACTGCTGCCTGCTGGCGCTCCGGACCAAACGGCCGGTCCGCATGTCATACGGCCGCGAGGAGTCCTTCTACGGACACGTGCACCGTCATCCCGCACACATGTGGTACGAGCACGGCGCGACGAAGGAAGGGCGCCTCGTGTACGTGCGCGCCACGCTCGTCCTCGACGGCGGCGCCTACGCCTCATCGAGCGGTGCAGTGATCGCCAACGCCTCGGCCTTCGGCGCGGGTCCCTACCGGGTGCCGAACGCGCTCATAGAAGGAGTGGTCGCGTACACGAACGGCCCACCTAACGGCGCGATGCGGGGATTCGGGGCCGTCCAGACCTGCTTCGCGTACGAGGCGCAGATGGACAAGCTCGCCGCCGCCTGCGGCCTCACGCCGGTCGGCATCCGCGTGATGAACGGGCTGCGCGAGGGCGACCCCATCATCACGGGCCAGCCGATGGAGGGGTCCGCGCCGGTCGCGGAGATCGTCGGCCGCTGCGCGCAGCTGCGCTCGCCCGGCGCGGGCATCTCGAGCGACCCGCTGCTTCTGCCCGGCGGGACCGGCAATCTCACGCACGGTGAGGGCGTCGTCCGCGGGACCGGCTTCGCCGCGGGCTTCAAGAACGTCTGCTACTCGCACGGCTTCGACGACTTCGCCACGGCCCGGGTGCGCCTCGAGCGCGACGCCTCGGGTGTGCATGCACGGGTGCACGCCGCGGCGGCCGAGGTCGGCCAGGGCGT
>JBBDXH010000229.1:0-1725 GCA_040902395.1 Dehalococcoidia bacterium
TCGGGTGGATCATCCCGGCGCCCTTGGCCACGCCGCCGATGCGCACGGGCTGGCCGGCGAGCCAGACCTCACGCTCGGCGACCTTGGGGCGGGTGTCCGTGGTCATGATCGCGCGGGAGAACGCATCCCAGCCAGCGGCATCGGGAGTGATGCGCTCGACCGCCTTCGCGATGCGGTCCACCGGCAGCGGGATCCCGATGACGCCCGTGCTCGCGACCGCGACGGATCGGACGGGGCAGCCGAGCTTCGCGGCGGCCGCGGTGGCCATGGCCAGGGCGTCGCGCTCGCCCTGCGCGCCGGTGCAGGCGTTCGCGTTGCCGGAGTTCACGACCACGCCGCGGATCTCGCCACCGCCGAGGTGCTTGCGGGTGATCACCAGCGGCGCGGCCACGACCTGGTTCGTCGTGAAGACGGCCGCGGCGGTACACGGTCGATCGGCGGCGAGCAGCGCGACGTCGAGCCGGCCGATCGTCCCGTCCTTCACGCCCGCGGCGGCAGCGCCGGCGCTGAATCCGACCGGGAAGGTCACGCCCTCTCTGTTCACGGCCACAGCGGCAGGGCCTCGAGACCCGTCGTCTCCGGCAGGCCGAGCACCGCGTTCATGTTCTGCACGGCCGACCCGGCCGCGCCCTTGACGAGGTTGTCGATCACACCGACCGCCACCAGGCGGCGCGTCGCTTCATCCACGGTCGCGTGCACCAGGCACCAGTTGCTGCCCAGCGTCGCCTTCGTCGACGGAAAGGACGCGACGAAGCGCACGAAGGGCTCCTGCGCGTAGTGCGTCGCGTACGCGGCGGTCACCCTCTCCGGAGTGACCCCTTCGCGCAGGGTCGCGTAGCACGTGGCGATGAGGCCGCGCGTCATGGGCACTAGATGCGGCGCGAACGTGAGGCGCGGCGCGCTCAGGCCGAGGTCGGCGAGGCTCTGCGCGATCTCCGGCGTGTGCCGGTGGCGAGGCACGCCATACGCGCGGACGCTTCCGTCGATCGTTCCGTAGAGGAACGCCTCGTCGACGCTGTGTCCCGCTCCCGAGACCCCCGACTTCGCATCGACGATCACGTCGCCTTCGACGAGGCCGTCTTCGACCGCCGGCGCGAGCGCGAGGATGGCCGCGGTGGGATAGCAGCCCGGGTTCGCCACAAGTCGGGCTCCCCGCAGTCGCTCGCGCGCGAGCTCGGTCATCCCGTAGACGGCCTCGCCGAGCAGCTGCGGCGCGGGGTGCTTGTAGCCGTACCAGCGCTCGTAGAGAGCCGGATCGCGGAGCCGGAAGTCACTGCCGATGTCGACGATCCGACGATCCTCCCCGAGCCAACCCGGCGCGAGCTTCGCGGCCTCGCCCGCGGGTAGCGCGGTGAAGATCAGCTCGGCATCCCGAACGTCGTCGCCGACGGTCAGCCCGATCGGCGCGTCGTGAAGGTTGGGGAGCGCGTCGCGCAGCGGCGTGCCCTGCTTGCCGCGGGCGACCGCGGCGACCAGCCGGACCTGGGGGTGCCGCAGGAGGATGCGCGCCAGCTCGCCGCCGGCGTACCCGGTCGCGCCAACGATGGCCACCTTCGTGGGCATCCCGCGACTATACAGCGGCGTGCATGAATATGCAGCTCGTCGTGTTGCCCGCTAGCATCGGCCCAGAGATGCCGGAAGAAGGCGATCGGTGGATGCGGCGGGCGCTGCGACTCGCGGCCCGCGGCGCCGGGCGCACGAGCCCCAACCCGATGGTCGGGGCGG
>JBBDXH010000230.1:0-6773 GCA_040902395.1 Dehalococcoidia bacterium
GAAGCCGACCGGCGCGTGCGCGCCGCGCAGGCCGGGGCGCACGCGCACATGTGCTCGACGCTCGTCGTTGCGCTGGTGCGCGACGGGCGGGCGTGGGTGGCGAACGTCGGCGACAGCCGGGCGTACGCACTCGTCGGCGCGACGCTCACGCAGGTCACCGCCGACCACTCATGGGTCGAGGAGGAGATCCGCGCCGGCCGCCTCGGCCGCGACGACCCGCGGGCCGCGGCACAACGTCACGTGATCACGCGCGCGATCGGCGGCGGCGCCCCGCTCGCCGTCGATCGCTTCGGTCCGCTCGCGCTCGCGCGCGGCGACGCGCTGCTGCTGTGCTCCGACGGCCTCCACGGCTACGTCTCGGACGCGGCGATCGCGGACGCACTCGCTCCGACCGACGCCTCCGCGGCCGACCGGCTGGTCGCACTCGCGCTCGACCGCGGCGGCATCGACAACGTCGCCATCGCGCTGCTCGTCGAGGACTGACGCCGTCGACTGCGGACGCGGAACGGGCCACCCGCCCGGGTGACCCGCCCTGCTCATCGATCGTCAGCCGGACGCTAGGCCTCGCTGTGGTGCTCCTTCTCGTGCTCGTCCATCTCCTCCTGCGTGTCGAACTCCAAGCTGCAGGGCTCGCAGCGGTACTTCTCAGGCATCTCGACTCCCTCGGGCTAGCGATGCGGGGTGGAATTTCACTGTCCCGCGGTCCGGGTAACAGCGGCATCACCCGCGGGGCGTCGAGGATTACGAACTGCTGTCGAACGCGTGGACGCCCGCAGCGGCGTGGCACACGGGCTCATCGGAGCGGGCGGAAGAACTCACGAATGTCCTGCACCAGCAGTTCGGGCTCCTCCATCGCCGCGAAGTGGCCGCCGCGGTCGAACTCGGTCCAGCGCACGACGTTGAAGTCCCGCTCGGCGCGGGCGCGCGAGCGCGCACCCGGGATCGGCTTGAACATCGCGAACGCGCACGGGGTGGCCACGGGACCGGCGATGCCGTTGCGCTCGGGGTCGTGAGCGGACTCGTAGTAGTAGCGGGTGCTGCTGTTGATCGTGCCGGTGTGCCAGTAGATCGAGATGTTGGTGAGCAGCTCGTCCTTCGTGAAACGCCGTTCGACGTCGCCACCGCAATCGCTCCACTCCCGCCACTTCTCGACGATCCAGCCCGCCAGGCCGGCCGGCGAGTCGGTCAGCCCATAGGCGAGCGTCTGCGGCCGCGTGCCCTGGATGCGCTGGTAGCCGGTGCCCTCCTCGCGCCGCTGCCGCGCGGCCTCTTGCGCGCGCCACTCCTCGGCCGACGGCGGAGCGGGCGGCTCGTCACCGGGGCGGCGCGCCCCGACGAGCATGTTCATGTGCGCACCGACCACCCGCTCCGGGAACCGGCTCGCGAGGTGTCCGGTGATCACCGCGCCCCAGTCTCCGCCCTGCGCCGCGTAGCGGTCGTAGCCCAGCGAGCGCATGAGCGCGTCGAACAGCTCCGCCGTGCGCGCCTGGCCGTAGCCGGCGACGGCCGGGATCTCGGAGAAGCCATACCCGGGCAGCGACGGCGCCACGACGTCGAAGGCGTCCGCGGCGTCCCCGCCGTGCGCGGCGGGGTCCGTCAGCGGACCGATGATCTTCGACGCCTCGACGAACGAGCCCGGCCAGCCGTGGCTGAAGACGAGCGGCAGCGGCCGCGGCCCTGCGCCGCGCGCGTGGACGAAGTGCAGCCGATAGCCGTCGACTGCGGCGGTGAACTGCGGGAAGCGGTTGAGCGCAGCCTCGTGCGCGCGCCAGTCGTAGCCGTCGCGCCAGTAGTCGCACAGCTCCCTGAGGTAGTCGCGGTTCGTCCCGTACGTCCATCCGCTGCCGGCGATCTCGCCCGGCCACCGCGTGTGCGCGAGCCGACGGCGCAGGTCGTCGAGCGCCTCGTCGGGAACGGCAATCGTGAACGGCGTCGCCGGCATGCCCGCGTCCTCCCTCGCACGTTCGCGCAGGGCCGCACTCTAGCGCGAGCATGGTGGCGGGCGAGGTCGGGTGCGGCCCGGCACGGCCCGGCGTTTCAGGCCGGCGGGCGGTCGCTCGCGCCACGCCGCGGGCGCTCTGCGTCCGCGCTGTCGAGGAGGATCGTCACCGGACCGTCGTTCACGGCGTCGACGAGCATGTGGGCGCCGAAGCGACCGCCCTCGACGCGCAGCCCGCGTCCCCGGAGCGCGTCCGCGACGCGCGCGAGCAGAGGCTCCGCGACAGCGGGGGCCGCAGCGTCGAAGAACGATGGGCGGCGGCCCTTGCGGGTGTCGGCGTAGAGCGTGAACTGCGAGACGAGCAGCACCGCACCGCCGGCCTCAACGACCGAGCGGTTCATCCGGCCGTCATCGTCCGGGAAGATCCGCAGCTCGGCGAGCTTGCGCGCGCACCACTCCACCTCGTGAGCGCCGTCCGTCGGTGCGGCTGCGAGATAGACCAGGAGCCCGTGCGCGATCACGCCGGTGACGGCGTCGTCCACGGTGACCTGCGCGCGCGCGACGCGCTGGGCGACAGCGCGCACGGCGGCGGACTCAGTCGGACGAGGACGAGGGGGAGGCCGGCTCGGAGCTCTTCGCGCCCTTCGAATCTGACGAGCTCTTCGAATCTGACGAGCTCTTCGAATCCGACGAGCTCTCTGACGAGCTCTTCGCGCCGGACCCGCCGTCATCGTCGGACACGAAGCTCGAGCGGCTGGTCCGGGTCGAGGTGCTCCCCCGCGAGTCGGTGGAATACCAGCCGCTGCCCTTGAACATGATCGGACGTGCGTGGAGCTGGCGTTGTGCCGGCTTGCCGCACTTCTCACATGGCTGCTCGGAAGGCGACCCAAAAGGGAGGCGGACCTCGTACTTATGTCCTGCGACACAGCGGTAATCGTAGAGAGGCAAGAGGGGCACCTCCTGGGCCGGCCGCCCGTCTGGATTCGGTCTCGCCGGGCTGTGGATCCGGGGTCAACGCCCCAGGATGCGGATCAACAGCATAAGCAGTACCCGCCGAACCGACAACGCAGCATGCGCACGGATGCCCTCGCGGGTGGCCGCGACGGAGCTCAGCCTCCCGGTGCGCGCCTGACGCGTTCTCTGGCTCGTGAGAACGGCGCCCGCCTATACTGGCCCGGATTCGAGAACCGAGCACGCCGACGCGTGTCCTCGCCGCCAGCGAGGCCAAATCTATGCGACGGCAGGACATGAGGAGGCAGCCCGTTGGCCGCAGGGATCACGATGCGGCAGATGCTGGAGGCTGGAGTTCACTTCGGTCACCAGACTCGCCGCTGGAACCCCCGGATGCGCCAGTTCATCTTCACCGAGCGTAACGGCATTCACATTCTCGACCTCGCGCAAACCGTGCACCGGCTCGACTTCGCGGTCGACGCCGTGCGCGAGGCCGCGTCGAGCGGGGAGCAGGTGCTCTTCGTCGGCACGAAGAAGCAGGCGCAGGTGATCGTGCAGCGCGAGGCCGAGCGTTGCGCCATGCCGTACGTCAACACGCGCTGGCTGGGCGGCACGTTGACCAACTTCCAGACGATCGCCAAGCGCATCGAGTACTACAAGTCGCTCGAGCGCCGCTTCGGACTCATGCCCGGCGGGTCGGAGACGGCAGATGCCGCCGAGATGCTTGCCGGCGACACCAGCCTCACGAAACGGGAGCGCCTGCACCTGCTGAAGGAATTCGAGCGGCTCCGCCGGTCGTTCCACGGCCTGCGCACGCTCACCCGGCCGCCCGGCATCGTCTTCATCGTCGACCCGTCGATGGAGGAGATCACCGTTGCCGAATCGAACCGCATGCATGTCCCGATCGTGGCGATGTGCGACACGAACGCGAACCCGGACGTGATCCAGTTCCCGGTCCCGTCGAACGACGACGCGATCCGGGCGATCCAGCTGATCACGGGCCGCATCGCGGACGCGGTGCTCGAGGGCATCGCCGTGGGCGAGGTCGAGCAGCAGTTCGTCGCCGTGAGCGGCGGGGAGCTGCCGGCCGACGCGGGCGCGGAGGCGGCCGTGGCCGCCGCCGGCTCGCCCGACGCCGCCGGCCAGTAGGCGGCCGCCGGCCACGAGCCACGCGCGCGGGAGGGCACAGCCGTCCTCGCGCACGCCAACCGCATCCCGGGTCCCGAGCCCGGGCACTCCCAAGGAGCACTTCCGTGGTCACGACAGACGATGTGAAACGCCTCCGCGACGAAACCGGCGCGGGCGTCATGGACAGCAAGCGCGCCCTCGAGCAGGCGGGCGGCGACTTCGACAAGGCGAAGGGCATTCTGCGCGAGCAGGGCATCGCTGCCGCTGCGAAACGCTCGGAGCGCGAAACCAGGCAGGGCCTGGTCGAGGCCTACATCCACGGTGGCGGGCGAATCGGTGCGCTAATCGAGATCCAGTGCGAGACCGATTTCGTCGCGCGCACGGACGGCTTCAAGCAGCTCGCGCGTGACGTCGCGATGCAGGTCGCCGCGATGAACCCGCTCGCGCTCGAGCTCGCGGACGTCCCCGCCGACGCGCCGGGGGACCGCGCGAGTCATGCGCTGCTGGTGCAGGCGTTCATCAAGGACGGCTCGAAGACCATTCAGGAGCTCGTGCAGGAGACGATCGCGCAGACGGGCGAGAACGTGCGCATCGCGCGCTTCTCGCGCTTCGAGCTCGGGGGCTAGCGCGCGGCGCGGGCCACGGAGCGTCGCGAGGCGCTGCCGTATCGTGATCCGCGCACCGCACCCCCGCGCGACCGGAGGACGTGATGACGGACGAGATCCTCCTCGATGCAGAAGAGCGCATGGACAAGGCCGTCGTGTCGTACGAGTCGACGCTCGCGAGCGTGCGCACCGGGCGCGCGAACACGCGTCTGGTCGAACACATCCACGTCGACCAGTACGGGCAGTCAATGGCGCTCAACCAGCTGGCGACGCTGGCGACGCCGGAGGCGACCTTGATCACGGTCCAACCGTGGGACAAGGGTTCGGTCAACGCGATCATGAAGGCGCTCCAGGCGAGCGACATCGGGATCACGCCCCAGAGCGACGGCAGCATCATCCGCCTGCCGATCCCGGCGCTCACCGAGGACCGTCGCCGCGAGCTGGTGAAGCAGGTGCACGGGAAGACGGAGGAGGCGCGCGTTGTCGTCCGCAACGTCCGCCGTCACGCGATGGACGAGCTGAAGAAGCAACTCCGGGACGGCAACGTCTCGGAGGACGACGAGCGTCGCGCGATGAGCGAGGTCGAGCGCCTGACCCAGCAGCACATCGAGCGGATCGAGGGTCTCGCGAGGCAGAAGGAGCAGGAGCTGCTCGCGGTCTAGCGCGCGGTCGCGACGCATGCAGTCGCGGCGCCCGCATGCGACTGCCCGAGGGGCGGGTTCACGCGTGGTAGGGCAACCGGCGACGACGGCGCAGCTGCCGCTGCTCCAGCTCCGTGCGATCCCCGAGCACGTCGCGATCATCATGGACGGCAACGGCCGCTGGGCGCAGGCGCGCAGCCTGGATCGCTCGGACGGTCACCGCGCCGGCGCGCGTGCGATCTCGCCCGTGATCGAACGCCTCGCCGCGTACCACGTCCGGGTGATCACGCTCTTCGGCTTCTCGACCGAGAACTGGGGCCGGCCGCGCGCCGAGGTGGAGGCCATCCTGCGCCTCGGCGGCGAATTCATCGACCGCCACCTCGACGAGTTCGACCGCAACGGCGTGCAGCTGCGGCACCTCGGCGACATCGACCGCCTGCCGCGCGGGTTGCGCGCGCGCGTGCGACACGCGGTCGAGCGCACGCGTGGCCATGACGGCATCGTCGTGAACTTCGCCTTCAACTACGGTGGCCGCGCGGACATCGTGCGCGCCGTGCAGACGCTGATCGCCGACGGCCTGCCCGCAGACGCGGTCACGGAGGAGGCGATCACCCGCCGGCTCGCGACCGGCGACCTGCCGGAGCCGGATCTCCTGATCCGCACCGGCGGCGAACGCCGGCTCTCGAACTTCCTCGTCTGGCAATCCGCGTACAGCGAGTACTACTTCACCGAGACGCTGTGGCCCGCGTTCTGCGAACGCGACGTCGACCAGGCGCTCGCCGAGTACAGCCGCCCCCCGCGGCGCTTCGGGCGGGTGACCGGCGACGGCGACCGTCGCCCCGCGCCGGCCGGCGGCTGGGACGACGAGGCGCCGGCAGCCGCCGCGACCGCGCGCGACGGCGACCCGGTGGACGGCGCCCCGGCCTAGGCCGGCCATGCTGCGCCAGCGCCTCGCCGTCGCCGCCGTCGGGCTGCCCGCGCTCGCGCTGCTGCTCGCAGCGCCGGAGCCTGTGTTCGCGGCCGTGATCGAGCTGATCCTCGCGGTCGCGGCCTTCGAACTCACGCGCGCGGCGATCCGCGGCGGGGACCAGGCGCTCGCCCTGGCCGCGGCTGCGGGCGCCGCCCTGTTCGTCGCGCTGGTCCGCGTGGAAGCGGACGTCCCGCTGCACTGGATGCTGCTCGTGCTCGCGATCGCGCT
Source organism: Dehalococcoidia bacterium (assembly GCA_040902395.1). Classification (GTDB taxonomy): domain Bacteria; phylum Chloroflexota; class Dehalococcoidia; order UBA2979; family UBA2979; genus VGNK01. Next base: position 6,463 of record JBBDXH010000230.1, read on the forward strand.
CACGCTCGCACTCCGTCCGCGCGACGCGGTGCCGGGCCTCGGCGAGTCGATCGCCGGATGGTGGGTGCTCGCCGTGCTCTACCCGGCCGTGCTCGGCGCGCACTTCGTGCTGCTGCGCAACGTCGACGAGGGGCAGCGCTGGCTGCTGCTCCTGCTGGCGGCCACGTTCGCCACGGACACGGGCGCCTATGCCATCGGGCGGCTGTTCGGGCGGCACCTGCTCGCGCCTGCGATCTCGCCGAAGAAGACGTGGGAGGGCGCCGCGGGCGGCCTCGCCCTCGGCGCGGCGGCCGCGGCGGCCCCCCCCCCCC
>JBBDXH010000230.1:6783-11648 GCA_040902395.1 Dehalococcoidia bacterium
GCGGGGCTGGGGCTGTGGTCGCACGGCCCCGGCGTCGCTGCGATCGCGCTCGCGCTCCCGCCGGCAGCGATCGCCGGCGACCTGCTGGAGTCGGCGCTCAAGCGGCGCATCGGCGTGAAGGACATGTCCCGGCTGCTGCCGGGGCACGGCGGATTGCTCGACCGCCTCGACTCGCTGCTGCTCACGGGGCCATTGCTATACTGGCTCATACGATGGATTCAGACCTGATCCGCGTCGCCGTCCTCGGCTCCACCGGGTCGGTCGGACAGCAAGCCCTCGACGTGGTCCGGGCCCTGCCGGACCGTTTTTGCGTCACCGCGATCGGCGCCGGCAGCAACGTCGGCCTCCTCCGCCGCCAGGTGCAGGAGTTCCGGCCGGCCGCCACGTGGGCGCGCCCCGGCGTGGACGCCGACGCGCTCGCGCGTGAGCTCGGCGACGCGGCCTGGCAGCCGCTCGACGTGATGGCCGCGCGCGACGACGTCGACCTCGTCGTGGTCGCGACGAGTGGGCTCGCCGGGATGGCGCCCACGCTGGCCGCGCTCGCGGCCGGTAAGCCGGTGGCGATCGCGAACAAGGAAGTGCTCGTCGTCGGCGGGCACGCCGTGCGCACGCTGCTCGAGGAGCACCGCGCGCGGGGCGCGGATCTGCGCCCGGTGGACTCTGAGCACTCGGCGATCTGGCAGTGCCTCTGGGGCGAAGCGCCGGCGTCGATCGATCGCCTCACGCTCACCGCCTCGGGCGGCTCCTTCCGCGACCACGACCTCGCCGCGCTCGAGCACGTGACGCCGTCCGAGGCGCTCAACCACCCGACGTGGCAGATGGGCGCGAAGATCACCGTCGACAGCGCGACGCTCTTCAACAAGGGCCTGGAGGCGATCGAGGCGCGCTGGCTGTTCGACATCCCACTCGACCGCATCGACGTGCTCCAGCACCGCGAGTCGGTGGTGCACAGCATGGTCACCTTCATCGACGGCTCCGTGAAGGCGCAGCTCGGGGAACCGGACATGCGCCTGCCGATCCAGGTCGCGATCGGCTACCCGGACCGCCTGCCGGCGCGGCCGGCGCCCGAGCTGGACCTCGCGAAGCGCGGCTCGCTGACGTTTTCGGCGGTCGATGAGCGCCGCTTCCCCGCGCTCGTCGCCGTGCTCGAGGCGGGGCGGCGCAACGACACGTCGGCCGCCGCGCTCTCGGGCGCGGACGAGTCGGCGGTCGCGCACTTCCTCGCGGGCCGCTGCCGCTTCACCGACATCGCACGGCTGCTCGAGCGTGCGCTCGACCGGCACACGCCCACCGCACGCCCCGAGCTCGAGCACCTGCTGGAGGCCGAGCGCTGGGGCCGCCGCTTCGTCGACGAAGCGGTGACGGCGGGGACGGTTGGGGTCGCGTGAACGAGGGCTGGCGCGAGGGCGACGACGCGGCGAGCGGCGCGCAGCGCGAGGCCCCGGGGCGACGGTCGTTCCCCGGCGGCGGCCGCGGCTCACCGTGGTTCGGCGCGGCCCTGTTCATCGCGGTGATCGTCTTCGGCTACTTCTTCGCGCGCGCCGCGCTCGGATCGGCAGCGCTCTTCCTGCTCATCCTCATCGGCCTGGTCTGGTTCCACGAAGCCGCCCACTTCGTCACCGCGAAGCTCTTCGGCGTCTACGTGCACGAGTTCGGGCTCGGCTTCCCGCCGCGCCTCTGGGGCAAGCGCATCGGCGAGACCGAGTACACGATCAACTGGCTGCCGATCGGCGGCTTCGTCCGGCTGGAGGGCGAGGAGAACCCGAGCAATCCGCGGTCGCTCGCGGCGAAGCCGCGCTGGCAACGGCTGATCGTGCTCGTCTCGGGCGCGCTGGCGAACCTCGTGCTGCCCATCCTGCTCTTTGCGGTCGCGCTGAGCTTTCCGCACGAGGAGTCGATCGGACGCGCGCTGATCACAGGCGTGATCGCGGACGCGCCGGCGGCCGCCGCGGGAATGCAGTCCGGCGACGTGATCTACGCCGTCGATGGCCGAAACACGAAGAACGTGTCGGAGGCCAGCCGCTACATCAACCTCTACCGCGGGCAAACGGTGGACGTGACCGTGAAGCGCGGCGACGAGCTCATCGACCTCCCGGTACACGCGCGCTGGGCGCCGCCGTCCGGTCAGGGCCCGACCGGTATCTCGATCGCGGCGCAGTACCCGTTCACCGAGACCGTGGCGCTCCCGCCGTGGCAATCGATCCCGCAGGGCCTGCGGCAGACGTGGGACAGCCTGCTGCTCGCCCGCAACGAGATCATCTCGTGGTTCAAGGGCGCGGGCGGTCCCCAGTTCGCCGGGCCCGTCGGGATCGCGCAGACGACCGGCGAGGTCGCGCGCCAGACCGACAGCGCCGCCGGCGCGGTCTCGCCGCTGCTCGAGCTCGCGGCGCTGCTCTCAATCAACCTCGGCGTGCTGAACCTGCTCCCACTGCCCATGCTCGACGGCGGACGCGTGCTGTTCCTCATGATCGAGGTCGCGCGGCGTGGCAAGCGCATCGCCCCCGAGAAGGAGGCGCTCGTCCACCTCATCGGGCTCGCCGCATTCATCGTGCTCGCGCTCGTAGTCACGTTCTTCGACATCAGCCGCATCGCGAACGGCGAGTCGCTCTTCCGCTAGCCGTCTCGAGCGTGTGACGCCCCGCCGCATCGGGACCTGCGCCGACGCCGGTGCGGAACTGTCGTATGGTCGAAGGGCAACATGGAGAGCCCCAATGCTCACTCAGACCGACCAGAACACGACCCGTCTGCGCCTGCTCACCTCGCTCGCGCAGGCCAGTACATCCCTTGGGCACGGCGAAACGGACGCGTCCAGGCTCCACGATCCCGACCTGGCGTCATCGATCTCCGCCGTCCGGCTCCAGTCCCATGACCTGATGCGCAGGCGGATGAAGGAGTTGCGGCGCGCGGCAGGACTCACGCAGGCCCAGCTCGCCGAACGTGCGGGCGTGCCCCGGCGGGCGATCTCCGATTTCGAGTCCGGCCGCGCGATCGTGGCGGATCTGGTTTCGACGATCGCGCCGGTGCTGGGCCTGCCCGACTCGATTCAGCCCGCGCTGGCGCAGGAGTCCTCCGTGGTGCGACGCGCCCGAACGGCCGTTGCCGGTGAACAGACGGTCGAGTTCGAGGTCGTCGCCTCGGGGATCAGCATGGAGCCGAGCGTGCGCCACGGAGACGTGCTGCTCGTGAGCCCCGACGTGGCCCTCCTCGCCGGACGCGTCGTGGTCGCGAAGCACGGCGAAACCTGGATCGTCAAGCGCCTGGCCGAACGAGACGGCGCACTGGTGCTGCGGAGCGACAACGCGGAGGAGGAGGTCACGCTGACCGAGGTGGAGATCCAGGGGACCGTCGTGGAGCTCCGCCGCTCGCTGTGAGCCCACCGCCATCGCGATGACCCGACGCCCGTCACGAGCGCGACCGAGCAGATCCTGAACTCCGGCCCACGCTCGCTTCGATCTCAGGGCACGAGAGCACAAATCGCGCGTTCGCGAGCCCACGTTCGCAACTGCACTCGGACCGCTGCGGGAGCGGCTGGGGCAGCACTTCACCGCGGCTGCGCGAGCGCCCAGCGGTCGACCCACGACTGCGGGAACGGATGACGCAGCGCATACGCGTAGCGGATCAGCTGGCCCTGGTGCTGCGCCTCATGCTCGATCAGATCCACGAGCAGATCCTCCCGCAGCGGCGTCCAGTCCGCGCCGTGGACGGCCAGCTCGACCGTTGCCGAGGAAGCGCGCAGGCCGTCCCGTACTGCCCCGCCCATGCGCGTCGCATCCGCTTCGAGTGAGCACGAAAAGCCGGCCCAGCCGCCTTCGGCGATCGCGCGTGCATAGCTCTCGCGCGCCCCGATCACGCACCAGAACTGCTCACCGATCGCGTTCGACGGCACGTCGAGCCGCGTGGCGAACGCGGCGTCCGGCAGCTGTTCGGCGAACTGAGCCGACGCCGCCATCAGCCGCGTCAGCCGGGCGATCAGACGCTCGTGCATGGCACCCCTCCGCACTCGGCGTCGCCGGCGGGGGCGGGCCCGCGAGCGGCACGACGCTCGAACTGCGCGCGGGAACATACGCGGCCCGTGACCGGCGCGCGCCCGCGCTGCTATGGTCCCGGCCGTGAAGATCCTGATCGTCCCCGGTCTGACCATGCCCGCCGTCGACCAGTCGCTGATCGACCGCATCCTCGCGGCCGCCGGGCCGGACGCCGAGGTCACCGTCGCGGATTCGCCCGGCGAGGCGATCGAGGCAATCGCGGACGCCGACGTGCTGCTCGGGCAGATCAACCCGCAGCTCTTCGCGCGGGCCCGCCGTCTGCGCTGGGTACACGCGATCACGGCCGGCGCGGACGCGTACCTCTTCGACGCGATGCGCACGAGCGACGTCGCCCTGTCGGGCGACAAGGGGCTGGTCGGCAGCCACCTTGCCGAGCACACCTTCGGGCTGCTGCTCGCGATCAACCGGCGACTCGCGCGCGCCTTCCTCGACGGCCCGGCGTCCTGGGAGCACCGCGTCGAGTACCGGCGCGAGGAGTGGGAGCTCGAGGGCCTGACCATGGGCGTCGTCGGCTTCGGCGGCACCGGCCGCGCGATCGCGCGGCGCGCGGCGGCGTTCGGCATGCGCGTGATCGCCGTCGACCGCGACCCCGTCCCGCCGTCGCCCGAAGTGCCGGCGGTGTGGCCGAGCGAGCGCCTCGACGAGCTCCTCCGGGAGTCCGACGTGGTCGCCTCGGGGCTCCCGCTGACGCCGGAGACGCGTGCGATCTTCGGCGAGCGCGCGTTCGCGCTGATGAAGCCGAGCGCGGTGCTCGTGAACGTCACTCGCGGCGAGCTCGTCGACGGCGAGGCGCTGGCTCGCGCCGTGCACTCGGGGCAG
>JBBDXH010000231.1:0-1714 GCA_040902395.1 Dehalococcoidia bacterium
GACCGCGCGACCGCACCGCACGCCGCTGTTCCTGCGCTACTACCTCGACGTGGCGCTCGTGCTGCTGGTCGCGCTCGTGTTCTGGCGGCTCTCGCAGGAGGAGGAGCTGTTCACCAGGTCGCTGTTCGGCGACACGCGCGCCGACCCGTTCCTGCTCATGACGCCGGCGGTGTTCATGCTGACGGTCGGCATCGTCTTCCTGCGCCTCTTCCCCGTCGTGCTCCGTGGGTTCGCGTGGGTGGTGGGCCTGACCAAGAGCGTGGCCGTGCTCGTGGGCATGCGATCGCTGGTGCGCAACCCGTCGCACTACACGCGGCTGATCCTGCTGCTGATGTTCGCGACCGGCATCGGCATGTTCGGCGCGACGTTCTCGGCGACGCTCGACCGGTCGTACGCCGACCGCGCGGCGTTCGCCGTCGGCGCCGATGTGCGGGCGAGCGGCCTGCGCGCGCTGGACGGCGCCAGCGACAGCGCGTTCCTCGCCGCGATCCGCAGCATCCCGGCAGACGAAGCGTCGCCGGTCGCCCGCGCGAACGGGCGCATCGTCTCGGCCCAGCAGCTCACGCTCGACGTGATCGGCATCGAGCCCGAGACGTTCGCGCGCGTGGGCTACTTCCGCGAGGACTTCAGCGCCATCCCACTCGCCACGATTCTCGAGCAACTCGGCTCCAGCGATACCCGCGTCGACGGCATCGCGGTGCCACCCGACGCGCGGCAGTTCGGGATCTGGTTGCGGTTCCCCGACATCCGCGGACCGGTCTCGATCCTGCTCGACCTGCGCGATGAAGCCGGCGGCCGCGCGAACGTCGCGGTGGCGCTCGTGCGTCCGGGCGACGCAGCCACCGAGGCGTGGCGGTTCTTCGCGGCGGATCTCGAGCACCCGCTCACGCGCCTGGGCAGCCCGGCGCGCGGCAGTCTCCCCGAGCCGCCGATTTCGCTGCACGGGATCTACCTGTGGAGCAGCAGCCGCATCGCGCTCCAGCGCGGCAACTTCCTGATCGGCCCGGCATACACGACGACCGCGGCGCCGACGCCGGATCCCGAGTCGGACACGCCGGAGATCACGGAGTCCGCCGCGCCGTTTGCCGGCGCGACCTTCTTCCACGACTTCAACGTCCCGGCGTTCGAGATCATCCCGGACCTCGCTCCCGGGGGGGTCGCGGACAGCGCCCGCATGCAGGCGGCCGACACGCCGGCGGGAGAGGACGCCGCGCTCTCCTACGCGTGGACAGACGTGGCGCGGTCGCCGCAGATTCGCGGACTGCGCACGACGGCGGCGGTCGAGCCGTTGCAGATCTTCCTGGGCCGGGAGGCGGCGAACGTGCTGCAGATCGCGCCCGGACGCTTCGTGACGCTCGCCGTCAGCAGCCGTTATCTGAGCGGGCAGATCGCCGGGGTGATCGAGCTGTTCCCCACGCACGACCCCACTCGCGCCGGCGAGTCGTTCGTGCTCGTGAACGGCAACCGCCTGCTCACGGCGGCCAACGCGTCGCCGGCCGATTCACCGCTCCGGTACAGGGAAGCCTGGTTCGCGTCATCGGATCCGGTGGCGACGGGCGAGGCAGCCGCCGAGGCGTTCGACGCGCAGCAGGTCACGGACGCGATTACGGAGCGCTCCATCCAGCAGCAGGATCCGCTCGTCGCCGCCGGCTGGTCCGGCATCCTCGGGCGGATGCTCGGGTCGAACCTCGACGTGGTCCTCGCTCAGTTCGAG
>JBBDXH010000232.1:0-1707 GCA_040902395.1 Dehalococcoidia bacterium
CGTGAGGAACGTGAGGCCATGGGCATCCTCGACCAGTTCGATCTCAGCGGACAGGCGGCGATCATCACGGGCGCCGGCCGCGGCCTCGGCCAGCAGATGGCGCTCGCGCTCGCCGACGCCGGCTGCGACGTCGTCGGCGTCGGCAGGCGGCCCGAGCCGCTCGAAGAGACCGGGGCGATGATCCGGGAGAAGGGCCGGCGCTATCTCGCCTGCCCGGGCACGGACGTGACCGACTCCGCGCAGGTGAACCGCATGGTCGAGCAGGCGATCGCCGGGATGGGTCGGATCTCGGTGCTGATCAACAACGCGGGACTGGGCGGCAGCGGGCGCGGCAAGACGCTCCCCGAGCTCACCGACGACGACTGGCACAGCGGCATGGAGAGCAACCTCAGCAGCGCCTTCTACTGCTCGCGCGCCGTGGTGACGCACATGGTCGAGCACGGCGGCGGACGCATCATCAACATCACGTCGGGCTGGGGGTTCCGCGGCGGGCGCAACAACTTCATGTACTCGATCGCGAAGGGCGGCGTGATTCAGCTGACGAAGGCGCTCGCGATGACCTACGCGCGCGACAACATCCGCTGCACCTGCATCGCGCCGGGCCTCTTCCCGCACACCGATGACCCCGCGACGCTGGCTCAGCTCGGCGAGAAGCAGCCGGCCGGGCGCACGGGCATGATGTGGGAGATCGGCCCGCTGGCCGTGTTCCTCTGCGCGCCGGCGTCCGACTACGTCTCGGGCGAGACGATCCTGATCGACGGCGGCGCCATTGCCGCCGGCATCACGCCGGCCGGGCTCGTGCCCGTGGCGGAGGGGTAGACGATGACGACAGGCCACAGCCCCCGACGCCTCTTCGACCTCAGCGGCAAGCACGCGCTTGTGACGGGCGCCATCGGCCCGCTCCAGCGCGCGCTGGCGGTCGCCCTCGCCGACGCCGGCGCAAACGTCTCCGTCACCACGCTCGACGACGATCGCGCGCAAGAGGTGGAGGCGAATTCGATCGCGAACGAGTGCTGGTCGTACGGACGGCGGGGCGAAGCGAAGCGCCTCGACCTCACGGACGGCGACGCGGTCGAGCGCGCGGTGGGCGAGCTCGAGGCGTCCGTGGGGCCGATCAACATCCTCGTGAACGGCGTGCACGAGGCGAACATCAAGGCGATCGTCGACACCACGCCGGCGGAGTGGGAGCGTGAGCTCGCGCGTAACGCGACGAGCGTGTTCGTCGCCACGCGCGCGGTCGGGCGGCGCATGCTCGAGCGCGGCAAGGGCCGCGTGGTCACGCTGGTCTCGATCCTCGAGGACCGCGGCGTGCCGAACTGTGCGACGTTCGGCGGGTCACAGGGCGCGATCCTCGGCTTCACCCGTTCCGCCGGGCTGGAGTGGGGGCGCCACGGCGTCACCGTGAACGCGATCACCCTCGGCTTCTTCGACGAGGTGCCCGGCCCGCAACGCGACGAGGAGCTGCACGCGGTGCTCGAACGCTACATCCCGTTGCGCCGGCTCGGCCGCCCGTCGGACCTGCAGGGCGCGCTGCTCTACCTCGTCTCCGACGAGGCCGGCTTCGTCCAGGCAGAGACGATCACGGTCGACGGCGCGATCGCGATCCACGCCTGATGACGACCGCGGGCGACGCATCGACGGGGCCGCCCGGCGGGCGTGCGCCCATCGGCCGGCCGGGACTGCGCTGGGCGGGGGACGGCGCGCTGG
>JBBDXH010000233.1:0-11546 GCA_040902395.1 Dehalococcoidia bacterium
GACATCCCGCGATTGGCTACCAGCTGCTCCTGCGGCTCAGGCTCACGAACCGCCCCGGGATACTTGGGAAGGTCACGACGGCCCTGGGCGACGCCGGCGCCAACATCATGGACATCGACATCGCCGAGGCATCGGACGACTACATGGTGCGCGAGTTCCGCATCCTCTGCGACGATGAAGAGCACGCGCACCGCTTGCTCTCGTCGATCGACAAGCTCGCCGGCATCGAGGTTATCCACGCCTCGGACCGCACCTTCCAGCTCCACCGCCGCGGCAAGATCGCGATCCAGAACAAGGTGCACATCCGCACGAACGCCGAGCTCGCCCATGTCTACACCCCCGGCGTCGCGCGCGTGTCCATGGCGATCCACGACAACCCCGACGCGGTCTGGTCGCTCACGATCAAGCCCAACGCCGTCGCCGTCGTGACGGACGGCACTGCGGTGCTCGGACTCGGCGACATCGGCCCGGAGGCGGCGATGCCGGTGATGGAGGGCAAGTCGATGCTCTTCAAGTCCTTCGCCGACATCGACGCCTGGCCGATCTGTCTCGATACGAAGGACACGCAGGAGATCATCAGCATCGTCAAGGCGATCTCCCCCGGCTTCGGGGCGATCCTGCTCGAAGACATCTCCGCCCCGCGCTGCTTCGAGATCGAAGAGACGCTGCGGGCGGTTCTGCCGATCCCCGTCTTCCACGACGACCAGCACGGCACCGCAGTGGTGGTGCTCGCCGCCCTGATCAACAGCCTGAAGATCGTGCAGAAACGACCCGAGGATCTGAAGGTCATCCTGCTCGGCGTGGGTGCCTCGGGCGTCGCCTGTTCGAAGATCATGATGAATTTCGGCGTGAAGAACGTGATCGGCTTCGACCGCCAGGGCGCGATCTACCGCGGCCGCGACAACCTCAACTTCGCGAAGGAGTGGTTCGCCGAGCACACCAACCCCGAGGGCTTTGACGGCACAATCGACGAGGCCCTCAAGGGCGCCGACATGTTCCTCGGGCTCTCGGGCCCGCGCCTGATCGAGCCCGACTGGATCCGCTCAATGGCGAAGGACGCGATCGTCTTCACGCTGGCCAATCCCGAGCCCGAGGTCATGCCTGACCTGATTCAGGGCGCCGCCCGCGTGATTGCCACCGGGCGCTCGGACTACCCCAACCAGGTCAACAACGTGCTGTGCTTCCCTGGACTGTTCCGCGGCGCGCTGGACGCCGCTGCGACCGCGATCACCGAGGAGATGAAGATCGTCGCGGCTCGCGCGATCGCAGAGGTGATCCCGGACAACCAGCTGACGGAGGAGTACATCCTGCCGTCCGTCTTCAACCCGGAAGTCGTCGCGAACGTCTCGCTGGCCGTGCAGCAGGAGGCGGTGCGAGCGGGGATTACGCGCCCGCGCGGATCCCGCGTGTTCGTCTAGCGCGGCTCGGAGCGCACGCAAAGAAAGCCCGGCCGGCCGGCCGGGCTTTTTTTATGTCCATCGCTGCGTTGCCTCGAGTGGCGCCCCGGCAGCGGCGCTCATGAACGGAACCAGCGCTACCCGTAGCGCTCCTCTGTCCATGGATCGCCATGCATGTGGTAGCCGTACATCTCCCAGAAGCCCGGACGGTCCTCAGCGACGAACTCGATCCCGCGGACCCACTTCGCGCTCTTCCAGAAGTAGAGCTGCGGGATCATGCCGCGGAGTGGCCAGCCGTGTTCGGGGGCAAGCGGCTGCCCGTTGTGGGAGTGCACGAGCAACACATCGTCGCCGGTCAGTTCGGCGAGCGGCACGTTTGTCGTGTAGCCCCCGAACGAGTGGAAGATCACGTGCTTCGCCTCGGGACGTACCTGCACAAGCGCCATCACGTCGCGAAAGCGCACCCCCTCCCAGTCGTTGTCGAACTTGCTCCACGTCGTGACGCAGTGGATATCCGTCCGGAGGCGGGTCTGCGGCAGCGCCATGAACTCGCCCCAGCTCAGGGTCTTCTCCTCGGCGACGAGCCCGACGATGCGGAACTCCCACGTGGCGAGATCGATGCGCGGGATGCCGCCATAGTGCAGCACCGGCCAGCCATCGGTCAGCCGCTGCCCCGGCGGCAGCCGCGGGCGTCCGTCGTCGCGGGACTCGGACGCTCGCGGATCGCGTCTAAACAGCGTCACGGCGAGTACGCCTCCCTGTGCGTGCTGGGGTCGGACGAGAGCGCCATCTTAGCATCGCGCGGTGGACGAGCGCGGAGATCGCAGCGCGGGGCTCACGTACGATGAGCCCATGCAGCACCCTCGACCCGAACAGCTCACCGCCGCGCCTGCAAACGTGCAGCACGCACGGAGCGCGGCGCGCTTCGGACCGTTGCTCGGTGGCGCAGCCGCCGTCGTCGTGCTCGATCAGGTCACGAAGTCGTTGATCCGGGGCTGGCTTGCGATTGGCGAGACCTGGCCGGGCGGCTGGAACCTGATCCGCCTCACCCACGTGGAGAACTCGGGCGCGGCCTTTGGCATCCTCCAGGGCGGCGGCGGTTTTCTGATCGTGACGAGCGTTGTGGCGATCGCGGCCGTGGCCGCCTTCCTGTGGTGGGCCCCGCCGCAGGCGCGCCTGTTCGCGGTCGCGCTCTCGCTGATCCTCGGCGGCGCGATCGGCAACCTCATCGACCGGCTGGCGCGCGGTACGGTCACGGACTTCATCGACCCGACCCACTATCCCGCTTTCAATCTCGCCGATTCGTCGATCGTGATTGGCGTGGCCGTCCTCGCCGTGCTCAGCCTGCTCGAAGAGCGGGCCATGCGCCGGGATGAGGGTCCCTCCGGCTCCTCTGCGGAGGGAGCACCGTGACGGCCTCGCGCTCCATCCTGGCCGCCGCCGACGACCGCCTCGACCGCGCGATCGTGAACGCCATGCCCGAACTGTCGCGCTCGCAGGTGCGACGGCTGATCGAGGAGGGCGGTGTACGCCTGGACGGGCGCGTGGTCGATCGGCCGGCGGCAGCGGTCGCCGCGGGCGCGCGCATCGAAGTCGTCGAGCCTGTGATTCCCGACCTCGACCTTGCAGCGCGCGCCGTCCCCCTCGACATCCTGTACGAGGACGAGGAGACGCTCGTCATCAACAAGCAGCCCGGTCTCGTCGTGCATCCGCGGGCCGGCATGCATGCGGTCACGCTGATCAACGCGGTGCGCGCCCGCTACCCCGCGGTCCGCGAGATCGACGAGAGCGATCGCGGCGGCATCGTGCATCGCCTCGACCGCGACACGTCGGGGGCGATTGCGCTCGCGAAGTCCGAGGCCGCGCAGTACTCGATGAAGGAGCAGTGGCGCCTGCGCGAGACGCTCAAGATCTACGTTGCGCTGGTCGAGGGCTCCGTCGCACCGCCGGAGGGCATCATCGACGCGCCACTCGGCGCGGACCCCACGGATCCGTCGCGCCGCGCCGTCGTCGAGCGCGGACAGTCGGCGCGCACGCAGTACCGCGTGATCGAGCAGTACGGCGACGATTACGCACTCGTGCAGGTCCGGATCTTCACCGGCCGCACGCACCAGATCCGCGTGCACATGCAGGCCGTCGGCCACCCTGTCGTCGGCGACCACACGTACGGGCGGACGTCCCCGATCATTGGCCGGCAGGCGTTGCACGCGGCGCGCCTCGGGTTCACGCTTGCTTCGAACGGCGCATGGCGCGAGTTCGAAGCGCCGCTGCCGGAGGACATGCGCTCGGCGATCGACGAGCTCCGCGCTCGCTACCACGTCCAGCCGGTTGAGCAGCAGGTGTACTCGCGATGACCACACCCCGCGTGCGTGTCCGCTACGCGCCCAGCCCGACCGGCGATCCGCACGTCGGCAACATCCGCCAGGCGATCTGGTCATGGCTGTACGCGCGGCGCAGCGGCGGCGACTTTCTGATCCGGCTCGAAGACACCGACCAGACGCGCAAGGTCGCCGGCTCGCTCGAGCAGATCTACGCCTCTTTGCGCTGGCTCGGCATCGACTGGGATGAGGGACCGGACATCGGCGGGCCCTACGCGCCGTACGTGCAGTCGGAACGGCTGCCGCTCTACCGCGTCGCCGCCGATCAGCTGCTCGCGACCGGTCACGCGTACCGCTGCTTCTGCAGCGCGGAACGGCTGGCCGAGATGCGCAAGGCGCAGCAGGCCGCCGGCGAGCCGCCGGGCTACGACGGATGCTGCCGAGCGCTCGCGCCCGAAGACGTGGGACGGCGTGCCGCCGCCGGTGAGCCTCACGTCGTCCGCTTCCGCATGCGCGACGACGGCACGACTACGCTCGTCGACCTGCTGCGCGGCGAGATCACGGTGGAGAACCGCCACTTCGACGACTTCGTGATCCTGAAGTCGGACGGCTTCCCGACCTACCACCTCGCGCACGTCGTCGACGACCACGCGATGAAGATCTCGCACGTCACGCGCGGCGACGAATGGCTGCCATCCGCGCCCCGTCACGCCCGCATCTGGGACGCGCTCGGCTACCGGAGACCGATCTTCGTGCACTTCCCGGTGATCCTCGGGCCGGACGGCGGGAAGCTGTCGAAGCGACACGGCGCGACATCCGTGCTCGAGTATGCGGACGAGGGCTACGTCCCCGACGCCGTCTTCAACTTCCTCGCCGTCCTCGGCTGGTCGTTCGATGACAAGACCGAGATCTTCACGCGCCAGCAGCTGCTCGCAGTCTTCGACCTCGCCGACATCAGCGTGAACCCGGCGGCGTTCGACACGCAGAAGCTCGAGTGGATGAACGGCGTGTACCTGCGCGACGCAGCAGAGCCGGCGCTCGTCGAGATGTTCGCCGCACGTCTCGACCGCGACCTGCCGGCCGGCGTCCCGCGCCCGCTCGACCGCGCGCTGATCGAGGCGTTCACCCCGCACATCCGCGAGCGCGTGAAGCTGCTGAGCGAGGTCGTGGATCTCGTGGACTTCTTCTTCGTGCGCGATGTACCCACCCCACCCGCGAATGAGTTCCTGTCCGCGAAGCGCTGGCGCAACGACGCGGCCGGGGCCGCGCGCAGCCTCGAGGCCATGGCCGACGCGCTCGGCGCCCTCGGCGACTGGACCACCCCGGCCATCGAGGCGAGCATGCGCGGCACGGCCGAGGCGATCGGCGAGACGGTCGGCGACGTCTTCACGCTCTGCCGGCTCGCGGTGACCGGGAAGCGCGTCGCCCCGCCGCTCTTCGAGACGATCGAGATCGTCGGCAGCGAGCTGGCGGTCTCCCGACTCCGCGCCGCGGCGCTTTCGCTCGCGACCGCGGTCTGAGCCCGCCGCCCTGGGCTATCCCGCGCACAGGTGCGGCCGGGATCAGGGCGATCCCTCGTGACGCAGCGGGACGTGGTTGTTAGGCTGGGCGAGTCGGTGGGGACTCGTCTAATGGTAGGACAGCGGACTCTGAATCCGTCAGTCGGGGTTCGAATCCCTGGTCCCCAGCCAACTCTTCTGAATCTACGGGCCGCCGATCACCCGGCCGATCTCCGCTGACCAAGTGATCCCCCGCCGGTGATGACATGGCCGGCTGGGATGGGGCGGGCAGCGACGACGACCGGCTCAGTGACGCGGAGCTGGTTGGCGAGCGTGAGTCCACCCGCGAGCGCGACGGTGACCAGGCGAGCCCGACGAGCAACCGTCCGTCGACGCGGGGAGTGCTCGGGAGCGAAGGCCGGTGCGCGTGGCTCCGACGGCCATTTCGTATCTCAGCCTGTCCGCCGGTTGCCCGGCTCATCGGCACCGTCTGCGCCGTCCCTGTCGCCCGGGTGCCGCCCGGATCGCGACCGTTCACCCTGCTCCCAGCGGTAGACCAGGCCCGTGAGCCACACTTTCACGAAGGTGGCGGCGCTCGCAGCATCCGCGAACGCCTGCTCCTCCTCGACCGCCTCCGGATCGCTGCGGTGGCGGATCTGCACGCGCAGGGGGTGCTCATGGTCCGGCTCGATCCAGGCCCGGAGCAGCAGCCGGTCGGTCAGTGATCGCGAGCGCTGAACCATGCGGGGAAGCTAGGCGGAGGGCGTAGCGGGTCGCGCAACAGGTCGGCCGCGTTCAGGCGTCCGGGCGACGCACGCGCGCACGTCCGACGACCGCTCAGATTCAAACCAGCCCGTCAGTTTGTCGCGCGTTTGCTATGCCGGTGCCACCCAGTGCTATGCCGGCGATCACATGCGTACTGGATAATTCTCCCTGCGCGAGGCGGACGCGCGAACCTTGATGGGTAGCGCCGTGATGACCGTTGGGGTGTCGTCACGGCGGGTGGGGGGACCAGTGCGGTGGGGTCTCAGGCTGGCGCAACCAGTGGATCGCCGCGACGACGCGGCCGGCGGCCGCGCGCGCCGGCGCTCCACGTGAGGCTGCCGGGCAGGTTCGCTGCCACGGACGACAACCGCGAGTTTCGCGTGCCGGCCGCGAGCCAGCGCCTGTTGGCGCTGGGGGCGCTACACCGGCGGCCCTTACCCCGACCGTTCGTCGCGGAACGGCTCTGGCCGCATCTCCACGCTCGCAGCGCTCTCGGCAGCCTCCGCAGCGCGGTCTACCGGGTGCGCGCAGCGCACCCCGCGCTGCTCGCCAGCGGCACGGAGGATGTCTCCCTCGCCGAATGGGTGCGGGTGGACGTCCGCGAAGTCGAGGAGCTGGCCCTCCAACTCATCGACGGCGCTGCCGGCTACGCGGCTTCCGACGTACCGGTCGACCGGCTCACTGTCCCGCTGCTGCCCGATTGCGATGACGACTGGGTGGTCTTCGAGCGGGGCCGGTTGCAGGAGGTTTGCCTCCACGCGCTCGAAGCGCACGCCGCTCGTCTCGCCGACGACCGCCGTTACGCGCACGCGATCGCGGCAGCCTACGCTGCCCTGCGCGCGGATCCCCTGCGCGAGAGCGCGGCCAGAACGCTCATCGAGGTCCACCTGGCCGAGGGCAACCGCGCTCAGGCAGCGCGCTGCTACATGGAGTTCCGCCAGCGTCTCACCACGGCGCTCGCGATGGAGCCGTCGGAAGAGATGCGGAGGCTGATCGCGCCGCTCATCCGCAGGCGCCCCTGAGGGACACAGGCCGCCACACCCGAAGGGCGCGCCAGGGCGCTCGGTCCCGCGCCGCTCACTACGGTCGCGAGGGTGGCCGCAAGCAGCGCGGTACCGGGAGCGGTCGAACAGACGTCTCGAACGCTTCCTCTCTCGCGACCGAGCTCCGCCGGCCAGCTCGTAGGCGGGTCCGCCCGGTCGACATGCGATCGCGATCAGTGCATCGTCGGCGCCGCCGCGCCCGCGTACAGGTAGCGGTACCAGGCGTATTCCTCCATCACCACGCGCAGATAGAGCCGTGTCTCCGCATAGTCGACGGCTTCGATGTACCAATCGGCCCCCGGGTACATCTGCGCGCGAAACCACCTGGATGCGTTCCCGGGGCCGCCGTTGTATGCAGCCAGCGATCTCCACACATCGCCATCGAACCGCTCCAGCTGCGTCGCAAGGTAATGCGCACCGAAGCGCAGCGACGTGGCCGGGTCGAGCAACATGGCGGGATCCCAGCGCACGCCAAGCGATGCCGCAATCTCGCGGCCGGTGGCCGGCATGATCTGCGCCAGCCCCCTCGCGCCGACCGGCGACCCGGCGGTCGGTTGGAACAGGGACTCCCGGCGCACCAGGGCCGAGAGGAGCAGCGGCGGGATGCCCTCCGCCCGTGCCGCCGCCAGCGTCTCCGTGGCGAACGCGGTGGGATAGATCAGTTGCTCGATCGCGAAGGGGGTCAGCAGCCGCTGCGCAGGCGAAAGGCCGGCTACGAGGCGGTTTGCCGCCGCGATCGAAACATCATGGAGTCCCGCCTGCGCCGCCAGCCGCGAGAGCGTGAGCAGGTCGTACGGCCGGTCCGCCAGCGAGTTGATGTGCGCATACAGAAGCGTCCGTGCGACGAGGGCCTCGCCCGCCCGCGCAAGTCCGAACGCGATCCGCACGGTGTCGGCGCCGGCGACGTCGCCGACGGGGGCCGCACCATACCGCGCACGCATCCAGGCGGCAGCCAGGGACCAGTCGGCGGACCCGTCGGTGCCCCACTCCGCCCGGGACGCAGCCGGCAACGGCGCGGTCGCGGAGTCCCCGGCCGCCTCCAGGATGGCCGAGATAGACCGAGCGTCGAACTGTGCCGGCGACGCCGCCTCATGGTCGAGGACCCGCAGCCACCGCGACGCACGAGCAGCCGAGGCACCCGCGCTCTGGTCCAGCATCGTCCGCAGCACGCCCGCAGCGGCATCGAAGTCGTTGAGGCCGGCGCGGACGAGTGCGGCACGCACAGCGGCGTCCGGCGCGAAAGGCGACGACGGGAAACGCGAGGCAAGCGTCGCCCAGTGGTCCGCGGCCTGCGCACGCTGACCGGAGACATTCAGCACGTGCGCTGCCCACCAGTAGCTGTCGTCGGCGAGCGCGCCGGTGGGGTCGAGTTGGATCGAGCGGTTGTATGCGGCGATCGCATTGACTCGATCTCCGGCCCGCTCCGCGAGCGCGCCGAGGTAGAACCACGCGACCGGGGCGTCCGCGTCCGAGCCGGCAGCTGCCCGTTGATAGGTGGCGAGGGCGGCCGCATTCTGGCCGTGGCGGTAGCGGACGTAGGCCGCCTGCAGCGCCGGCACTGCGGCGCCGAGGTGCTCAAGCGCATCCAGGGCCAGCGGTGCGTCGCCGCTGGACGGATACGTCGACACGATGGTGAGCGCGTCGCTCGTCCAGGCGGGGTCGCGCAGATCGCGCTTCGCCTGCGCCTCCAGCCAGAGCGCCTGCGCGACCTGGGAGGAAGTGCCGCCGGCGCCCGGCGTCACCCCGGCGACGAGACTGAGCACCTCGGCGTCGCGGTGGAGGGCTCGCAGCGCGTTCGCGGCGTCCAGGCGCGCGACGACCGCCAGCGGCCCCGGCAGCCCCCGCATGTCCAGCGCCAGGCGAAAGGCCTCCACGGCCTCGGCGTCGCGGTCGGCGGCGACCAGCATCTGACCGGCGCGCATCATCGCCACCGGCGCCAACACGCTGTCCCCCACGGCCAGCTGGCCGAACTGCGCCGTCGCCTGGTCGTAGCGGCCTGCGTCGCGGCTGTTCACCGCCGCGCCGTACTGGGCGAGCTCAGCGCTCGAAAGGAGGTAGTCGGCGACGTTTGGTGCCTCGAGCGCCATCGATGCGGTCGGTACGGAAGTCGGGCCGCTGCGGCAGACCAGCACCAGCAGCGAGTCCGGCGCCAGGTCGCCCCCGTCCGCGATGCCGAGGAATTCCGCGTTGACGAACGTCGGGGCAGCGAAGGCGTAGCCGATCAGCTCGCCATCCTCACTCACCCAGACCGAGGTCGCGTCGCATCCGGCAGCCGCGGCCGCCGGGCGAACCTCCTCGACCTTTCCGCCGCTCCACGCGACGAGAGCAAACCCACCCGCCGAGGGCATCGCACCGGTAAGCACTCGGGGCACCTGGGCGTAAGCGGTCGAGGACGCCGCGAGCGTGACTGCCAGCGCGAGGGCACCAAGCAGGACGACATGTCCCCCAGGAGGGCGGCGGAGGGCAGGGAACATGACACGACCTTCACACCCGCACCGAACCACCCTATCAGCGATAGACGCGGACACATGCAAGGAAAGCGCAAAGAAACCGATCGAGAGCTGGCCCCAGTTCATTGAGCAATTACGAGGCAGCACCGATGGGCGCATCAGATGCCCGAACGGGCGATCGCACGCTCAGGGACGGAAGCGTACCCGTCGCCCGATGGCCGCTTCGCGGCAACCGTGGAACGCGATCAGCACGGAATGCGGCTCGATGTCACTTCCGGCGGCGAGCTGCGCTTCAGCCTCGCCCTCGCTGATCGTCCGACCCGGCTCCGAGGCGCGAAGGTGCTCGCCGCCGCCATCGAAGGCGTCCCGCTTGTCGTGGCGTGGTCGCCCGACTCCAGCCGGGTGGCGGTTGGCAGCATCGCAGGTGCGCCCTGGACGCTGAACGTCATCGGGACGCGCGCCTGGTCCATCGATCGGCACGAGGTCCTCGGTGGCTACGTCGGCGAGCTCGCCTGGTCGCCGGACGGCGCGTCGCTCGCGATCTCCCGTGACCGGCGTCGGCGGCAGGCACGTCGTGTCTCCCCACCAGAACCCCTGACATTCAGTCGGATGGATCCCACCCGCCGTCGCCTCCACGACCTCACCCGCGCGGAACTCGAGTTCGGCCCGACCGACCGCCGGCGCGCGGCCCGCACCGCGTGCCGAGCCGCTCCCGCGCGTTGCCATGATCCCCCGAGTGACCTGCACTACACTGCGGTCACGCCGAGGCGCCCTGCTCCGGGGCGGAGCCAATCGCCGTCGCCTCGCAGCGACCGGCGAGGTCGGACCGGCAGTCACGACTCGCGAGCGCGTCACCGGAGCTTCCCGGCGGAAGCCGCGGCCCGCCACCCGCCACGCCGGCGCGGCGGCGCGGCGCGCCTGAGGGGGGCCGATCTTGCACGAGGCACTGCGCCCGCTCGGCGAGTTCCGCAAGCTGCGCGATCCGGTGCTCCTCGCCGCCTTCGTCGGCTTCACCGACACCACCGGCGCGGCCGCTGCCGCCATCGACGTCCTCGCGAACGAGTGGCACGGACAGCCGCTCGCCGACATCGACCCCGAGCCGTTCTACGACTTCACCGTGCAGCGCCCCCACACGCGACTCGAGGGCGACGAGCGCGTGCTCGACTGGCCGCGCAATCGCTTCTTCGTCGCGAGCCCACCGGGCGCCGATCGCGACTTCGTGCTGCTGACCGGAATCGAGCCGCACCTGCGGTGGAAGACGTTCACGGGCGCGATCGACGAGGTGCTCCGCGCGGTGGGCTCTACGACGAGCATCACGCTCGGCGCACAGCCGGCCGGCGTCCCGCACACCCGACCGCTGCCCGTCACGCTGTCGGCGTCGCATTCGGAGTTCGAGCGCCTGTTCGGTCTGGACGCGCCGTCCTCCCGCTACCAGGGGCAGACCGGCATCGTCGGCGTGCTCAATCTGCATCTGCGAGCGCAGGGCTGGAAGAACGCGAGCCTCTGGGCCATGGCGCCGCACTACCTCACGATTGGGCCCAATCCGAGCATCGGCATCTCGCTGCTGCAACTGATCGACCGCGGCTTCGGGACCAGGACCTCGCTCGACGCCTTGCGTTCGCAACTCACCGCGTTCGACGAGAAGGTGCGCGAGGTGATGGAGGAATCGACTGAGGCTTCCGGCTACGTCCGCCAGCTCGAAGAGCAGTACGACGCGAACGAACCGGCGACGCCAACTCCCCCCGACCGCCCGCGCGGCGAGTTGCCTCCGACCGAGGATCTGCTCAGCGACCTCGAGCAATTCCTCAAGCGACAGCTCGACGACAACGAATAGCGGCGTGACGCAGCGACCTCGTCGAGCGTGCATCGACCCCGCGGTCACGGGCGTGACGGTCGGGCGGGAGCAGCGGTGACCTCCGCGCGGCGTCCGCTCGTGATCTCACATCGCACGAACATGGGGACGATGCCCGAGAACACCCTCGCCGGCGTGGACGCCGCGATCCGCGACGGCGCGGACGGCGTCGAGATCGACGTGCGCGCCACCGCGGATGGCCACGTCGTGCTGCTGCACGAC
>JBBDXH010000234.1:0-9661 GCA_040902395.1 Dehalococcoidia bacterium
ACGGTCGCCGGCGCGTGCTCACGGACGCCGGCCGGGAGGTGGCGCGCTTCGCGAACGAGGTGCTCGGCCGAGCGTCGGAGCTGCAGGCCTGGCTCGCCGAGCACCGGCGCGGCGAGGCCGGCACGCTGCGCGTGGGCATGATCGATGCAGCGAGCCTGTACGTGCTCCCGGAGACCATCCGGCGCTTCCGCGCGGAGTACCCCGCGGTCGATCTCCGGGTGGTCGTGGATACGAGCGCGGCGTTGCTCGTGCGGCTGGATGCGTACGACCTCGACCTGGCGTTCGTGGTGGGGCCGCTCGAGGCCCGGTACGAGGCGGTGCCCGTGCTCCGCGAGCCGCTGTACATCTACGCACCCCGCGGCGTCGCGGAGCGGCCCGAGGACGGGAGCTGGGTGCTGTACCCGTCCAACTCGCAAACCCGCGCCCTGATTGACGCCGGGCTGTCGCGCGCGGGGCTGCGCGTTCGCGTCGCGCTCGAGAGCAGCAACCCGGAGATCCTCAGGCAGATGGTCGTGCTCGGACTGGGCTGGAGCGTGCTCCCCGAGGCCGTCGCCGAATCCGCGGAGCCTCGCCTCGAGCGCTACCGCCTCGAGGCCGTCGCCTCGCGCATGCTCGTGGCCGTGCGCCGTGGGCGCGGGCCCGCGGATCCTCGGGCGAAGGCGTTTCTCGGACTTGCCGCCCGCGCCTCTGCCGGTGGTGCCGGCGACGCGCCGGACGCCCCCACCGACCCGCGCTGAGGGCCAACGCACGGGCCGGCCGGCTGCTCCGGAACGCGCGCCGGAAACAGCGCTGCCGCCCGATGGGCGGCAGTGCCGGTCTGGTGCGAGGGGAGTCAGTCTAGGTGTGCGCGGGGGTCTTCCCGATCTTGAACATCTTCGTGCCGCAGACGGGGCACTTGCCCTGGGTAGCCGGCTTGCCGTTCTTCATCGTGATCGGCTCGGCATTCGCCATCTCGCGCTTCTCGCGACACTTCAGGCAATAGGCCTCCATAGAACCTCCTCGGCGCCGCTGCCGGCGCGGTCGCCAGTCGACGGCACATGCGCGATGCGGTCCCGTCCGGCGATTCGAGGCTGGGCTCGAACCGGGACCGCCATCTATTAGGCCTTCACTCGTACCCTCGCCTGTGACCCGTGTCAACGCTGATTCAGACTCGACGTTGAGACACAGTCTCGATCGGCGAGGGTCCGTCGGCATGGGGGAGCACCCGGAAGGGGTGCCACGTGCCGATCGTGGGGCCCGGTGTCATGAGCGCGATCAGGTCGCCCTCAGGCCCGTACGCGCGCACGGTTTCGATGCGGGCGCGCGGGCGGAAGCCGGGCGCGGGCATGGCGACGACATCGCGCCCCTGGCGGACGGCGGACGCCTGGAGGCGGCCGAGCACGAGCGCGGGCCGGTTCGCGAGCACCGCGTCCGGCGCCTGCACGAGCGTCTCCCACGCGCCGGCTTCGAGCAGGCGCTCGGCCAGGGCAAGGGGCGTGGCGTCGGCGAGCGTGAAGGGGCCCACCGCGGTCCGCGTGAGCGCCGCGAGGTGCGCGCCGACGCCGAGCGCCGCGCCCAGCTCGTGCGCGAGCGAGCGCACGTAAAACCCCTTCCCGCACTCGATGTCCACGGTCACGCACGGGCGCGGCGTGCCCTCGCCGGCGATGCCCGCGCACGTCAGTGCGTGAACCGTCACCGCGCGCGGCGCGAGCTCGTGCGGCTCGCCGCGCCGCGCGGCCCGGTATGCCGGTTCCCCGCCGCGCTTGACGGCGCTATACGCCGGAGGCGTCTGCGCGATCGTGCCGCGGAAGGCCGCGAGCGCGTGCGTGACGGCCTCTGCCGTCACGGCGGAGGCATCGCGCTCTGCCGTCACGGAGCCGTCGACGTCGTACGTGTCGGTGGCCACGCCGAGCGCGATCACGCCGTGGTAGCGCTTGCGCGCGAGCACGAGCTCATCGACGAAGCGCGTGGCTTCGCCGATGGCGATCGGAAGCACGCCGGTGGCGTTCGGGTCGAGCGTGCCTGCGTGTCCCACGCGGCGCACGCGCGAGGCGCGGCGGATGCGCTGCACGGCGTCGAACGACGTGATCCCGAGCGGCTTATCGAGGTTGATGAAGCCTCGCAGGTTCACGCAGCGACCGCGCCCGGTCGGACACGCGCGGAGGGCAGCATCGGAGGCGGGGTCGCGCGCAGAGCTGACTCCCGGCGGTTAGAGATCGCGGCCCTCGGAACGGGCGACCTCACGCATGAGCGTGGTCATGCGGTCGCCCTCCTCGATCGAGCGGTCGCGCAGGAAGCGCAGGCGCGGCACGCGGCGCATGCGGAGCTGGTGCACCATCTCGCGATGGAAGAACGGCTCGGTGCGCTCGAGCGCGGCCAGGACCTCCTCTGCGCGCTCCTCGTCCACCCCGAGCAGGCTCACGTGCACGCGTGCCGACGTGAGGTCGGGCGACACGCTCACCATCGTGATCGAGAGCATCACGTCTTCGAGCGCCGGGTGCTTCACCTTGCGCTCGAGCAGATCCGCGAGCACCCGCTGGATCGTGTCTCCGACCTTCTCCGTGCGCCTGGTCATGGTGAGCCCTCGGGGTGACCGCCGGTCGCTCCGGCGCGGCCCGCGGGTGCGGAGCCGCGCGGTGCAGTGGTCGGCGGTGCGCGCAGCGCGGAGCTAGCGCACCTGTTCCATGTGGAAAGTGTGGATCTCGTCGCCCTCCTGGAAGTCCTCGAAGCCGGTCAGCTGAATGCCGCACTCGAAGCCGGAGGCGACCTCGCGCACGTCGTCCTTCAGGCGCTTCAGGCTGTCGAGCTCGCCCTCGTGCACGAGCTGGCCGCCGCGGAAGACGCGCGCGCGCTGACCGCGGCGCGCCGTGCCCTCGCGCACGTAGGAGCCGGCGATCGCATTGCGGCGTCCCAGGCGGAAGACCTGCCTGACCTCGATCGTGGCGTCCTGGCGCTCCTCGAAGACCGGGGCGAGCATGCCCTTCACCGCTGCTTCGACGTCGTCCACGATGTCGTAGATCACGCGGTACTCGCGAATCTCGACGCCCTCGTGGTCGGCGAGCCGCTTCGCGCCGGGCTCCGGCGAGATGTTGAAGCCGATGATCACGCCCTTCGATGCGACCGCGAGCTGGACGTCGGACTCGGTAATGGAACCGACGGACGCGTGGATCACCTTCACGTTGACCTCGTCGACGCTCAGGTCCTCGAGCGTCTCGACGAGCGGGTCGATCGAGCCCTGCACGTCGGCCTTCAACACGAGGTTGAAGTCCTGCACGTTGCCCTTGTGAATCTCCCCGAAGAGCGAGTCGAGCGTGACCGCCGAGCGCCCGTCGTCGCCGCCGGCGATGGCACGGCGCCGACGCTCGGCCTCCGCGCGGGCCTCCTTGTCCGACGGCATCACGACGAAGCGCTCGCCGGCGAGCGGAACCTCGGTCAGCCCGAGGATCTCCGCCGGCGTCGATGGCCCGACCTCCTTGAGGCGCTTGCCGTCGGCGTCGGTCATCGCCTTGACGCGACCGAACGCGAGGCCGGAGAGGATCGCGTCGCCCTGGCGGAGCGTCCCGGTCTGCACCAGCACGGTCGCGACCACGCCGCGGTTGCGATCGGTGGCGGCCTCGAGCACCACGCCGACGGCGTCGCGCTTCGGGTTCGCCTTGAGATCCTGGAGATCCGCGACCGCGAGCACGTTCTCGAGCAGGGTGTCGATGCCCTCGCCCTTGAGCGCGGAGACGGGCACAACGATCTGGTCTCCGCCGTACTCCTCGGGGACGAGGCCGACCTCCATGAGCTGTTGCTTCACGCGGTCGGGGTTCGCGTTGTTCGCGTCGATCTTGTTGAGCGCGATGACGAGCGGCACGCCTGCGGCGCGCACGTGATTGATCGCCTCGCGCGTCTGGGGCATGACGCCGTCGTCGGCGGCGACGACGACGATCGCGACGTCGGTGACGCGCGCGCCGCGCGCGCGCATCTGCGTGAACGCCTCGTGGCCGGGCGTGTCGATGAAGGTGATGACGCGGCCGTCCGGCGCCGTCGTCTGGTAGGCGCCGATGTGCTGCGTGATGCCGCCGGCCTCGCCCTCGGTCACGCGGGTGCGGCGGATCGTGTCGAGCAGCGTGGTTTTCCCGTGGTCCACATGGCCGAGCACGGTGACGACGGGCGGGCGTGCGATGCGGTCGGCGCTCTCCTCGTCTTGCACGCGCAGCGAGGTCGATTCGTCGGCCGTAGCCGGTTCGGCCGTCGGGGGCTCGGACGCCTCTTCCTCCGGCTCGTAGCCGAGGTCGGTGGCGACGACGGCGGCCGTGTCGAAGTCCACGACCTGGTTGATGGTGGCCATCACGCCGTTCTTCATCAGCTCTTTGATCACGTCGATGGCCGTGACGCCGAGGAGCGATGCGAGGTCGCTGACGACGATCGCGGGGGGGATGCGCACGGGCTGCGCCGTGGTCTGCTGATTGGAAGTCGTCATGCCGTTCCGCTCTCCCCTCGGGATGCCGCCGCGGCCTCGGGGCGAATGACTCGCCCGGGACCGCCGGCATCTTCGATGAATCCGCGCTCGTAGGCCTCGAGGACCGCGCGGTCGTCTGCATTGATGGTGACGCGCAGGGCGTGGCCCAGTGGGCCGCCGCCCTTTGCCTGTGAGGTGACGCGGGCCCGTTCCCAGCACGCGCCGCGCCGGCAGAGGTAGGCGCCGCGGCCCGGTGCGCGGCGGCGCTCGTCAACGATCAGCCCCTCGTCGCCGTACGCGAGCCTGACGAGCTCGCGTTGATCGCGGGCCTCGCGACACGCCACGCAGGTGCGCTCCGGCCGGTGTCGCGCCTTCACGCTCGCCTCACCTCGCCGCCGCTCGTCCGGCGGGTCCGGGCGAGCGGCGCCCGTGTCGTGCGGGGACGTCGCCAAGCGCGGCGCTGCGTGCCTACTCGTCGTCGCCCTCGTCGCCCTCTTCGGCCTCATCGTCTTCGAGGAAGTCCTCGCCCTTGAGGGCCGCCTCGATCTCCTCCTCGTCGATGTCCAGCTCGAACTTGCGCGCGGCCCGCACCGGGCGCGCCGGCGGCGCCTCGCGGCGGGCGGCGCCCGGCGTACCGCGCCGGCGCCGGCGCGGCCCGCGGCCCGCGGCCTCGTCCTCGTCCTCGTCCGGCCGCAGGTCGCGGATCTCTTCGGCGAAGCGGAGCCCGCCGGGCGTGGGTGCGCCCCGTTCCTCGCGTACGCGGGCCGGCGCCACGTCCTGAGCCGCGGCCGCGGCCTCCTCGCTCTCGATCAGCTCGGCGATGACCTCGAGCTCAGGCGTGAGCCGGACCTCTTCTTCCGCCGGTCGGGCCGGCGCGGGCGTCGGCGCCTGCGGGGGCGGCAGCGTCCGCCGTTCGCCCGGGAGCCCCGGCCGGCCGTACGCGGAGATCGACGGCGCGACCTCGTCCGGCAGTTCGAGCGTTGCCGCGGCGACGAGCCCCGGCTGCTCGCGCAGCGGAATCGCCTCCATGTTCGGCTCGGGCGGCTGGTACAGGTCCTCGCCCGCCTTCATCAGCGCGCTCTCGGGCCGGATGTCGATCCGCCAGCCGGTGAGCTTCGCGGCGAGCCGGGCGTTCTGGCCTTCCTTGCCGATGGCCAGGCTGAGCTGCTTGTCGGGCACGGCCACGAACGCCGTGTGTGTGTCGCCGTCGAGCCGGATCGAAACGACCTCGGCCGGGCTGAGCGAGTTCGCCACGAACGCGGCCTCGTTCGGGTCCCAGCGGATCAGGTCGATACGCTCGCCGCCGAGCTCGTTCACGAGGTTCTGGATGCGTGAGCCGCGCACGCCCACGGTCGCACCGATCGGGTCGATGCCGTGCTGGCGCGAGATCACCGCCACCTTCGCGCGATAGCCCGGCTCGCGCGCGATGCCCATGATCTCCACCGCGCCGCGCGAGATCTCGGGCACCTCGAGCTCGAACAGGCGCTTGATCAGCGCCGGGTTCGCGCGCGAGACCACGACCTGCGGTCCCTTGGAGGCCTTGTAGACCTCCTTCACGTAGACGCGCAGGCGCTGGCCCACGCGATAGTGCTCGGGACGCACCTGCTCCGCCGCCGGAAGCACGGCCTCGGTCCGGCCGAGGTCGAGGATGACCTGCCGCCGTCCACCCTCAACGCGCAGCACCGTGCCGGAGACGAGCTCGCCTTCCTTGCCGGTGAAGTCCTCGAAGACGGACTCGCGCTCGGCTTCGCGCAGGCGCTGGAGCACGACCTGCTTCGCGGTCTGCGCGGCGATGCGGCCGGCGTTCGGGTTCTCCGCGAGCGGCTCGCGGATCACATCATCGATCGCCGCGCCGGCGTGACCCATCTCCGCCGCACGTTCGGGCGACACCTGGATCTCGTCATCCTCGATCGCGTCGTCGTCCATGACCGTGTACAGGCGCCACGCATGGATGTCGCCGCTGTCGCGGTCGATCTTGACTTCGATCTCGGCGTACTGCAGCTCGTCCTTCTTGAAGGCGGAGGCCATGGCGGCCTCAACGGCCTCGAAGACGGTGTTGGCGTTGAGGTTCTTCTCGGCCGACAACTGCGCGATGGCGGTGACGAACTCGTTCTTCATCGATTCCTGCCTGAGCGTGCCGGTGGGATATGTCGCCCGGTCCGACCAACAAAAAACGTGGGCTGCGCGCCCACGTCTCTGGAGGGAGGCGAGGTGACTGCGACGAATAATAGCACCGGTCGCCGAGACGTGAACAGGGAGCGCGAGCAGATCAGCGGGGGCGCCGCCCCACGGTACCCACCGGCGAGAGCGCGGCGAGAGCGCATCCCTACGCTCCGGCCGCGAAGAAGGCGGTTGGTAGCGAAGGAGCGACGGCGATGCCACCACCGGACGGTCACCGCGAGATCTGGGAGTTCACGCCCCGGCAGCGCGAGGTGATCGGGCGCATGCTTCGCGGGACCTCCCCGCAGCAGATCGCCTTCCGGCTCGGCCTCGGCGTGCGCACGATCTACTGGCACGTCGAGAACATCTATCGCCTTGCCGGCGTGCACAGCATCGCGGAGTTCTTCGCGTGGGCGCACATCCACCGCGACTGCTGCAGCATCGGACTGGTCTGGGACTCACCATGGAAGACGGCGGTATGAGCGAGCACGGGGCAGCAGGCGCCGAGCATGGCGAGGGTGAGGCGAACGCCGAGAGGGAGGAAGCGGGCGCTGCCCGCAGCGAAGCGCTTGGACCGGACGACGAGCCGTGCGGCGACGCCGGCGGTGCGCGACCGCCCGTCCGCCCCGAGTGAGTCGACGGACAGTCGGGCGGACGGTGACCGGTCGCCCCAATCCGGCCGCAGGCCGGGCGCGATGATGCAGCACGCAGTCGTGGCTCGAGGGGGCGCTCTGCCGTTCGTCCCGAGTGAAACGAGGGACGCGCGCGGCGATCGTCGCGGTGGTTCTGTCCCGGTTCGGTGTGCGCGGCGGCGGTAGTGCCCGCCGACGGACGCCTCACCGCCCCTCGTTCCGCTCGAGACGAACGGGTGGCGAGTGGAGCCCGCGTGCGCGGGCTCGTGGGGCTCCGGCGGTTCGCGCGCGCGGCACCCTCTCGGGTGCCGCTTGCGTCAACGAGAGGGGCGACGAACGCGACCGCGAGCACTTCGGGCGAGAGTGGGCGTGGGTGCTCCGCCTCTGGCGACGCGCCCGCTCACGCCGGCCGTAGCGCGTCGACGAGCTCGTCGCGCAGCGCGCGCACATGCGCGACCGCGCCCGCGCGTGCGACCGGCTCGGCCGGGCGGCCGCCGTCGCGCAGCTGGAGCTCCACGACGCCCGCCTTGTGGTTGCGGCTCGACACCGTCAGGCGGATCGGCATGCCGAGCAGGTCGGCGTCGTTGAACTTCACGCCCGGCGACTCGGCGCGGTCGTCGAAGAGCACCTCCAGGCCGGCGCCCGTCAGCTCGTCGTAGAGGCGGTCGGCGTCGGCACGCACGTCGTCGTCGCGGTCGAGGCCGAGGCCCACGAGGTGCACCGCGTACGGCGCGATCGACGCCGGCCAGGCGGCGCCCTTGTCGTCGTGATGCTGCTCGATCGCGGCCGCGACGATGCGCCCGAGCCCGATGCCGTAGCAGCCCATGGTCGGCGTCACGGGCTTGCCGTCGGCGCCGAGCACGCTCACCTCCATCGGCCGCGTGTACGTGTCGTTCAGCCGGAAGACGTGCCCCATCTCGATGCCACGCGCCGTCTGGAGCGTGCCGCCCTCGCACCGTGGACAGCGGTGGCCCGGCTGCGCGAGGGCGATGTCGGCGACCGTCTTCGCCGTCCAGTCGCGGCCGTAGTTCACGTTGCGCAGATGCGCATCGATCCGGTTCGCGCCGGCCACGAGGTTCGGCGACTCCGGGATCGAGCGGTCGGCCACGATCTGCACCAGCGGCGGTGCGTCGATCGGCGAGGCGTAGCCGGCGACGAGGCCGTGCTGCGCGACCTCCCCGTCGAGCATCGGGCGCACGGCCGCGGCGCCCACGGCGTTCATGAGCTTGACTTCGTTCACGTCGAGGTCACCGCGCACC
This sequence comes from Dehalococcoidia bacterium, assembly GCA_040902395.1. Classification (GTDB taxonomy): domain Bacteria; phylum Chloroflexota; class Dehalococcoidia; order UBA2979; family UBA2979; genus VGNK01. Next base: position 8,475 of record JBBDXH010000234.1, read on the forward strand.
ACCGCGAACACGGGGAGGTTCGTGCCGTCCTTCATGGTCGCCATGAAGAACACGGCTTTCGCCGTGCGCGCGGCCGGGATGTCGAGGAAACGCGCGAGGTCATCGATGCTCGTCATGCCCGGCGTGGAGATCGGCTCGAGCGGCAGTTCGCTCTCCTGCTCCGCCTGCGGGCGCACGAACTCCGCCTTCTCGGCGTTGGCCGCGTAGCCGCACGCGTCACACATGACGATCGTGTCCTCACCGATCTCGGTGAGGAAGACGAACTCCTGCGAGCCCTTGCCGCCGATCGCACCGGAGTCGGCCTCGACCGCGACCACCGGCACGCCGCAGCGCGCGAAGATGCGGTGGTACGCGCGGAACATCGCGTCGTACGAGGCGTCGAGGCCGTCGTCGTCGAGGTCGAAGGAGTAGGCGTCCTTCATCGTGAACTCGCGTACGCGCACGAGCCCGCCGCGCGGTCGCGCCTCGTCCCGGAACTTCGTCTGGATCTGATAGAGCGTCACCGGCAGGTCGCGGTACGAGGACGAGTGGCGATCGAAGAGCTGCGTGATCACCTCCTCATGCGTCGGTCCGAGCGCGAGCGCGCGTTCGCGACGGTCGACGAGCTGGAAGAGCACGTCGCCCATCACCCGCTTGCGGCCCGTCTTCTCCCACAGCTCGATCGGCTGGATCACCGGGAGGTGGACCTCCTGGGCGCCGGCGGCGTCCATCTCCTCGCGGATGATGTGCTCGACCTTGCGCTCGACGCGCCAGCCCAGCGGCAGGTACGAGTAGACGCCGGACATGAGCTGATCGATGAAGCTGCCGCGCAGCAGCAGCGCGTGACCGGCCGTTTCGGCGTCACCGGGTGCCTCGCGCAGGGTGCGTCCGAAGAGCCGCGACATTCTCATGGGGCGAGTCTAGGCTGGCCCTGATCTGGCGAGCAATGAAACGGGGCGCTGCCGATCGGTGTGGCGCCGGCAGCGACGAGGGGTGGCTGCCCTGGACGACACGCGCGCCGTCTACCAGACGCTGATCGACTGGCTCGCCGCGCGCGACTTCTACACCGGGGACGTCACGGTCGACGACATCGGCGCTGCGCAATGGCGCCGTGCGGACGCGCTCGCGCGGCTGGCGGGCGCCGGCCCGCACGCCGTGCTCGAGCTCGGCGCAGGCGGCGGCTACACGGCCGCCCCCCACGCCCAGCC
>JBBDXH010000234.1:9671-11544 GCA_040902395.1 Dehalococcoidia bacterium
ACCGGGCCGCCGCGCGCGCGGCGCGCGGCCACCGCGTCACGGCCGTCGAATGGATCCCGCAGGCAGCCGCGAGCATCCGCCGCTGGGCCGAAGCCGTGCGCTTCGGCTCGCTGCGGGCGCTCGAAGGCGATTTCTACGAGCTGCCGCTCGATGAGCGCTTCGACGTCGTCTGCTACTTCGACGGCTTCGGCATCGGCACCGACGACGATCAGCGCCGGCTGCTCCGGCGCATCGCCGGCTGGCTCGAGCCGGACGGTTGCGCATTAGTCGATGTCATGACCCCGTGGTACTGGGCGGCCCGGGCCGGCGAAGAGGACGAGTTTGCCGGTCTGCGCGGTCGCTTCGAATTCGACGGCGACGCGTGCGCGCTGCGCTACCGCCAGTGGCCGCCCGACCACGAGGACGAGGCTGTGACGCAGGTCATCCGCTGCTACTCGCCGGCGGATCTCCGGCTCCTGCTCGAAGGCACCGGCCTCCGACTCGCCACCTTCGAGCCGTACGAGTCCGAGCGATACGCCCGCGCCGCTCCGCTCGCGAAAGCGATGATCTACCTCGCGCAACTCGTGCCCGCGTCCTGACCGCGGCTGCGACTTCCTGGTCCCCGGCAACGAGATCGGCGTCTTCACGATCCCGTTCGTCGAGGCGCGGGTCTTCTCCTCGGCCCCGTGTGGACGACCGATGAGGTGTTCGAGCGCTTCAACGCCACGCTCGGGACGGTGGTCGCCGGCCGGTCACGGGCCGGGGACGCAGATTGCCGGACGGGCGTCGGGCGGGCGCAGGCGCCTTGCCGACGCGGCAGCCGCGCGGCGGCGCGACGGTCCCGGTCCTGGGGGTCCGGGTCAAACGTAGCGGCAGATGATTCCCGCGACGAAGAGCACGAAGCCGATCACGAAAACGACGACGCCGGCACCGAACCCGAGGATCGTCCAGCTCGTGAGGACGGCGATACCGATCCCCACGATCATCACGATGATGCCGACGATGTAGGCGTAGCGGCAGAGCCAGCGTCCCACAGCCGCGATCGCGCGGCCGACCGCGCGGAGCGGGCGCATGACCCAGCGGTCGAAGAAGCTCTGGGATTGCTGCTCTCCAGCCACGTTCGGACTCCCCTCGCCGCCTGCACGCATCCGCCCCTCGCCCGCGGGCGCTACCAGGGCTCGCGGTCCACCACCTGGGGGGCGAAGACGGTCGCGTTCGCGCATCCCCGCTCCGTCGCGTCCGCCCCGCGCGGCCGGACGTGGGCCGCAACGTGCGGACGGTAGCAGGTTCGCGCCGGCGCGCCTGCGTTACCCTCGAACCCATGCCCGACGACAACGCACCCGCCGCCCCTACCCCTACCCCGAAGCCGTTCCGTCCGCGCGACGAGCTCGGGCGACCGCTCCCCGCGGGGTCCGCGAACCAGCTCGCGCTGCCCGACTTCGACGCGAACACGCTCGAGCAGAATCACGCGCTGGCCATCGGGTACTTCGACGCCGGCAACTACTTCGCTGCGCACGAGGCCTGGGAGACGTGCTGGATGCAGGCGAAGGGCACCGACGAGGAGCAGTTCTTCAAGGGCTTCGCCCAGCTCGGCGCGGGCTACACGCACTACCTCAGGGGCAACGCCCACGGCGCCCGCGCGCTCCTCCAGCGCGCGCTCGACCGCATCCTCACGTGCGGCTCGCCGCACCGCGGCGTCGACGTGCGCGCGTTCACGCATGACATCCGCGTCGCCCACCAGGTGGCCGGCATCGTCGAGCTGCGCGGGGGCCGCGGGGTGCAGTTGCCGCCGCTCAAGCCCGTCAAGGTGCCGCGGGTCGGCTCCTAGCCCGCCGGCCTGTCGGCAGGGGGCTGCCCGGGGCGGCCACCAACGCCACGACCCGCCCGGTTGCCC
>JBBDXH010000235.1:0-11518 GCA_040902395.1 Dehalococcoidia bacterium
GCCTGGGGCGCCCGCAACGCCGCCGTCTTCGCCGCCGAGATCCTCGCGCTCAAGCACCCCGCGATCGCGGACGCGCTCGAGCGCTACCGCGAGGAGCAGCGCAACCGGTAGCCGGGGGCGCGGGCGCGGCGGAGCCGTCTCACGACTCGCTCCTCGCTCGCACACGCGACGACGCGCGGCCGATGCGCATTCACAGCGCCGGTGGTGCCCCCATGCGCTCCGAGTCCACCGGGCTCATCACGCCTACGTGATTGCCGTCGGGGTCGACGATCACGGCGTAGCGCGCTCCCCAGAACGCATCGTAGGGCGGCTGCGTGGCGCCGTGGCCCGCTGCGGTCATGCGCGCGAAGCAGTCGTCGACGGCGTCCCGCGTCGCGACCGCGAAGCCGATCACGATCCCGCCGCGCGCGCCGGCGGGCGGCTGCCAGCCGGCGTTGTACGCGCGGGCGAGCGCAGGGCTGTCGAGCTCGAGCTCCCAGCCGCCCGGCATGCGCACCGTGACGTGGTGCACACCGGTCGCCGTCGACCAGACGGCGGCGTCGGGGATCTCGAGGCCGAGCAGCCGGTAGAACGCGAGCGCGGCCTCCATGTCGCGCACGACGAGGTTCAGTGCGTTGAGCATCGGCCGTGGTGAAGACGTCACCGGGCGCGGCCCTTACGAGGCAGGGTGACAACCTCGCGATCAAGCCGGTCGCCGAGGCGGTCCTTCTCGACTTCGAGGTCGTAGTGCGTTTGCAGGTTCAGCCAGAAGCGCTCCGACATGCCGAAGTAGCGCGCAAGGCGCAGCGCGGTGTCGGCCGAGATCCCGCGCTTCCCGTGGACGATTTCGTTGATGCGCCTCGGCGGCACCGAGATGTCTTTCGCCAGTCGGTACTGGCTGATCTCCATCGGGTCGAGGAACTCCCCGAGCAGCACCTCTCCGGGGTGTATCGGCGCGATCTTCGTCGATGTCAGTGTCCGCTCCTGGCACTCAGTGGTAGTCGACGATCTCGACCTCGGCTCACATTGCGGGCCGGCCGCTACGAGCCGCCGTAGTAGACCATCTTCCCGCCGATCGAGAACACGACGTCGTCGATCGTCCCGGTGTCGCCGCCCGACGGCGTCGCGCCGACGGCCGCGCCTTCGCCCATGAACGCCGCGTACGAGTTGGCCGCCGTCTGCGCCGCGAACTGCGGCGCATAGCCCGCCAGCTCGTTCGCGATCACCTGCATGTACTGCATCAGCAGCTGCTCGAGCGCGCCGCGAATCGGCGCGGCGAGCACGCTCACGACGAGCGCGTCCGCCTGCACGATCGCGTTCCAGTCGGCGCCGATCGCCTCCGGCGCGAAGAAGCCCGCTTCCACGCAGCGATAGATCGTGTTGTGGATCAGCCACGCGTCGTCGATGAAGCCGAGCAGGCCGTTCTGGTCATCGGGGACGAGGTCGTCGGGGTGCGTGAGGTAGGCGTCCAGCTCGCTCGCCACCCACTGGAGCGTCGGCGACTGTGACGCCGCGGCGAGCGCGGCGAACGCCCGCAGGCTGTCCGGCGCGCTGCGGATGTACGCCTCCACGAGCGCGAGCCCGGGGCTCGCGTCCTCTGCGTCGGGTGACTCGGGCGCGTGGGGCTGCGTGTGCGGCCCCTCCGGGACAGGCGGCGCCGACCGCTCCATGCGCTCGGTGAGCGCGTCCGCGATCGCGACGCCGTCTCGCGGCGGCGGGACGGGTGGCGTCGCCGGCGCGAGGCTGGCGAGCTTGCCCTGCACGAAGGTGACGAGCACCTGGAAGTCCTTCGTCTGGCTCTTCGGGTGCAGGATCACCTCATCGAGGATCGACTGGATTGCTGCCCGGTCGTCGCCGGCTGCCTCGACCCGCGCGAGCGTGTCCTGCATGAACTGGAGCGTGAGCCCGACCTGGTCGCGCAGGTCGGACAACGACTGGTAGGCCCTGTTCGTCTGCTCCATCGAGCGCAGCGCCCACTGCGCGGCGTCCTCGGCTGTCCCGGAGGGGCCGCCGATGTCCTTTCGGTTCCGGTACTCCTGGACGTACTGGTAGAAGCCCTCGAACGACGTGAGCGCGTTCAGCGCATCAGTCGCATCGAGGTCGAGCGCGCCGGCCATGATGCGCACGAGCGCCGCCTGCACGCGGAAGATGCCGCCCTTCGGATCCGCCGCGTCGAGGTTGATGCCGTACAGCCCGGCGAGCGCCGGATGGCCCTCGACCGGCGTGTCGTCCAGCAGCACCGGCAGCAGCTTCTTCTCGAGCCGGACGGTCGTGCGCAGCTCGGCATCCACGCCGTCGGACTGCGCGGCGTCGCGCGACCACAGCACGACGACCGCGTCCATCTCGCCGAGCGCCCCGTCGATCGTTGCCTGGATGCGATCGCCCGGCTTCAGCTGCTGGATGTCGAGCCAGACCTCCGCCGAGTCCGCGAGCGCGTCCGCGATCAACTGGGCGGGCGTCTTGTTCTTCCACGAGTGGCTGATGAAGACCTTCACCGGGAGCCTTCCGAATCACGGGTGAGCGAAGCTGGGGGCCGGCAGACAGTATCGGAGCCTCGAACAAGGGCGGTGGCGGCTTGCGCTGTTCGTCCCTCGTTGGACCGAGCGGGAGTGCGCGGTTGGGGGCCGCGGCACCGGCCCCGGCGCTCGCAGCACCGGTCCGGTCGTGGTTCGTCCGCGCTCCCACGGGCGGCGTCGGTACGGCGGAGCACGTGAATACCGCATCCGATTTCACGCCTGCGGCGACGTCCGACGGGGCCCCGAAGACACCACCCGAGCATTCGGCGCACGCGCTCGGGCGGGCGGTCGACGCCCGTGAGGCGGAGACGCGTCGAACACGCGCGAGCGCTACGGCTCGTCTTCGCCTTGCCCGAGCGGAATCTCGCGGAGCGCCTGCGAGTACTCCGAGAGGGTGTTGCCCTCCAGATCCAGGAGGAACGCCAGATCGGCCGCCCGATAGCAGACCTGCGTGACCAGCTGCTCGATGCTCTCGGCGCTGTCCAGCCCCTCCGCGAGCGCATCCTCAATCGAGAAGCGCACCCCGTTGCGGAACGCGGCCGCGGCGTCTACCGCGTCGACGATGGCGAGCGCCCGCTCGAATCTCATCCGCCACTCGGGGACGGCGTCGACGGCAACCTCCAGCGCGTCGGCAAGCCGAGCGTCGGACCAGCCCTCGCGCGCGGCTCGCTCGAGCGTCGCGGCATCGTCCGGCATGAACCGGTCGAAGCGCTGATTGCCGATGCCCAGGTGAGCGTCGTAGTTGGCGAAGCTGTAGCTGTACAGCTCGGCTGCGAGGAGATCACGGCGTTGCATTCGTCACCTCGTCTGCTGCGCCGGCACTTGTCGATCGCACACCCGCGGCGACGTCCGACAGCCACGCTGCTTCGCCGCGCTACGCTCCCGCACGCGCCTCAGTGTGCGCTTCCCTGCCCAGCGCCTTCCGCAGGTAGATCTCCTGGTGCGGTCCCGGGTAACCCTCGACGACGCCGACGACCTCGTAGCCCTGCTTCGCGTAGAAGCCCGGCGCCTGGAAGCTGTGCGTGCTGAGCACGATCTGCTCGCAGCGTCGCCGCGCCGCCTCTTGCTCGGCGAGCGCGAGCAGGCGCGCTCCAAGGCCGGCGCCGCGCAGCTCCGCGTGCACCCAGAGGTACTCGACCTCGCAGCAGTCGCCCCACGTGAAGCCGTGCACTCCGGCAACGATCGCGCCCGCATCATCGCGCACGAAGCTGGACACGAAGCCACCGAACGGGACTCCGGTTTGCGCGATGTTGAAGGCGTTGATCTGGTCCTCGAGGAACTGGATGTCCTCGGGTGCCGGCTCGGTCTCGATCGCGAGGCGGTCGATGTTCATGCGGCGTGCTCCGTCCGGGCGCGGCCGCGCTCGATGCGCGACACGGTCATCGCGAGGCGACCATTAAACTCTCCCCGCAAAGGAGCCGTGATGACTGAGCCCCGCACCCGGCCGTACGCGGACACCAACCCGATCGAGATGTTCCCGGGCATCGTGCGGCGCACATTCGTGTCGGGCGCGCACCTCACGCTCGTCGAGATCACGCTCAGCCCGGGCGCCGAGGTGCCCGAGCACACGCACCCACACGAGCAGGCCGGCACCGTCGACTCCGGGCGGATCCACATCCGCATCGGCGCGCTCGAGCGCGAGCTCGCGCCCGGCGACTCGTACCTCATCCCCGGCGGCATGCCGCACTACGTGCGCGCGCTCGACGCCGCGCGGCTGGTCGAGGCGTTCTCGCCGCCCCGCGCGGAGTTCGCGAACGACTAGCCGGCTGTCGGTCGGCGGGCAACGAGTGTCCCCCTACCCCGGGACATCGATTACGGTCCCGTGAGACCAATACACCGGGCTGATACGGTGGAGCCATGACGTTTCGACGGCGGGCCCGGCTCGATCCGGGACAGGTGCGCGACCTCCGGGGCCGCCGCGGGACCGGCCTCGCCGTCGGCGGCGGCATCGGCGGGGTCATCCTGCTCGTGGTCGTGTTGCTGCTCGGCGGCGATCCCGGCGACATCGGACTCGGCTCCTCGCCCGGCGTAGACCAGAGTTCCGGCGCCGCGGCTGATCTGGGGACGGACTGCCAGACCGGCGCCGACGCGAACGAGCGTGATGACTGCCGCATCGTCGGCTACGTGAACAGCGTGCAGGCGTACTGGACCGAGGCGTTCCGCACTGCGGGTAGCAGCTATCGCGAGGCCCCGACCACGCTCTTCACCGATGCCGTCTCCACCGGATGTGGCACCGCGACGAGCGCCGTCGGTCCCTTCTACTGTCCGCCCGACGAGACCGTGTACATCGACCTCGGGTTCTTCGAGGTCCTGCGCACGCGCTTCGGAGCGGAGGGCGGACCGTTCGCGCAGGCGTACGTGGTCGCGCACGAGTACGGGCATCACGTCCAGCACCTGCTCGGGACACTCGACTCCGCGGGATCGGGGGCCGGGGCGGGCGGCGCCTCGGTGCGGATCGAGCTCCAGGCGGACTGCTACGCCGGCGTCTGGGCGGGCAATGCGGTCGCGACCGGCTTTCTCGAGCCGCTCACGCGCGAGCAGATCGCGCAGGCGCTCGACGCCGCAGCGGCCGTCGGCGACGACCGCATCCAGGAGCGTGCGGAGGGCCGCGTCTCGCCGGAGTCGTGGACGCACGGCTCTGCGTCCGAGCGCCAGCAGTGGTTCACCCGCGGCCTCGAGTCCGGCGACCCCGCGAGCTGCGACACGTTCGCCGCGCCCTGATCGCGCGCGGATTGCCCGCCTGGATCGCCATCGTCTGCTGCGCGGGCGATTGCCGGATCGCACACCCGCGGCGACGTCCGACAGGCACGCTCCTTCGGCGCGCCACGCTCCCGCACGCGCCTCGGTGGTGCCCACGCGCAAGCACCCACACGAGCAGGCCGGCACCGTCGACTCCGGGCGGATCCACATCCGCATCGGCGCGCTCGAGCGCGAGCTCGCGCTCGGCGACGCGTACCTCATCCCCGGCGACGTGCCGCACGACGTCCGCGCGCTCGACGCCGCGCGGCTGGTCGAGGTGTTCTCCCCGCCGCGCGGAGTTCGCGAACGACTGAGCCCGGTCAGTCGTGTGGCCGGTACGTGGCGGCAAACTCCGCGAGCACCCGCGACTGACCGTCCGTCTCGACGGCGCCCGGGCGTCGCTCGCGGACGGCGGCGAGCGCCTCCTCCGCGCTGTGCCCCCGCGCGACCAGGTAGGCGGCCGCGAACGTGCCCGTCCGTCCGGTTCCGCCTGCGCAGTGCACGACGGCACAGGATCCATCCGGCAGCTGATCCACGATCCTGACGAACGTCGTGAGCTGATCGAGGCTCGGCGCGGTGAAGTCAGGGACCGGGATACTGTGCCAGCTGAAGCCGAGCGCCTCGATCTCCGGCACGACGTACGCGGGAAGCTGCTCGGTCGTGTCGAGCAGGCAGACGAGCGTGTCGAAGCCCTCCGCACGCAGCCGCGCAACCTCGGCTGCGTCGGGGTTCGAACTCCCGAGCAGCCGGGGCTCGTCGATCCACCAACGACTCATCGCCACGCCTCCCTTCACCGGGCTCGGACCAGTCTCGCATTGCCGGCCGCCTGATTGCCCGGCCAGATCGCCGTCGTTAGACTCCACGCGTGAAGCGCCCAATCGCCTCCCGCTCCTCCCGACGCGACGACGCGCGCATGTCCCTGCCGACCCACGCGCCGTCAGATCGCTGCCGCCCATGCGCACGCGCGCTCGCCCCCTCACGTCCGCTCGGGGCAGGCGGAGCGACGAGTCCTTCCGCCGAGCCGGAAGGACGACGAGCGCAGGCCCTTCGCCTTCGCTCAGGACAGGCAGATCGGGAGCGCGCAGGGCGACCGGTAGCGCGGAGAAGCACATGATCCCCCGCTACTCCCGCCCCGAGATGGCCGCCGTCTGGTCGGACGAGCACAAGTTCGAGACGTGGCTGCGCGTCGAGCTCGCGGTAGTGGAGGCGTGGGCAGACGCCGGCGTCGTACCGGCGGCGGACGCGCGCAAGATCCGCGAGCACGCGCGCATCAACGTGCCCGACATCATGCGGTACATCGACGAGACGCATCATGACGTCACCGCCTTCCTGCGCTCGGCGGCCGACTCGCTCGGCGACGAGTCGCGCTGGGTGCACTACGGCCTCACGAGCAACGACGTCTGGGACACCGCGACCTGCCTCCAGCTCGTCGCCGCGACGGACGTGCTCGCCGAGCAGGTCGCGCGGCTGCGCGCGGTCGTCGCGCGGCGCGCGCTCGAGCACCGCGAGACGATCTGCATCGGCCGCACGCACGGGGTGCACGCCGAGCCGACGACGTTCGGCCTGAAGCTGCTGATCTGGGTCGATGAGCTGCGCCGTCACCAGGAGCGGCTCGCGCTGGCTCGCGCGCACGTCGCGGTCGGCCAGATGTCGGGGCCCGTCGGCACCCACGCCACGGTGCCGCCGGCAGTCGAGGAGAACGCCTGTAAGCGGCTCGGGCTCGCGGTCGCGCCGGTGACCACGCAGATCATCCAGCGCGACCGGCACGCGTATTACCTGAGCGTGCTCGCCGGGGTTGCTGCCTCGCTGGAGAAGTTCGCCACCGAGATCCGCGGGCTCCAGCGCACGGAGATCCTCGAGGCCGAGGAGCCGTTCGCCGAGGGCGCGCAGACCGGCTCGTCGTCGATGCCGCACAAGCGCAACCCCGAGCTGTGCGAGCGCGTGTGCGGGCTCGCCCGCACACTGCGCGGCTACGCCACCACCGGTCTCGAGAACGTCGCGCTCTGGCACGAGCGGGACATCTCCCACTCCGGCGCGGAGCGGATCATTCTGCCCGACGCCACCGGCCTGCTGAACTACATGCTCCACATCTTCACCGGCGTGATGGACGGCCTCGTCGTCTACCCCGAGCGCATGCTCCGCAACCTCGAGCGCACGCAGGGCCTGATCTTCTCGTCGAAGGTGCTGCTCGCGCTGATCGAGAGCGGCATGACGCGCGAGGCCGCGTACAAGATCGTGCAGCGCAACTCGATGCAGGCCTGGCACGACGAGACCCCGCTGCGCGCGCTGCTTGCGCGCGATCCTGAGGTGACGGCGCGACTCACGGACGCCCGGCTGGACGCGCTCTTCGACGCGCGCGCCTTCCTCGTCCACGTAGACGACTCGTTTCGCCGGCTGGGCTTGTTGACCGACTGATCCCACTCCCCCGGAGGGGCGCACGGAAAGGGTGACAGCCGATGACCAGCGCGACCAACATCCTGATGAAGACCGCGATCCCCGGGCTCGAGCGGCTCCATTCCGGCAAGGTCCGCGACATCTACCAACTGCCGGGCGACCGCCTGTTGCTCGTTGCCACCGACCGCGTCTCCGCCTTCGACGTCGTCCTGCCTACAGGCGTCCCGCGCAAGGGCGAGGTGCTCACGCGGCTCTCGGCGTACTGGTTCGAGCGCACGCGCGAGGTCGTCCCGAGCGCGTTCATCGCCGTCGTCGACGCGTCGAACGCGCGGGAGTTCGGTGTGGACGACCCCGCGTACTTCGGCCGCTCGATGGTGATGCGCCGCGCGGACGTGCTGAAAGTCGAATGCGTGGTGCGCGGCTACATCACCGGGTCCGGCTGGAGTGAGTACCAGAAGAGTGGCTCGGTCTGCGGCAACGCGCTGCCGGAGGGTCTCGTGAAGAGCCAGCAGCTGCTCGAGCCGATCTTCACGCCGACCTCGAAGGCCGAGCCGCCCGAGCACGATGCGCCGATGACCTTCGAGCAGGTCGAGGCGCTGATCGGCCCGGAGCGTGCGAACGCCACAAAGCTGCGCTCACTCGCGCTCTACCGCTACGGCGCCACGGTCGCCGCCGAGCGCGGCATCCTGATCGCCGACACGAAGTTCGAATTCGGCATGCTCGACGGCGAGGTCACGCTGATCGACGAGCTGCTGACGCCCGACTCGTCGCGCTTCTGGCCCGCCGACAGCTACCGGCCCGGGCGGGATCAGCCGTCGTTCGACAAGCAGCCGCTCCGCGACTGGCTGGACGGGCTCGACTGGAACAAGCAGGCGCCCGGCCCCGACCTGCCCACCGACATCATCGCCGAGACGAGCGCGCGTTATGTCGAGGCGTACCGCCGCATCACCGGCAGTGCGTTGCCGGACTAGCGCCTGATTCGGGAAGTCGCCGACTTTGAAACCCGCTCATCCTGAGAGGTTGTGAGGAAATCGTGCCTACGTCAGCGATCCCGATCTCTCCCGTTCGCCCTGAACAACGTGAAGGGCGGGGTTCGGGGCGTAGCTGCCGGGCCGACCCTGCCCTTCACGTTGTTCAGGGCGAACGGAGAGTTTGGTCTGGCGAACGGGGGCTCAGGGCGAACGGACGTGGGAGGGGTCCAAAGAACGAACGATTTCTTCACAGCCTCTGAGCCTGTCGAAGGGCGTGAGCGCTACCCGATGCCGGACGACGTCCGGCAGGTGCTCCTCGATCGCGGGCTGGAAGCGGCGTACGGCGCGCGGCCCGCGTACCAGCAGAACGACTACCTCGGATGGCTCGCACGCGCGAAGCGAGGCGCAACGCGCGAGCAGCGGCTCGCGCAGATGCTCGACGAACTGGCGGCCGGGGATCGCTACATGCACATGTCCTACCGTGCCGTACGGGTCGCGCGGAGTGGCGCCGGCGACGAGCGACGAGGCGGAAGACGGGAGCGCGCGTGAGTTCGTACTTCGCAGAGATCAGCGTGATGCTGAAGCCGCTGGTGAACGACCCCCAGGGGCTCGCGGTGCGCGACGGGCTGCACAACCTCGGCTTCGCGGGCGTACAGCAGGTGCGCATCGGCAAGCGCATCGAGATCACGATCGAGGCCGAGAGCATGAACGCGGCCGAGCAGGCCGTGCGGGCGATGTGCGACAAGCTGCTCGCGAACCCGGTCATCGAGTCGTTCGAGTTCGAGGTGCGCGAACGGACCGCGGCGGGCTGAGCCACCCGCCACCGCCCCGCCACGCTCCGGCGTCAGGCCTTGACCGCGAGCTCCCGGCGCCGGCGCACGCCGCGAACCACCACCACCTCGACGGCGACGGCGACGGCGATTCCCACGAGCACGTCGAACACGTAATGCTCGCCGAGGTAGACCAGCGCGAGCGCCATCAGCAGCGTGTACGCGACCAGCGGCCAGAACCACGGTCGCGCGAAGTCGCGCGATCGCAGCAGCACGACGCACGTGAGCGCCATGTGGATCGAGGGCACGGAGGCCACCGAGTTCGGCTCCGCGAGCGTGCGGTACAGGGTGCGGTAGGCGTCGACGTCGACGCCGCGGACGACGAAGTCGAGCACGCGGTAGGTCCGGAAGATGTGGCCCTGCTGCGCCGCCAGCCAGGGCGGCACCGTGGGTAGCAGGATGAACAGGGCGAGCCCGACGTACAGCGTGAGCAGCACGCTGGTCGTGTACGCCGCGAGCCCACGCCCCCCCCCCCCCCCGCCGGAGCCAGATGTACACGGCTGCGGCGTGGGGGACGACGAAGAACGACGCGTGGAGCAACGTGGCGCCGACGTCGAGCCAGCCGATGTCCCGCGGCGAGAACAGGTCGCGCTGGAGCACCGTCGACGGAATCGACCCACGGAAGAGCAGGCGCTCAGCATCAATCACATAGCGGAACTGGATCGGGAAGCCCAGCTGGTCGGCGAGAGCGCGCAGGACGGTGTAGAGGTAGATTCCGGCGACATAGAACAGCAGCCACTGCTCAACGCGCCGCGCGCGGATGACCGGCATCCACACCGCGACGGCGACCGCCGGAAGCGCGAGGCTCAGCAGCGGATGTGGCTCCCAGTAACCCGCGAACAGCACGACCGCCATCAGCACCAGCGACCCGAGCCGCACGATGCCGACCGGCCCCGCGCCATAGCCGGTGCGCTGGGATCGCGGTGGGTGCGCGCCGCCGTAGCCGTCGCGTTGAGCGGCGCGAGCGGCTGGTGGCTCTGGCACGCGGTGGACACGCGTGCCGTCTTCGAGCTGCTGCGTCGAGTTCACCCGCCGACGCTCGTGCTCGCGGTGTCGCTGCTCATGGCATCACTGACTGCTAAGGCCCTGCGGTGGCGCGCGCTCATGCCGCGGCCGGGTTTGCTGAGTGCACCCGAAGCCGTCCGGATTTTCCACGTGTCTGTGCTCGTGAACAACCTCCTCCCCTTCCGGCTCGGCGACGGGGTGCGGGTGATCGCTGCACCGGTCCGGCGCGTGCTCACTCGCCGTCAGGCGGTGTCGGTGCTGATCGCGGAGCGCCTCGTCGACGCGGTCGCGCTCGGCGCGTGCGCGCTGATTGTGCTCCCACGCTTCGTGCGCGCGGATCCCACGGGCGCGACGGTGCTGCGCGCGCCCCGGCTCAGCGGCGTGGAGGGCGGAGCGCTGCTCGCGGCCGCACTCGTACTCGCGGGCGCGTGGCTCGGCTGGCGCGCCGCTGGCGGGCGTGGCGGACGTGCGCACCGCTGGGTCACCGCGTTCGTCGCGGACCTGCGGATCGTGGCGCGCATGGGGAAGCGACAGGCCGGTGTTGCCGGCGGCCTGACCGCGGTCGCGTGGACCGGCACCTTCGCGCTGCACTACGCACTGCTCACCGCCATCGGCATCCATGGCTCGCTGACGCTCGCCGTCGTGGTGACGCTCGCGACGAACGTGTCGATGCTCGTACCGGCGGCACCCGCGAACGTCGGGCTCGGGCACGCGGCTGCCGCGGCGCCGTTGGTCGCCTGGGGCTTGCCCGCCGATCTCTCGGTCGCCTACGCGGTGCTCGTACACGCGGTCAACACCGTGCCGCCGACGCTGATCGGCCTCGGTTGTCTCGTCACGACGTGGTTACCGAGCCGGACCCCGCAGCCGGCGGCGGCGGATGCCGCGTTGCACGGTATCCGTGTAACCGAGTATGGTGACCGCGACAGCCGTCAACCGTGATTGTCTCGTTCGGCGAGCGCGTGACCGAGGCGCTCTTCCACGGCGATGCGCCGGCACAGTTGCGGCGGCTGCCGCCCGACATCGTTGGTCGAGCGGCGCGGAAGCTCGACCTGATCAACGCCGCAGCCTCGCTCGGTGACCTGGG
>JBBDXH010000236.1:0-1688 GCA_040902395.1 Dehalococcoidia bacterium
CTCCTCGTCCGCTTCCGCACGGACGCGAGCGCGGAAGCGCGGGCGGCGGCGCTGCGGAGCATCGGCGGGCGGACCCTGGGCGAGATCGCCCAGCTCGGCGTGACCGTGGTGGCCGTCCCTGCCCAGGACGTCCTGGGTGCGGGCACGTCGCCTCTCCTTGTCGTATCCGGTCACGCCGCGGTCGAGTGGGCCGAAGTGGACGGCACCGTGCGTCTCGCCTTCCAGCCGAACGACGAGCACTACCCAACGCACCCCGCCGTGACCGACGGGCAGTGGGGCATCAGGAAGGCCTTCGTGGACAAGGCGTGGGACACGGTCCGCGGCGCCGCGAGCGTCACCGTCGCGGTCATGGACACGGGCGTGGACCCCACGCATCCCGACCTGATCGCCGCGCTGGTGCCGGGCAACACGTTCGTCAGCCAGCCGGGTGACGGGTGCACCGCGGGCACCACGCGCGACGACAACTCGCACGGCACGCACGTCGCCGGGATCATCGGCGCCACCGGCAACAACGCCATAGGCATCGCGGGCATCGCCTTCGGAGTGCGCCTGATGCCGGTGAAGGTCCTCGACTGCACCGGCCAGGGCAGCCTGTCCGACGTCGCGAACGGCCTGGTGTGGGCGGTCGACAACGGCGCGAAGGTGATCAACCTCTCGCTCGGGTCGGTGAGCGACAGCCCCACCCTGCGCAGCGCGGTCCAGTACGCGGCGCTGCGCAACGTGCTGATCGTCAGCGCATCGGGGAACTGCGGTACGACCGGTGACAAGTGCCTCAGCCTCAACCAGCTCGAGTACCCCGCGGCGTATCCCGAGGTGCTCGCGGTCGGCGCCACGGACACCGACGACAGCATCGCCTTCTTCTCCACGCGCAACACGAGCGTGGACGTGACCGCGCCGGGGCGGCGCATCGTCAGCACTACCCCGACGTACGCGACCTACCTCTCGCAGCGCACCACCAACCCCGCGTCGCTCGAGTACGCGGTCTTCAGCGGGACCAGCCAGGCCGCGCCGTTCGCGGCCGGAGTTGCCGCTCTCATCTGGAGCGCGGAGCCGAACCTCACCGCGGCCCAGGTCGTCGAGCGCATCCGGACCACGGCGGACGACCTCGGCGCGGTCGGGTACGACGAGTCCTTCGGCACGGGTCGCGTCAACGCGCAGAAGTCCATCGCCCAGAGCGGCGAGGCCTACGGCGTCACGTACGACACGACCGCCCTGCCCAGGGCCGCGCGCGCGGGTGAGGCGTTCCCGGGTCGCGTCACCCTCACCAACACCTCGAGCTTCGTCTGGCGCGCGGCCAACCCGAGCGCGGTGCGCCTCGAGTGGAGCTGGCTCGATGCTGCGGGGCAGACCGTGCCGGGCCACGTTGGCGTGATGCCACTTCCCGCCGACCTCGCCGTGGGTGCGAGCGCCACGCTCAGCGGCACGTTCACCACGCCCGCGGCGCCGCTCGCCCCGGGCACGACCTCCGCGCCGTTCACGCTCCGGCTCGACCTCGTTCGTGACGGCGTTGCCGCGTTCACCGCCAAGGGCGTCCTGCCGGCGGCCATCCCGGTAGCGATCGGCAGCGGCTTCGCCGCGACGTACATGCCGGTGGCGCAGGCGGCGACCTTCGACTCGGAGACGACGAGCGCCATCGAGGTCCGCGTGACAAACAGCGGGACCGTGGCGTGGCCCGCGGCGGGCTCGAC
>JBBDXH010000237.1:0-11386 GCA_040902395.1 Dehalococcoidia bacterium
AGCTGATCACGATCTGGTGACCGGCCTCGTGCAGTTCGTTGAAGGTGTAGAAGAATTCTTCCTGCGTCTGCTCCTTGCCGGCGATGAACTGGATGTCATCGATCAGGAGGGCGTCCGCCTGGCGGTAACGCGCCCGGAACTCCTGCATCGTGCGCTGCTGGATGGCCGTGATCAGCTGGTTCGTGAAGGCCTCGGCGCTGATGTAGACCACATGCAGCGACGCCTCCAGCAGGCGGTGACCCACCGCCTGGAGGAGGTGCGTCTTACCGAGTCCGGCCGCTCCGTAGATGAAGAGCGGGTTGTACAGGCGCCCCGGCGCGCTTCCGACGCTTTCCGCCGCAGCGAACGCGAGCCGGTTGCTTGGGCCCACCACGAAGCTCTCGAAGGTGTAGCGCTCGCGGAGCCTGGGACGCGGAATGGAGGGGCGACTGGCGCCGTCGCCAAGGGTCCGGAGCGCCGGCGAGCGATCGTCGTCGGCGCGCAGCGGCTCGAACGTGACGTCGAGCTGGCGACCGGACAGTTCGGTCAGCGTGCGAATCACCGACGGGCGGAGGCGCTTCTGCAGCCACTCCGTGACGAACTCGGAGCGCGTGCCGACGACGAGCGCGTCGCCATCGATGCGCAGACCCTCTGTGCCCTCGAGCCAGGTGTCGTAGTTGGCGCGTGAGACCTGATGCGCGAGATCGCGCAGCGCGGCGCTCCACAGGGAGTAGGCATCGGTCTGGAGGTCGGCGGACGGGGTGCCGGGATCCCCGGGGACATTCGACAATGGGATCCCCCCGCCCGCGCCCAGCGCGTGCGCGCATATCCACAGACGGTCCACATCTGTTGATAATGTGTCAGACGAACTGGCTGAGGTCGGTTCCTCTTGAGTCCGCGTGCCGATTCCGGCCGTACTCGCCACCCGCCAGCCGCACCAGCGGGGATTGGTAACCGCGGCGGACTGTAGCACCGGCGGATCTGGCCGATCAAGGCAGTTATGTGGAGTCGATGCGAAAAACGCGTTACGCGACGGGTGACGCTCCCGCGCGGGTCGGTCCATGCGCGTGGACCGACCTCGGTGCTCCCGCGCGCCCTCCGAGAGCGCCTGTATACTGCCGGCGCGTCGCACGCAAGATGCCGCGTGTCGGCTGCTGCCGACCGCCTGGGAAGCGCGCTCCGGCGACGGCCACGCACTGACGGCGGGGTGATCGCTTGACTGATCGCGGGCTGCTGCTGGCCATTGACGTGGGCAACACGAGCGTCGCGATGGGCGTCTACGACGGTGCGCACCTCGCCGCTACGTTTCGCATCGCGACGGACCGCGACAACCTCCCGGATGAGTACGCCATGCTGCTCCTGGGGCTGTTGCGAAGCCGGGAGATCGACACCACGCGCATCCACGCGGCGATTCTCTCGTCCACGGTGCCGCCGCTCGTGAACACGTTTCGCCAGGTGTGCCGGGACTACTTCGCCGTCGAGGCGCTCGTGGTCGGGCCGGGCGTGAAGACCGGGATTCGCGTGCTGTACGACAACCCGCGCGAGGTGGGGCCCGACCGCATTCTGCACGCAGTGGCCGCGCTGCAGCGGTATCAGCCTCCGCTGATCATCGTCGATGTCGGCACGGCGCTCGTCTTCGACGCGGTCTCTCGGGAGGGCGATTACCTTGGCGGGGCGATTGCGCCGGGGATCGCGATCGCCACAGAGGCGCTGACCTCCCGCGCCGCGATGCTGTCTCGTGTGAGCCTCGAGCGCCCGCCCAACCCGATCGGTCGCAACACCGTGCACTCGCTGCAGGCCGGCATCGTCTTCGGGTACGCCGAGATGGTGAGGGGCATGGTCAGGCGCTTCAAGGAGCAGATCGGGGAGGATGCGACGGTGGTCGCGACCGGCGGGTACTCGTCGGTGATCGCGGACGAGGCGGGTTGCTTCGATGCGATTGAAGGTGACCTCAACCTCGAGGGGCTGCGGCTCGTGTACGAGGCGAACGCGTGAACACCGCGCCTCGGCCGACCGGCGAGCCACTGGCGGGGCGCCATGTGGTACTCGGCGTGTCCGGGTCGATCGCCTGCTACAAGGCTGTCGAGATCGCGAGCCGCCTCGTGCAGGCCGAGGCGGTGGTCGACGTGGCCCTGACGCCCCACGCTGCTGAGTTCGTCACGTCGCTCACGTTCCGCTCGATCACCGGCCGAGAGCCGTACGTCGACATGTTCCGGCCGCACGGTGATCACGGCGAGGCGCATGTCGAGCTGGCGCGAAGGGCCGATCTCATGCTGATCGCGCCGGCGACCGCCTCGACCATGGCGCGCCTCGCGCACGGTCTCGCGGACGACTTCGTCTCGCTCACCGCGCTCGCGACGCAGTCGCCGCTGCTGCTCGCCCCGGCGATGGACGCACAGATGTGGGAGCACCCCGCGACCAGGGCCAACCACGAACTGCTCGCCGCGCGCGGCGTCCAGTTCGTGGGACCGGCGAGCGGACGGCTGGCCTCCGGGCGCGTCGGCGCCGGACGACTCGTGGAACCCGCGGACATCGTTGAGCACGTCAAGGCTCGCCTCGGCCGCCAGCACGGCGACCTCATCGGGCGCCGCGTGGTCGTCACCGCCGGCGGGAACCGCGAGCCGATCGACCCCGTGCGCTTCATCGGCAACCACTCGAGCGGCAAGCAGGGGTACGCCATCGCCACGGCCGCGCGCGACCGTGGGGCAGACGTGACGCTCATTTCGACCGCCGCGCTCCCGGCACCGCCGGAGGTGAGTGTGGTGGCGGTGTCGTCGCACGCGGAGATGTTCGCGGCGGTCAAGCAGGCGGCCCGCGGGGCCGACGTGCTGATCATGGCCGCAGCCGTTGCGGACTACCGACCGGTCAACGCCGCCGATCACAAGATCAAGCGCGAGCGGGCGGGCGACATCACGATCGAGCTGACCCAGAACGCGGACATCATCGCTTCGATCGACGAGCCGCGATTGCTCAAGGTGGCCTTCGCTGCCGAGACCGACGACCTGCTCGAGAACGCCGCGCGCAAGCTCAAGCAGAAGGGCGCGCGACTGATGGTGGCGAACGACGTGACGGCCCCCGACGCCGGGTTCGCCGTCGATACCAATCGCGTCACGATCCTGGACGACCGAGGACGCGCGGACGAGCTCACGCTCATGTCGAAGTACGACGTCGGCATGCGCGTGCTCGACCGCGTCGCCGAGCTGCTGGACGAGGCGCGCTAGCCCCTTGGGCGACGCGCTGACGGCGGCGATCTTCGTCGGCGCGGTTGCCGGAAGCATCGGCTTCGTGGGGAACAACCTCTACACGTCGCGGCACGGCTTCGATCAGCGATGGCTGAGGCGACTCCGCAACCTCGGCATCGCGGCCGTCTGGCCGCTCGTGATCCTGAAGGCGATCTCGTAGCTACCGCGTGTCGTCAGCGACCAGGCGGGAGCACAGCGCTTCGAACGCCTGCCAGTGCTCCACGACGTGGATGAACGGTGGTTGCGCAGCACGGTTGCCGAAGCGCGTGCGGAAGAGCACGGGGACGGTCGCCGTCGCGTCGAGCGCGAGCAGGTGGTCGGCGGTGTCGTCGAGCAACACGCCGATGGCCAGCTCGCGGCACGTGTCGGCCTTGAGCGCGCGTCCGGTGGACACGACGGCGCCGACGGGGGCGCCGTGACGCTCGAGCCACTGCGCGGCGAACGCGGCCTCGTGGTCGTGGCGCGCGGTAATCACGAGCAGCTCGTGATCGCGGGCCAGCCGGGTCATCGCGTCGAGTGCGCCCTCTTCGGGCGTCATCTCGAGCGTGAGCGCGGTGCCGAGGATCGCGCCGACCATCGCCTGCAGCTGCTCGCGCGTGACCTGCTCGACAATGTGGCGATCCGGATCGAGCGGACGCCCCATCGCTTCTCGGAGCCAGCGATCCATCGCCCCGGCCCAGCTCGCGATTGTGCCGTCGAAGTCGAGGCCGATCCTCATCGTGCCACCGTGTCAGGGAGCTGGATGAGCTGGAGCGTGTTGCCGTCCGGATCCGCGAACGTTGCGATCATCCCGCCCCACGGCTCCCGTTCGGGCGCGCGCGAGAAGGCGACGCCGGCGGCGACCAGCCGGTCGTGCGCCGCCGCGATGTCGGGTACGGCGAGGTTCAGCATCAGGCGGAGCGGCTCACGCGTCCGGCCGGAGACGTTCGCGTGCACGGCAATCGTCAGCCGCGTCTGGCCCCACTCGAAGTTGACGAAGTGCGTGCGCTGCGAGCGGGGGCGCAGTCCGAGCGTCTCGACGTAGAAGTCGCGCATCGCCGTGAAGCGATCGGCATGCGTCCACACGAGCACGCCGGCGAGCCCGGAAACGGAGGCGTCCGTCATGCTGCTCTCGATCGGCATCGGCCAGGTCCGGCGGCAGCGCTCGCCGTCAGCGCGCTCGCGCGAGCACGAAGTGCACCAGCGTCCGCACCGGCATGCCGCTGTTGCCCTTCACGAGCACGCCTTTGTCGCTCGACGCGGTCATCACCCCGGCGATGTCGAGGTGTGCCCACGGCGTGTCGCCGGCGAAGTGCTGGATGAACTTGGCCGCGGTGATCGAGCCGGCGGGCCGGCCGCCGGTGTTCTTGATGTCGGCAACATCGGACTTGATCTGCTCCTCGTAGTCGCCGTCGAGCGGCATACGCCACAGCCGCTCGCCGGCGGCGTCGGCGGCGCGCTCGAGGTCGCGAGCGACGCGATCGTCGTTCGCGAACACGCCATACCGCACGGAGCCGAGCGCAACCGACATGGCGCCGGTGAGCGTCGCGATGTCGATGAGCGTGGTGCAGCCCTCGTTGCGTGCGTACGCCAGGGCGTCGGCGAGCACGAGCCGCCCCTCGGCATCCGTGTTCACGACTTCGATCGACTGCCCGTCCATCGCGTAGACGACATCGCCCGGCTTCGTCGCCGAGCCGCTGGGCATGTTCTCCGTGCACGGCGCGATCGCCATCACGTTTACGGCCGGCTTGAGCCGTGCGATGGCGTCCATCGCGCCGAGGACCGCGGCCGCGCCGGTCATGTCGCCTTTCATTGACTCCATGCCCGCACCGGGCTTGAGCGAGATCCCGCCGCTGTCGAACGTGATGCCCTTTCCGATCAGGCCGATGAAGCGGTTTCCGCGGCCACCGCGGTAGGTGAGGACGATGAACTTCGGGGGCTGCACGGAGCCGTTGGCGACGGACAGGTAGGCGCCCATCTTCAGCCGCTCGGCCTCGGCACGTTCGATCACCTTGCACTCGAGGCCGCGTTCTGAGGCGAGGCGCTGCGCGCGCGCCGCGAGGATGGTTGGGGTCATGAGGTTCGCGGGCTCGTTCGCGAGATCGCGTGTGAGGTTCTGTGCCTCCGCGAGGATCTGGCCCACGCCAACGCCGTCAGTGAGCAGCGCGACTTTGCGCGCAACCGGCTCCACGAGCGTGACGTCGCCGACCGAGCCGGACGCGCGGTCCGCGGCCTTCGTGTGGTGCCGGTCGAAGCGGTAGAGGCCGAGCAGGAGACCTTCTGCGATCGCGCGTCCCGCCTCCTCCGGGTCGAGCGCGGCGGTCGCTTCACCGCTGCCGATGGCGACGAGGCCGACGTCGAGTGTGCGCAACCGGCGCGCGGCGTTCGCCATGCGCGTGCGCAGGCGATCTGCCGTCTCGGCTTCGTCACGCTTCCCGGTCCCGAGCAGCACAACAGCGCGCGCGGGCAGCCGTCCCCCCGTCGCGACGATGGAGATCTCGCCGTTCTTGCCCTTCGCGATCCCCGCCGTGAGCTGCGCAGTCAGTGCCCCGTCCAGCGCGCGATCGAGCGCCGCCGCCTGGCCCGCGAGCCGGCGCGCGCCCTCAGCGATGGAGACTACGTAGGCGTCAGCTGGCTGCCCGCCGATCTCTCCACCGGTCACGGTGATCTGCACGGGCTACTCCTCCGAGGCGATGCGTCGAGGTCACGGTTGCAGACCGTGTTGGCGCCGGGAGCATAGGAGCGGCGCGGGAAACGGGGCAACCGCGTGGGTGCATCAGCGGGAGCGGGTGAAGGGCTCGCCCGGTACAATCGCGCCGGGCAGAACGATGCGCCCGACTGTGGTGCCGGGGAGCGGCGGACCCATGAAGCTCGGCGTGTATCGCTACCTGCATCGCGTGACGACACCCGATCGCACCGGGCTCGCCTGGTTCGACTTGATCGAGATCGGGCTCGTGGCGCTGGGGTTCCTGCTCTACTTCCTGGTCCGCGGTGCAGTGATCGACCGCACTCACGACGCGCTGGCGAACGCGCATTGGATCGTGAACCTCCAGTCGTCTCTCGGGATGTTCATCGAGCCGGCGCTCAATCAGTGGGTGCTCGAACACACACTGCTCCTGCGGCTCGTGAACTTCGTCTACTTCTGGCTCGACTTCCCGCTGATCATCGGCGCGGGCCTCGTGCTCTTCTGGGTGCGACGCAACAGCTACACGCTGTTTCGCGATGCGCTCCTCATCTCGGGTGGCATGGCGTTGGTCGTCTACTGGGTCTATCCGGTGGCCCCGCCGCGCTATCTCACGGAATGGGGCTTCGTCGACACGCTTGCCCAGTACTCGCAGCTCGCGTACCAGACGCAATCCACGAAGCCGTTCGTGAACCCGTTCGCCGCGGTGCCGTCGCTGCACGTGGGGTGGGCGGTGCTGCTCGTGATCGTGGCGTTTCGCGCGACCAAGACGTGGTGGCTGCGACTGGCGGCGGTCGTGGTGCTCGGTCTCCAGACGCTGTCCGTCCTCGCCACGGCGAATCACTTCCTGTTCGACGCAGTCGTGGGCGTGGTGATCGCGCTCGGCGCGCTCGGCGCGGCGGTATGGCTCCAGCGCAGCGGTTACCCGCAGGTCCGCGAGTGGTTCGGACGGCGCGGAGGCATCGCGGCGGGGCCGGGCTTGCGTGGTTCGCCGGCGAGTCGCCGGCTCTGACCGCCCGGGTTAGCCTTCCTCGAGGTCCAGGATCACGCCCTCGATGAACTGCCGGGTGTCCGACGATGTGTCCACGGTCAGGTGCGGACGCGGGATCGGCTCATAGCGGCCGACCATCTGTTCGTAGAGCTCGAGCAGCGGGGTGGTCTCGCGATGGCTGGCCTCGGCCAGGCCGCGGATGCGATCCAGGATCACGCCGACCGGGGCCGTGACGTGCACGATCACCAGCCGCACGTTGTGCATGTTCGCGAGCGTATACAGCGGCTGCCGCTCCCACTCCGTGAGGTTCGAGTCGTCGTAGACCACCGTCATGCGCAGATCGAGCAGTTCGCCGATGAGCGCGCGTACCGCGCGACCGACCCGTTGTGACTCCCCGAACGAGTAGTCGGGCGCGGCGAAGAGCTCCTCGCGGATGCGATCACCGTCGATCATGACGACCGGCAGGCGCTCCGCGATGGCGCGCGTCAGCGTGCTCTTCCCGCTCCCCGGCGGTCCGACGAGCACGACGAGTGCCGGCCAGGCGCGCGGCGAAGGCATCGGGCCGAGCATCGCTCGGACCCGCTCGATGTCGCGGCTCTCAATGAGGGCCGACGTTGCTGAGTTGCTCTGGCTGGTGATTACGGACATGAAGGGGATGATAGCGGATCGGAACACCCCCATGCGGGTCCAGCGATTCGCTTGCCGGCTGGAGGTCAATCCAGGCCGCTGTACCAGGCCACGCCGATCATGCGTGGGCCGAAGCGGGTGGCTGCGTGGCGCGTGACGGGCGCGATGAGCACCTCCGCCGGGTCGAGCGTGCGGCGGACCCACAGGGCGAGGGCCTCTGCGCCGGCGCCGGCGCCGGCGTGGTGGACGGCGACGTGCAGGCTCGCCCCGTCCGCTCGGGCGGACGCGGCGAAGCCATCACGCAGCGCGATGAGCGCGTCCTCGCGCTTCGCCGGTCGGGCGAGGACGTGGACCGCGACACCGCGCAACGCGGTGAGCGCGCGCAGACGCGCCGTGCCCGGCACGTTTACTCCGCCGACGCCCGACAGCTCGGGGTGCTCGAGCATCGCGAGCACGTGCACGCGTGCGCGCACGCGCTCGGCGACCGCGATCGCCTCCTCCGGGACCGCGCCGGCGCTCAGTGCCCGGGCGGCGGCCACGGCCTGCCAGCCGTAGCCCATGAGCGTCGAGTTCGCGGCTTGCGTGACGAAGCGCGTCGCCGGCGCGCGCGCCGTGACGGCGGCGCGCGCGCGTTCGCCGGCGTCGGGCGCGGATGCGAAGGCGTCGTTCGCGGAGATGTAGAGCACGGTGCGCACGCGCTCCGCAGCCGCGACGCAGGCGTCCACGACCTGCTCCGCGGTGCTGGGCGTGGCATCGAGCCCGAGCTGCGGGATGCTGTCCGTCGGCGAGAGCGTCGGTGCGTCCCCGGGGACGACGATCAGGTCGAGCGCTCGCGCGAGGCCCGACGGGACGCACGCGTCCGCGTCGATCACGATCGCGGTGTCCGTCATGCCGCATCCAGTTCGCTTTGACGTCGTGACGTATGCCGGGCGCGTTGCCCGCGGTGAGGCGCTATGCTAGCGTTCCACCCGATGGCCGCCGTCGGCGGCCCTTCCATTTCGACCATCGATCAGGTCAGGGAGCACGAACTCCAGCCGATGCCGACCGCCGAACGCAAACCCGCAATCATCGAGTCCTTCAAGCGCCACGACGGCGACACCGGATCGTCGGAAGTGCAGATCGCACTGCTGACCGACCGCATTACGCACCTCACCGACCACCTGCGCGAGCACAGACACGACTTCTCGACTCGCCGCGGGCTGCTGAAGCTCGTCGGTCGCAGGCGCCGTGAGCTGCGATACCTCAGTCGCACCAACGTCGATCGGTACCACCAGCTCATTCAGACTCTCGGGCTGCGTCGATAGCGCAGCCCTTCGACTTCCTGAGGTCGGCGATCGGGGTGTCCGCTCCGACCCGGCCGGAGCGGCAGTAGACGAACGAAGCTACGAGACCACGAGCGACACGGCACGCGCGGAAGCAGACTCCGCACTCTGCAAACGTCCGCACTCATCACCGCGGACCCGGCCTCACATCCGAATCCCCGCCGCACACGCGACACGTCGGCCGCCAGGCCGAACGGGTATCCCGGACGAAGCCACTGCACCCCGCGTGTCAGCCGCCCCTCCCGCAGCGATGCGAGAGCAACGATCACCTGCGCGCGACTGTCGAGGCGCGCTCCAGCGAGTGTGTAGTTAGGGACAGGTAAGCATCATCGTGACAACCCAGGCCTCTGTCGGTCAGCTTCGCCAGGCGCGGAGCTTCTCCCGCGAAATCGAGGGCATGACCCTCGAGATCAGCACCGGCGTGCTCGCACCCAATGCCCTCGCCGCGTGCACCGTGCGCTACGGCGACACGATTCTGCTCGTGACGGTGTGCGACGGAGATCCCCGCCCCGGCATCGACTTCCTTCCGCTGACGATCGACTTCGAAGAACGCATGTATGCGATCGGGAAGGTCCCGGGCTCCTTCTTCCGCCGCGAAGGCCGGCCGGGTACCGAAGCCACGCTCGCCGCCCGCATGACAGATCGTCCGATCCGTCCGCTCTTCCCGAAGGGCTTCAAGCGCGAGGTGCAGGTGGTCTGCACGCTGCTCTCTTCCGACCGCGAGAACCCCGGCGATGCGCTTGCGACGATCGGCGCATCGACCGTGATCAACCTCTCGCCGCTCCCATTCGAGGGCCCGGTGAGCTCCGTGCGTGTCGGGCGCGTTGACGGGCGGCTCAAGGCGTTCCCGACCTACGCGGAGCTGGCAGCCTCCGACCTCGAGCTGACCGTCGCGGCCACGAACGACTCGGTCGTGATGCTCGAGGCCGGCGCCCGGCAGGTGCCCGAGGCCGAGCTGATCGAGGCAATCGAGTACGCCGAGCGCATCTGCCGCCAGGTCAACGAGCTACAGGCCGAAGTGATCGCCGCGCTCGGGCAGCCGAAGGCCACCTTCGAGCCCGGGACGGACGACAGCGACCTCAAGGACCGCGTCCGTGCACTGCTGCAGGGCCGCGATACGGAGATGCTCGACGCAGTGAAGTCCGAGGGGTTCCGCGGCGTCGATCAGATGGGCGCGAAGGTGCTCCGCGAGCTCACCGCGTCGCTTCCCGCGGAGCAGGCGGCCGCGCTCCAGCCCGGCGCCGTGCGCGCCGCCACTGAATCCGTACTGAAGGCGTTCGTCCGCGGGCGCGTGCTGAGCGCCGATACTCGTGCCGACGGTCGGCGGCCGGAGCAGCTCCGCGAGCTCACGGCGCAGGTCGGCGTGCTCCCGCGGGTACACGGCTCCGGACTGTTCCAGCGCGGCGAGACGCAGGTGCTCGGCGTAGTCACGCTCGGTCCGATCGGCGACCGGCAGAAGCTCGACGCAATCGACCCCGAGCCGTGGAAGCGCTTCATGCTCCACTACAACTTCCCGCCGTTCTCCGTCGGCGAGGCGCGCTTCCTGCGCGGCCCGGGCCGCCGCGAGATCGGGCACGGCATGCTCGGGGAGAAGGCGCTCGAGGCCGTGATGCCGCCCTTCGAGGAGTTCCCGTACACCGTCCGCATCGTCTCTGACGTGCTGTCTTCGAACGGCTCGACGTCGCAGGCGTCGATCTGCGCCGGCACGCTCGCGCTGATGGATGCCGGCGTGCCGATTGACGCCCCCGTGGCCGGCATCGCCATGGGCCTGATCACGAACGACGACGCAAGCGACTACCGCATCCTCACGGACATCGCCGGCATCGAAGATGGCTTCGGCGACATGGACTTCAAGGTCGCCGGGACCGAGCGCGGCATTACGGCTGTGCAGCTCGACATCAAGCTGAAGCGGCTGCCGTCGAACTTCCTGACCGAGGTCTTCCGCCGCGCCCGCGAGGCGCGCCTCGAGATCCTGCGCGTGATGACGAGCGCCATCTCGACGCCGCGCGCGGAAGTCGCGGAGTTCGCCCCGAAGATCATCGTGGTGAAGATCGATCCGGAGAAGATCGGCGCGATCATCGGCCCGGGTGGACGCGTGATCAACGCGATCATCGGCCGCACGGGCGCGGCGATCGACGTCGAGCCGGACGGCACGGTCTTCGTGTCCGGCGCGAACCACGACGGCGTGCGCCGCGCGGTCGGCGAGATCGAAGGCCTGACCAAGGAGATCAAGATCGGCGACGTCTACGAGGGCCCGGTGACACGGCTCATGGCCTTCGGCGCGTTCGTCGAGATCCTGCCGGGCAAGGACGGACTCGTGCACATCTCCGAGATGGCCGAGGGTCGTGTCGAGCGGGTGGAGGACGTGGTGCACGTCGGTGATCGCGTCAAGGTGAAGGTGATCGAGATCGACAACCTCGGCCGCCTCAACCTCTCCATGCGAGCGGCGCTCGGCGACGGCGAGGCGGTGGGGCTGAGCGAGCGTGAACTCGACGGCGACAGCGGTCCGTCACGCGGCGGGGGCGATCGCGCGCCTGCCGGCGGCGGCGGTGATCGCGGTGCT
>JBBDXH010000238.1:0-155 GCA_040902395.1 Dehalococcoidia bacterium
GCGACCGCGACCTCGAGCTCGGCGACGCGGCGGGCGAGGCGCACGTTTTCGGCACGCGGTCGATCGAGCTCCTCGGCCGCTGAGATCGGGCCCGCGGACTGCGGGCCGGCGCACCCGCCCGCGATCGTGAGCCAGAACGCAGCTGCGGGGGGGGG
>JBBDXH010000238.1:165-11307 GCA_040902395.1 Dehalococcoidia bacterium
CGCGCAGAGCGCGGGCCGCCGCAGCTGTGTGCCGATGTCGCGCGCGCGGGCCTGTCGCGCTGCCGCCGGCGCCGGCTGCAGCGCCCGCGAGCGGTCGGGGCGCGGCTACCGCCCTCGGAGACGTGGGTCGAGCACGTCGCGCAGCGCGTCGCCGAACATGTTGAACGCGAGCACGGTGAGCGTGATCGCGAGTCCGGGCGCCGCGACAATCCACGGTGCCTCCGCCATGTACCGGCGATTCGAGCCGCTGAGCATGTTGCCCCAGGTGGGGTCGGGGGGCGGTACGCCGAGTCCGAGGAAGCCAAGCGATGCCTCGAGCAGGATGGCCTGGCCGACGGCGACCGAGGCGAGGATCAGGATCGGCGCCATCACGTTCGGCAGGATGTGGCGGAGCATGAGGCGCAGCGGCTGCGCGCCCATCGCGCGCGCCGCGTGCACGTACTCCCGTTCCTTCGACACGATCACCTCTCCACGCACCACGCGGATCGTGGTCGGCATGATGAAGATGCACAGCGCGAAGATGATGGTGTAGAGGTTCGGCTCCAGCACGGAGACGATGGCGAGCAGCAGGATCAGCCCGGGGATCGACATGATCGCGTCGGTCACCCGCTGGATCGCATAGTCGCCGCCGCCACCGAAATAACCGCTCATCATGCCGATCGTGAGCCCGGCTGAGATGCCCACGATCACGGCGAGGAATCCGATCGTGATCGACACCCGCGCCCCGGCCACCACGCGGCTGTAGACATCGCGCCCGTTCGGATCGGTCCCGAACCAGTGTTCGCTCGAAGGCGCGGTCAGCACCGAACTGAGGCTGTTCAGGACAGGGTCGTGCGTCTGCAGTGCCGGTGAGAAGATCGCGAGCAGGACGAGCACGATCACGACGAAGAAGGCGGCAAGGCCCACCGGTTTTCGTCGCCAGATCCGTAGCTGCCCCGCAAGCCATCGTTCGCGGCGAGCCTCTTCGGCGAGCCGGCCCGCGCGGTGGGTCGCAGCGCTCTCGGCCATCAGCGATCCCGCCCTTCCGATAGACCTCCTGGGGCTCGGAGGTATCTACGCGTCATGAGTACTTCACCCGCGGATCGAGCACTGCGTAGCCAAGGTCGACGACGAGGTTCATCACCACGACAGCGGTGGCGAAGAACATGGTGTTTGCCATCACCTGCGGATAGTCGCGCTGCTGGATCGCGGTGAATGTCATCTGGCCGACGCCGGGCAGCGCGAAGATCACCTCGAGGATCAAGGAGCCGGAGAGCAGGAAGACCAGCTGGAGGCCGACGAGCGTGGTCACGGAGATCAATGCGTTGCGGAGGATGTGCCGCCGTAGCACCACCGCGAAAGACAGCCCCTTCGAGTGAGCGGTACGCACGTAGTCCTCGCGGATCACCTCGAGCACGGCAGAGCGAGTCATGCGCGTGACCGTCCCGGAGAAGTTGAACGCGAGGATCAGCGCCGGCATATAGAGCAATCCGAGGTTGCGCACCGGGTCCTCCCACAGCGGCACCCAGCCGAACTGCGGGGCGTAACCCCAGGTGATCGAGGTGAACGTCAGGAGCGCGGTCGCGAGCACGAAGCTCGGGACGGAGATACCCACGATCGCGAGCACGCGCAACGGATAGTCGAAGACGGTGTCCTGCTTGACTGCCGACACGATGCCCAACGTGAGCGCGATCGGCAGCCCGATCATCGCCGCGAGGAGGGCGAGCTCGATGGTCGGGTTCAACGCCTTCACAATGCGAGTGCTGACCCGCGCATCACGGTCGATCAGGGACGTCCCGAGATCGCCCGTGATGAATCCGCCCGCCCACTTCATGTAGGCGACCACGATCGGCTCGTTCAGTCCCATGGCCTCGCGGGCTTCCTCGAGATCTTCACGCGAGATTGCGACGCCGCGGCCACCCTCGGTGAGCGCCGAGAGCACGGCGTCTCCGGGGAGCGCGCGAATGACCACGAAGACGAACACCGACACCAGCCAGAGCACCAGCGCCGCTCCAACCAGCCGGCGCACCACATATCGCCACATGCGCTGCTGTCCTATCTGGTGGGTTTCGTAGTTGAGCTTCCCCGGGTCCCCACCGCCTGGCGAGGACCCGGGAACGCGTCATCGGCGACCGGTCGAGAAGCCGACCGCTACGCCTGCTTCCAGAGGTACTCGGCGCCGGCGCGCTCACCCCAGCCCGGCATCCAGGCGAGGTAGTGGTCGGCGTTGTTGTAGACCTTCGGGTCGCGGAACATGAAGTGGTAGATCGTCACGCCCCAGATGCGGTAGGCCTCGTCGAGGTCACGCTTCTGGATCTCGAGCAGCACCTTGCGCCGCTCATTGACGTCGAGGAGCTGCTGCTGCTTGAGCGTCAGCTCGTCCAGCACCGGGTCGTTGACGGTGTGGAAGTTCGCGGTCGACTTGGAGTTCAACGAGCCGAACGCCATGTCATCCGGGTCGAACGCCGAGAACGGCGTGGACACATCCATGTCCTGGTACTCGGACTTGTACAGCTTGCCGAAGTACGTCGCCCAGTCCGGCGGCAGTATCACGTTGGTCTCGACGCCGAGGTTCTGCTTCCAGCCGTCGAGCATGGCGTTCCACACGAGCGTGTTCACGCCCTCCTGAGTGGCCTGCCAGTCGACCGAGATCGCCCGGCCGACGCCGCTGTCGAAGCCGGCTGCGGAGAGCAGCTTCTTCGCTTCGGCCGGGTCGTACGCGTAGCCGAGTTCTTCCACCGTCCAGGGGTGCGGGTTCTGTTCGCGATCGAAGTACGTCCAGTCCTGGACGTACCCCATCCCGCCCACACCCTGCATGATGCCCTTGACGATGCCTTCCCGATCGACCGAGATCTGGAGCGCGCGGCGCACCCGTGGGTCGTTCAGCGGCGGCGTGTTCAGGTTCATCGAGATGTACGGCTGGTAGCTCGGCGGCGGGATGATCAGCTGGACGATCGCTTCCGGTCGAGCGGCAATCGACTTCTTGGCGTCACGGATTGGGCCCCAGGAGTTGCCCGTGTCGATCTGACCGGACGCCCACGCGGCATCGTAGGCGGCGACATCGGGGAGGAACGTCTTCTTGTATTCGTCCATGAACGGCAGCTTCTTGCCGGTGCCGTACAGCGGGTCGGTGCGCCAGTACTTGGGATGACGGCTGTTCGTCATGCCAATCTTGGACTCCTGGAACGTCACCATGAAGGCGCCGGTGCCGATCGGCTGCTTGGCAAACGCCGCTTCGTCCTCGGCATGCTCCTGAGCGACGATCCAGTGCGTCGGCACGCACGAGCTGAGGAGGAAGTAACCGGCCGGCTGCTTGAACTTCAGTTGGAGCGTCTTGTCGTCGATCGCGGTGACCGACTCCATGTCGCGGTAGGTCGGGCCCTGTGTCGGCGACTTCGACAGGCGATCGACGCTGTAGACAACGTCTTCGATCGTCAGCTGGCGCCCGTTCACCGGCGGGAAGTCGTGGAAGAAGATGGGGTCGTCGCGCAGCTTGAAGTTGAGCGTGACGTCGTCGACGTACTCGTAGCTCTCGGGCAGGTTCGGCACGGGCTTGGTCGACTCGTGCGGTCCGAAGTCCCCGTTCCAGTCGAACTGGAGCAGGCTGTTGAACTGGATCTGCACGGCAAGCGCATTTGCCGTGGCGCTGAAGATGTTCCAGTCGACTGCCGGGCGGTCGCCGCTGATCGTGAACGTGCCACCGAAGGTCGGGTTGCTGTTCGCCTTCGCTGCGAGTTGACCCGGCAGCTGCGCGAGGTTGTCTGGCCTGAACGCGTCGCGCAGTTCCTGCAGCGAGAGCTTCTCGAGCTCATCGGGCTTGGGGTACGCCTCCGCTGGATTGGCCGATACCGCCGCTCCGCCGCCGGCGGCCGTTCCGGCTGCCGACGGGGCGGTCGTGCCGGCGGCGGGTGCTGCCGCTTCCTCGTCGCCGCCGCACCCGATCAGTGCAGCACCGGCCAACCCCAGACCGGCCGTGCTCGCGCCGGCGACGAAGCGCCGGCGAGTCACACGCGCCCCGCCCGTGCGAAGCCAATAATTCCCGTTGCTCATCCCAGTCCCTCCAGGCTTCCCGGCGACCGCGTGCGCGGTCACCACACCGACCTCACGGCATGCACGAAGCGCGGCGCGCGTCCTGACGCCGTCCGTAATGTCCGGGACTGTAGCATGTCTCAGGGTGTCGGCCAGAGCACGTGCGGACGAGCGTGGAGAAATGGCCGCGGGTGCTGACAGGGCACGGGTGAGCGGGCGGGAGGCCGATGGACGTGCGCGCGGGCGCGTGTTCACGTCGGCGCCGGCAGGCGAATACGCCGCGGGATTACGCGTCTTCGGGCACCATTGAGGGACCGCCGAAGCGGGCCCTCCGGCAGCGACTCAGTCTCGTGAGGGAGGGGGCTGTCAGGCGCCGGCGGCGGCGCGACGCCGGCCGAGACTGCCCTCGCGTAGCCACGACTCGAGCGCGTCCGCCGCGAGTGGCTCCGCGAAGTAGTAGCCCTGCGCGGTGGAGCAGCCGATCTCGGCGAGGACCTCCGCCTGCTCCGCGCGCTCGATGCCCTCCGCGACCACGGTCATGTCGAGCGCGCGCGCCACATCCACGACCGCTCGCACGATCGAAGCCTGCCGCTGGTCGCGGTCGACGTCCGTGACGAACGAGCGGTCGACCTTGAGCACGTTTGCCGGGAGCCGGCGCAGGTAGTTGAGCGACGAGTAGCCGGTGCCGAAGTCGTCGATCGCGATCTCGACGCCGAGTGCCTTCAACTCGTGAAACAGCTTCTGCGCCGCCGGCGTGTCGCCGAGCAGGATGCTCTCGGTCACCTCGATGCGCAGCATGGACGCCGCCAGGCCGGTATCGCGAAGCACGCTCGCGACGCGCCAGACGACCTCCGGCTCGAGGAACTCCTTCGCCGAGAGGTTCACGCTCACCGTGAAGGCCCCGAGCGCAGGGAAGCGGTCGCGCCACCCGCGCGCCTGCCGGCATGCCTCCGTCAGCACCCACTGCCCGATCAACAGGATCGTGCCGGTCTCCTCGGCCATCGGGATGAAGTCGCCCGGCTGGAGCAGACCGCGCGAGGGGTGCTCCCAGCGCACGAGGGCCTCGAAGCCGACGACACGGCCGGTGTGCAGATCGATTTCGGGCTGGTAGTAGAGACGCAGCTGGTCGCGCTCGACCGCTTCGCGGAGCGCGGATTCCAGCTCGAAGCGACGGATCGACGAAGCGTCGACGGCGTCGTCGAAGACCACGACGCGACCACGGCCCTCCTCCTTCGCGCGAAAGAGCGCGACGTCAGCGCGTCGGATCAGCTCGCGCGGTCCGATCGCCGGATCCGCCGCCACCGCGACGCCAACGCTCGCCGTCACGACCGTGGCATGTCCCTCGAAATGGAGTGGCTCGCTGAACGAGTGCAGGACGCGCCGGGCCGCCTCGTTCGCTTCCTCCCGCGAGGCGACGTCCTCGAGCAGGATCACGAACTCGTCGCCCCCGAAGCGGGCGACGGTGTCGCCGGGTCCCACGGCGTCGAGGATGCGATTGCCGGCGGCGACGAGCAGTGCGTCGCCGACCGCGTGCCCGAGGCTGTCGTTGACGATCTTGAAGCGGTCGAGGTCGATGAAGAGCACGGCGAGCTCCCGTGAGCGGCGCTCGGCCACGCGCAGCGCGTGGGTGAGGCGGTCGAGGAACAGCGCGCGGTTCGGAAGCTGGGTCAGTGGATCGTGGAACGCCTGATGCCGCAGCTGGTTCTCCAGCGCCTTGCGCTCGGTCACGTCGTGTGCGTTCAGCACGATGCCGCCGACGGACGGGTCGGCGAGGAGGTTTTTCACGATTGCGATGTAGTCGTGCCACGAGCCGTCGGGCTCGTTCAGTCGCAGCTCGAGCGTGGCTTCCAGGAGCGGGTTCGCGAGCACGTCGCGCATCACGCTGTCCACCTGCGGCAGGTCGTGCGCGCTGACGAGCTTGCGGATGTCGGAGGGCGCGCCGTGCTCCCAGATCGCGCCGGTGCGTGAGCCCAGCGACGGGCTGAGGTACTGGAACGTCCCGTCTGCGTTCAGCACGGCGATGAAGCCCGGCGCATTCTGGACGAGCGAGCGGAAGCGCTCTTCGCTGTGGCTCAGGGCCGAGTTTGCCTCCCCCAGGCGATTCGCGATCGCGCGGTACTGCTCCTCGCGGCTGGCGATCGCGGCGTTCGCGGCCTGGAGCTGCTCATAGCCAGTACGCGCGCGCGACGCGTACTGGTTGAGCGCCGTCCAGAGCATCGCCACCGGCAGCGCGAAGATGCCGATCCCGATCAGTCCGAGCTGCTGGTAGGCGACCGCCATCGCGTAGGCGGCGAAGCCGTGCGCGGCGTAGTGCGGCGCGAGCCAGCGGTAGTGGTCCCGCCAGACGCGGATCGGGTGCTCGCCCGTGGTGATGGCGACGGCGATCGCCACCAGCGCGCTGTTGCCGACGTACGTGGCGAGCGCAGCGGGCAGCACGACCGGCAGGAAGCGAATGATGTGATCGGAGGCGACGCCTCCGGTGAGGGCGAAGAAGAGCGCGGACCCCGCCATGGCGGAGAGCGGGATCACGCACGAGTTGATGATGCGTTTGTGCCAGCTCTTGCGATACGCGGGCTGCGCGAGCGAGAGGGCGATCACCGAGACCGCGCCGGCGATGCCCGGTCCGAACACCAGGCCCATCGCGAACGAGACCACGAACGAAAGCGAGATCGAGCTGTCGCCGAAGATGTTCGTCGCGCGCGAATCCATGACCACGACGGCGACCCCGAGGAGGATCAGCAGGCGCCAATCCGGACTTCCCGGCTGGAGCCAGACGAGCGGGCCGAGCAGGCCGAGCGCGATCGCGGACACGGTGACGAGTGCCACCAGCAGCACGTACGCCGTCAACAGCCTGCTGCTGCGGCTCCGGGACGGAACAGCCGTTTGATCGGCCGGCCGCGCCGCCGACGCGGCGCCCGGGACATTGCCCAGTGTTCGCACAGCGGTCACTCCCGGCCCAACGGACGAAGCTGTTCGCACATCAATAGTCGACACTCGGGGCCGCTTTCTTCATCGCGTTTCGTCGTGCGCGCGTCCGCGCCGCCTCCCCGCACAGGGCGGCAGCGCGGGCCGACGCGTGTCTAGTCCCAGCGGATGCCGTCCCAGCGGATGCCGTCCCAGCGGATGCCGTCCCAGCGGATGCCATCCCAGCGGATGCCATCCCAGCGGATGCCGTCCCAGCGGATGCCGTCCCAGCGGATGCCATCGGGCGTGAGCGGCTCATCGCGCAGCGTGCCGCTCGAGCCGTCGATCCAGTAGCTGGGCGCGATGCCCGCGTTCGCGTCGGCGAGCACGTCGCTGTAGACAGCCGCGTAGGCGTCCACGCGCGCTGCGTCGCTGCCGGCGAGCGTGCCGGCGGATTGCGTCAGGCGCGCCTTCACCTGTGACGGCGTGAGCTCCGGCGCGTGCTCGAGCATGAGCGCGACGACGCCCGCCACCACGGGAGCCGAGGCCGACGTGCCGCTGAAGCGGAGATAGTGCCTACCGACGCGGTTGTCCGGGTTGTCGCGATAGAGATACGAGCTGCCCTGGCCCACGCTGCCGATCAGCTTCGATCCCGGCGCGATCACGTCTGGCTTCGCGAAGCCGTCGTGGGTGACACCGCGGCTCGACCAGGACTTGAGGTAGTCGTCTTCGGCGGTCACCGTGCCGTTGTCGCTGAAGGCGCCGACGGAAATCACGAACGGGTCGTTGCCGGGTGCGTAGTCGACCACGTACTCCCCGCTGCCGAGGTTGCCCTGCGCGGCGACGACCACGATGCCGCTGAACCACACTTGCTCGACCGCCGCGTTCAGCGGGTTCGTCAGGTAGCTGGAGGGGACCACCTCGCTGAGCGAGAGGTTGAGCACGCGGATGTTGAACTCGACGCGGTGAGCGAGCACCCACTCGAGCCCGGCGATCACGTCGCCCGTGCCGGCGTCGCCGTCGAAGTTGCCGACCTTGACCGAGATTACGTTCGCGCCCGGTGCGACACCGGCGAAGCGCTCGCCACTCTGCGAGCCGTCGCCGGCCGCGATGCTGGCGACGAGCGAGCCGTGCCCGTAGCGGTCGTTCGTGCCGCGGGCCACGCTGACGTCGGCGATCACGCGCGAGCCGAAGTCGTCCCTCGGCCCGTCGTTGAGGCCGCTGTCGAGAAACGCGATGCCCACGCCGGCGCCGGTGATGCCGTCACCCCAGACGCCGGTGGCGCCGATAGCCGCCGGGAACACCGATGCGAGGTTCGCGTCGCAGCGCGCCGCCGTCCGCTGCTCACAGTCCACGTCGGCGCGGGAGGGCTGCGCGGTGGAGACGAGGTCCTGGTTCACGCTGATGGCGCTGATGGCGGCGTGAGCGGCGAGCGTCTCGACCGCGCGGGCCGGCACCTCGGCCTCGAACGCCGGGATGATCGAGAACTCGCGCGTCACGGTGCCGCCCGCGCCGCGGACGGCAAGCATGGCTTCGCTCGCGGCGCCGTGGTGTTGGACGATCACGGAGACGCTGTCGCTCGTGCCGGACGGCGCCTCGATGGCGGTCGTCAGCGGCGGGGGGCGGTTGGCGTGCCCGCCCGAGACGCGCCCGCCGGGGCCCATCAGCAGCGAGGCCGCGAGAATCAGGCCCGCGAGGGCAAAGAGAAGCGCCGGCAGATGCCGGCTCAGGCTGTTCGGGACCATGTCGCACTCTCCAGCCGACGGTGGACGCCGTCGTTGCGTGCAGTCCACCGGCCTTCACGGCGCGATGGTGGTCCCCTTCGACGGCCCGGCTACCCGCACCGCCGTGGATGGCGATGGGGCCCGTGGCTTTGCGTCCCCCGGTTGCCCGGAGTTTGCCCGTTCGGGGGTCCCCGTTAGTTGATGACCGTGTGAGCGCGCATGCGCCGCCTCCGTTGTCCGGCCGTCCGACGCGGACGACCGGGCCTTCGTGCTTCCGCCGGGGGGCCGACGAGACGCGAAGCGTCCCGCCCTGGGGAGCCCGGCGCCGCTCGCCGAAGCAGGCGGGACGGCGCTTCGAACACACCGCGGAGCCCGGCCGAGGCCGGGGACCGCCAAGTACAGGAGAGGACGATCGACCGGCGCGGTTTGTGACGGCGCTACCAGGTGTCGATCATGCGCTTCCGTCCGGACCGCGGCCGCGGCCGCACGGCGTGCAGCGCGCCGGTGACCACGCGCCGCGAGTCGGCCGGGTCGATCACGTCGTCGAGGGCGAAGGAGACGGCGGCGTTGAGTGCCTTGCCGCGCTCGTACGCGCGGGCGACGAGCTCGTCGTAGCGGTGGCGTCGCGCCTCGGCGTCGGCGAGCGCCTCCAGCTCGACGCGGTAGCCGAGCTTGACCTGCCCCTCCAGCCCCATGCCGCCGAACTCGCCGGTCGGCCATGCCACGGTGAGCAGCGGGTTCTTGAAGTGACCGGCGCCCATCGTCTGCGCGCCGAGCCCGTACGCCTTGCGCACCACCAGCGTCACCACCGG
Source organism: Dehalococcoidia bacterium (assembly GCA_040902395.1). GTDB lineage: Bacteria > Chloroflexota > Dehalococcoidia > UBA2979 > UBA2979 > VGNK01. Next base: position 9,614 of record JBBDXH010000238.1, read on the forward strand.
CACCGTCACGGCGGCGCCGTTCACGAACATGCGCGCCGCGTGGCGGACGGTCGCGGTCTTCTCCGCTTCGGGTCCGACCATGATCCCGGGCGTGTCGCACAGGAAGAGGATCGGCAGGTCGAAGGCGTCGCAGAGCTGCATGAAGCGCGAGGCCTTGTCCGCGGCGTCCGAATCGATCGCGCCCGAGAGGTGCGTGGGGTTGTTCGCGATCACGCCGAGCGGGCGCCCTTCCATGCGGATCAGCGACGTCACCATGCCCAGCCCGAAGCCGCGACGCAGCTCGAGCACCGAGCCCGTGTCCGCCATCGTCTCGATCAACGCGCGCATGTCGTACACGCGCAGCCGGTTCTCCGGGATCACGCGTCGGAGCAGGCGCTGATCGGCGCACTCCCAGTCGTGGACGGCTCCCTGGAAGTACGACAGGTACTGCTTCGTCACGCGCACGGCCTCGGCCTCGTCCGCGACGGCGATGTCGACGACGCCGTTCGCGACCTGCACGTCGAGCGGCCCGACCTCGTCCGGGCGGAACACGCCGAGCCCGCCGCCCTCGATCATCGCCGGACCGCCCATGCCGATGTTCGAGCCTGCGGTCGCGATCACGACGTCGCAGACGCCGAGCAGCGCGGCGTTGCCCGCGAAGCAGTAGCCGGTGGTGATGCCGACGGTCGGCACGAGGCCGCTGAGCTTGCCCATGCTGCGGAAGGTCGGCGTGTCGAGCCCGCCGCCTCCGCCGCCGACGATCGTGCCGCTGTCGCGCGCCCCGGCGTTGCCGCCGCTGCCGCCCCCGGCCCGTCCGCCGCCACCCTCAGTGAAGAACACGACGGGCGTGCGTCCCTCTTCCGCGACCTGGAGCGTGCGGTCGGTCTTGCGGTGGTTGATTCCGCCCTGCGTGCCGGCGAGCACCATGTAGTCGTATGAGATCACGGTCACGCGGTTCGCCGGATCCGCGAAGCGGTCGCCGTTCACCATGCCGATGCCGCAGACCATGCCGTCGCCCGGGTTCAGCCGAATCAGGTCCTCGAGCGATCGCTGCGTGTTCGCGGTGAGCGCCAGCCCGCCGTACTCGACGAACGAGCCGGGATCGCAGAGATCCTCGATGTTCTCGCGCGCGGTGCGGTGACCGCCGGCGTGGCGCTTCTCCACGGCCTGCCCGCGCGCCGCGTCCAGCATGGCGGCGTGGCGGGCGTGCACGGCGGCGAGGTCCGGACGAATCGCGTCGAGATCGATCGCCTCCTCGTCGGCGCCCGCGTCCGCCGCGACCGCACGTTCTTCGACGAAGATCAGCGGCGTGCCGCCGTAGACCGTGTCGCCGGCGGCGACCGCGACCTGGCGCACCTCGCCGCTCGTCGTCGCTGCGACGACGTGCTCCATCTTCATCGCTTCCATCACGAGCACCTGCTGGCCGGCGCGTACGAGGTCGCCCTCGGCGACGTCGATGCCGACGATCGTGCCCTGCATGGGTGAGGTCACCGCGACGGTGCCCGCGGGCGCTTCCGCGTGCGGAGGCGCGGGGGGCGAGGCGAGCGCCGCCGCTGCCGACGGCTGCGGTGCGCTCGCGCCGGACTTGCCGTGCGCGAGCACGGCGAGCGGATCGCCGGCGTCCACGCGCGCACCGGCGCGCACCGGCCCGGGCGCGGGCGGCGCGGCGGCCGCGGGGGGGGGGGGGGGGCGGGGGGGGGGGGGGGGGGGGGGGG
>JBBDXH010000239.1:0-11090 GCA_040902395.1 Dehalococcoidia bacterium
CTAGTCGGCGGACGGCAGCACCTTCGGCTGCAACTCTTCCATCCCGCGACCGTCGACGTTGAGGTTGCAGTCGCCGGGCTTGATGCAGAGCAGCTCGATGCCCGTCTGCTCGTCCTTGTACCGCTTGCCGAGTGCCACTGCCATGCGAATCGCCCCTTACAACTGCTCGAGCGGCGTGTCGCCGCAGCGGAGTTCGCCTGCGTCGGAGCCCCGCGTCACGATGAACTCAGCACCGCACTGCGAGCAGCGGTAGCGCTTTCCCGTGGTGGCCGCCATTGTGTCCCCCTCGTCACTCCCGCGCTCGCCCGTCATGCGGGAGCTTCGCATGCTTTTGCCCGATCGTGTCGGTCGGCGGGCCTACTGCACGGTGAACGACGTGTGCATGCCCAACTGGTAGTGCCCGGCGATATTACAGAATAGGACGTAACGGCCGGCTGCCAGCTCGGCCTGTCCGGACTTCGTTTCGCCCGCGGCAATGTCGTCGATCCGGATCTTCACATCGACGGCGTTCTCGTCGACCTGACCGGCGGCAACGGGAAGCTGGTCTGCGGCGAGGTCGGACTGCGCCACTCGGAGGTTGTGCAGGATGGCGCCCACGTTGCGCACCGTGAAGGCGACGTTCCCCGCGGGTGCGCTGTCGCCATCGGCGATGGTCACGTAGAACTCGCCCTCTTCGAGCGGGATGCCGCCCTCCACGGGCTGGCTCGGGCCGGGCGTCGGCGTGACGCCTGCCGGCGGCGCCACTACGGGCGGACCGAACGGATCACGTCCGCGGATCGCGGATGCCGTCGCGGAGCTGTACTGGCCGCAGTTGTTGGTGGTCACCGAGAGCGCAGCCGGGTCGCTCACCACGATTTCGTCGCGGTTGATCCCGAGTTCGGCGTCGTGCTCCTCGCCGATCGTCCGGACGAGATCCCAGCGTCCCTGCGTGATCATGGAGACGATGTACTCGACCTGGATCGTCTGGAGCGCCCCGCCGTGTTCCTGTGACCACACGGGCATGAAGGTGTTCGCGCGCCCGCAGGCGATGGTGTCGGTCAGGAACGTCTCAATCTGCGTGGCCTCACCCTCGGGCGTTGCCGGCGCACCGAATGGGTTGTCCTCGTCCAGGAGAAGGAACGCGGGCGAGTTCAGCGTGGGGCCGAACCCACCCTCCTCGGGGCCCTTGCCCTCGAGGCCATGGCACGTTCGGCAGTTGGCGACGAACAACGTGGCGCCGCGTCGTGCGAAGGTTTCCTTCTGCTCCTCCGTCGCGTTCGCCGCGCGGGACGGCTCCCAGGCGTAATAGGCACCGAACGCGATGAACGCGAGAAAGAGGAAGCCGATCATCACGTTGACCTGCTTGCTCGTGTTCATGTGCCCACCGATCTGCTGCGGTCAGTGCCTCGGACGTGCAAACCGGTCATGCGGGCGGGAGCACCGCGCGCGACGGGTTGTCGGGACCACCGGACGTGATCGTCCCGGTCTGGACCGTGATGTTTCCGGCCGAGTCGATCTCGACCAGCATCGTGTCCATCGAGCGGGGCGCCGGACCGAACACGCGGATCCCGGTTTTCGTATATGTCGAGCCGTGGCACGGGCAGCGGTACCACCCCTTGTCGCCTTCGTAGTCGAACTCGCCGCGCCACGGCACCGTGCAGCCAAGGTGCGGGCACTTGTGCCAGAGCGCGAGGAAGCCGTCGGCGCCACCGGTGCCGCCATCGCGTGTCTCGGCGGGATCGAGGTTGGCGAGCCAGAATTGTCCCTCCAGGACGTGCTTCGGCTCCCCGCCCCTGGGGTAGTCGGACACCTTCCCCGCGGGCACGGGGCCACCGAAGCCCTTGACGTTCCGTGGGTAGAAGAAGTCGAGGAAGAGCCCCACGCTGCCGAGCAGCGTCAGCCCGAGCCCGGACCAGAATGATGCCCGAATGAAACGCCGGCGCGAGACGTCCGTCTCGAGCGGCGGCGCCTGGACGCTCGGTATCCCGTCGGCGCGCGCGACCTGCGTCTTGCGCGAGGCGATTGCGGCGCGCCACGCGTCGGTCGGGGTCGAATCCCCGGGCTCGGACGCGGATCCCCGGGTCTGCGTTTCGTTGGTCACTCGCGGTCCCTCTCGGCGCCAGCTGACTCCAGGGCGCGACGCGCCCTAGTGGCTCGTGTCCACGAAGATGCTGTACGGCACCAGGTTCTGACCGGGACCGCGGAAGAAGGTCCCGACGATCGTCAGCGTGACGTAGACCGCGATGAACCCGGAGAACATCAGGATCATGTGATCGCGGCGCGTGCGCGCGAGCGTGGCGCGCCACGCCACGAGCGACAGCAGCACCGGTAGGCCGATCATCATCGTGGTGGGGATGATCTGTTCAACGAGCACCCCGGGCAGATTGACGTTGAGGTCGATGGCCGGCAGACCCAGCAGATCCGTGCGCAGCACCTTCGAGCCCAGCGGGACCTTCGTCAGGGCTTCCGGCCATGCGATGTCTGTCTGAATCGCTCGGAGGCTACGCAACCAGTTCAAGCGCTCCGGCCACGTCGCGCCGGTCAGGCTCTCATAGAGCTGCACGTGCTTCGAGGCGTCGTAGAAGATCAGCAGCAGCGTTCCGATCGCTCCCACGAGGGCGCCGACGACCGTGATCGCCTTGGAGCGTGGGGTCGCGAACCACGAGCCCTGCCCCTCGTTCGAGTTGTCGAAATAGGGGATGGCGCCAAGCGCGATGAGCGCCACGGTCGGCACGATCACACCGGCGAGCGCCGGGTGCATGTGCAGTAGCAGCTCCTGCAGGTTCAGGAAGTACCAGGGCGCCTTCGACGGGTTCGGGGTGACGTTGGGGTTCGCCTGATCGAGCAGGATCGAGTTGACGAGCACGGACAGCACCAGCAGCGAGATCGTGAACAAGACCGCGGAGATGAACTCCACGAAGACCAGATCCGGCCAGACGAGCAGCTCCTCCTCGCGCTGGCGGCGCTGGCGGCCGCGGACGGCCTGCGAGACCGGTTCGGGCGGTATGGACTGGGCGACGGCCATGACGGTCCTCCCGGACTCGGACTAGAGCGGGCGCGCCAGGCCGCCGTCGCGGCGAATGCGCCAGAAGTGCACCGTCATGAAGACCGCCGCCAGCAGCGGCAGGCCGATGACGTGCAGCGTGTAGAAGCGGATCAGGGCGTCCTGCCCGACCTGGAAGCCACCGACCAGCACGAAGCGGTTCGGCTCGCCGAGGATCGGCGCGGAGCCCACCATGTTCGTGCCGACCGTGATTGCCCAGATGGCGAGTTGGTCCCAGGGCAGCAGGTAGCCGGTGAACGAGAGCAGCAGCGTGAGCACCAGCAGCACGACGCCCACCACCCAGTTGAACTCGCGCGGAGGCTTGTACGCGCCCGTGTAGAACACGCGCATCATGTGCATCAGGACAGTGAGCACCATGCCGTGAGCCATCCACCGGTGCATGTTGCGCATGAGCAGACCGAAACGCACGTTGTTTTCGAGCGCCAGAATGTCCGTATATGCGCGGTCCGTCGAGGGCACGTAATAGAACATGAGCAGCACGCCGCTGATCGTGAGCCCGAGGAACAGGAAGAACGAGAGTCCGCCGAGGCAGAACGTGTGTGTGATCTTGACGTGCGTGCGGTGGATGCGCGTCGGGTGCAGGTGCAAGAAGACGTTGGTGGCGACGACCAGCATCTGGTTGCGTGGAGTGTTCGGGTACCCCGATCGGAAGATCGAACGCCAGAGCCGGTTCTGGAAGGCCGCGTCGTACAGCCGATCACCGAGCGTTCGTCGTTCGGGTTGCTCCGTCGTCGCCATCAGCAGTCCCCAACTCCGTGCACCGCTCGATTACCGCGTCGCGACAGCCGTAGCCCCGTCGTCGCCCTGAGCCTGCGATCGGGGCGGCCGTCAGGCCTCCCACCACTTCCCGAGCAGTGTCAGCACCGCGAGCGTGACCATAACGGTCACGAAGACGGCAATCAGCTCGAGACCCTCGCCCTCACCCAGCATCAGCGCTCACCCCTTCGCAGTCGATCACGCGGCGGCGCACGCGCCGCAGGCCGCGTTCCCGATCAACCGCGGCGATGCTATCTACGGCGCTCTCCTAGGGTCAAGGAAATCGGGCGCCCCGCCGGCGGTTCGGACCGGCCGTTCGCCCTGCGCATCACCCCCGGTCCGCCGTTCCGCGTCGCGCCACCGGGATCCCGCCGCGGCGCAATCGCCAGATGCCGCGCAGATCCCCGATCGCCGTACGCACGATCCTCACGCGCGAATCCGGGTCGTCGAGCCAGCGCACGGGCACCTCGCGCATGCGGTAGCCACTGGCCTGCGCGATCCACAGCAACTCGCTGTCGAAGAACCATTGCGTGTCGCGCACGAGCGGCACCAGCGCGCGTGCCGCCTCACGGCTGATCGCCTTGAAGCCGCACTGCGCGTCGCCCACGCGCAGCCCCGCGCGATTGAGGATGAACACGTAAGCCCGCGATGTGAACGTCCGCTTGAGTCCGCGCGTCGTCTCCGATTGCGGATGCAGGCGCGTCCCGTACGCCAGATCCACCTCGCCCCGGGCGATTGGATCGATCAGCTCAGGCAGGTGGCGGAGATCGGTCGCCAGGTCGACGTCCATGTACGCACACACGTCGGCGTCCGACGTCAGCCACGTCGAACGCAACGCGATCCCGCGTCCCTTCACGGGGACGTGATGGGCGACGACGCGCCCCGGGTGCTGCAACTCGAGCGCGCGCGCAACCTCGAACGTGCGGTCGGTCGACGCGTTATCGGCCACGACGATGCGCCAGCTGTGTTCGGGATGCTCGTCGAGAAACCGCAACGTCGTCTCGACGCTCTGCGCGAGCACGCGCTCCTCGTTGTAGACGGGGATCACCAGGTCGACGGTCGCCATGGCGCTGATGCTAGATGGTCGGCGGCTTCCTCGCAGGTCCCGGCGCCCGGCTCAGCGTGAGCCGGGCGCCGGTCAATGCCGGAAATGCCGCACGCCCGTCACGATCAGGGACACGCCGAGCCGGTTCGCGGCGGCGACCGAGTCGTCGTCGCGAATCGAGCCGCCGGTGTGCGCAATCACCGTGCAGCCGGCAGCCGCGCACACCTCCACCGTGTCCGGGAACGGGATGAGCGCGTCCGTCGCCGCCACCGCGCCGCGCGCCCGGTCGCCGGCCTGCTCGGAGCACAGCACCGCGCTGCCGACGCGATTCGGCTGCCCGGCTCCCATGCCGATGAGCACGCCGTCCTTCACGAACGCCACCGCATTCGACTTCACGTGCTTGCACACCACCCACGCAAGACGCAGGTCGGCAAGCTCGCGCTCGCTCGGCGCCCGCTCGCTGACCACGTCGAAGGTCGTGTCCCGCGAGACGTCGGCGGTCTGGACCAGCGCACCGCCGCGCAGGCTGCGAAACTCGACGCGCTCGCGGTGCGGATCGCCAACCGGCGCCTCGAGGATGCGCAGGTCCTTGGACTTCTTTTTCAGGTGCTCGAGCGCTTCGGGCTCATAGCCCGGCGCGATCACGATCTCGTAGAACATGCGCGCGCCGGTCTCCGGACCGAGCACGTCGCGGAGCGCCGTGGCGAACGCCATGTCGACCACGCGGTTCGCCGCAACGATGCCGCCGTACGCGGAGACGTGGTCGCCTTCGGCGAGCGCTCGCCCATAGAGCGTCGCGATCGGCTCGTCGCCGGCGGCGAAGCACGCCGGGTTGGTGTGCTTGATGATGGCGACTGCCGGCTCGTCGAAGTCACAGACGAGGTTGAACGCGGCGTCGGCGTCGAGGAAGTTGACGTAGGACATCGCCTTGCCGTGATGCTGGACGACGCAGCCGATGCCCTCAGGCGGCGTCCGCACCGAGTCGTGCGTGTAGAACGCACCGCGCTGGTGGGGGTTCTCGCCGTACCGCAGTTCGGCGACGCGCGTCATCCCCACGGTGAGCTGCGCCGGCAGCCAGTCGCCGCCGCCGCGGAGGTACTCCGCGATCGCGGTGTCATAGTGCGCGACGTGCTGGAAGGCCTTCGCGGCCAGCCGCCGCCGCTCGGCGGCGTCCACGCCGCCCGCGCTGCCGCCGGCCGCGCGCAGCGCCGCGAGCACGGCGGCGTAGTCCGCGGGATCGACGATCGGCAGCACGGACGGGTGGTTCTTCGCGGCGGCGCGGATCAGCGTCGGCCCGCCGATGTCGATCTGCTCGAGGGCGTCACGCTCGGTGACGCCCTCGCCGGCGACGGTCTGCACGAAGGGGTAGAGGTTCCCCGCCACGAGGTCGATCGCCGGCACCTCGTAGCGGGCGACTTCAGCCTCGTCCTCGGCATGCCCCCGGCGATAGAGGATGCCGCCGTGCACCTTGGGATGGAGCGTCTTCACGCGCCCGCCGAGCATCTCGGGGCTGCCGGTCAGATCGGCGACCTCGACCACGGGCAGACCGCCGTCGCGCAGCGTGCGCGCGGTGCCGCCCGTAGCCACGAGCTCCCAGCCGAGCTCGTGCAGCCCGCGCCCGAGTTCGACGATGCCGGTCTTGTCGTACACCGCGAGCATTGCCCGCACCGCACTCTCCCTTCCGCCCGACCCCGCGGGGCGCCGCGCGTCGTTACCCCGTGAGCCCGTGAATCGCCGGTCCGTCGCCGCGCGCCACCACGCCGCCGATACGCCACGCACCCGCCGGAAGCGCTTCGAGCACGGCGGCGGCGTCTGCCTCCGCCACCGCGAGGATCATCCCGGCGCCCATGTTGAACGTCTGGAACATCTCGGACTCCTCCACGGAGCCCGTCCGCCGGATCAGCTCGAACACCGGTGGGACGGTCCACGAGCCACGTTCGATGGCGGCCGCGAGCGTCTCCGGGAAGATGCGGGGGAGGTTGCCGGGAATGCCTCCGCCGGTGATGTGTGCGATGCCGTGCACCCGCGGCAGCAGCTCACGCAGCGCCGGGTAGAACGATCGGTGCTCCGCGACGAGCGCGTCGCCGAGCGTACCGCCGAGCTCTTCGTACTCCGTCCCGAGCACGCCTCGGTCGTGGGCCTCGCCGAGGCCCTTGCCGAGGCCCCAGATCTCGCGCACCAGCGAGAAGCCGTTGGTCTGTAGCCCGCCGGACGGCAGCGCGATCAGCGCGTCGCCGGCGGCCAGGCGCGAGCCGTCGATCACGGCGTCGCGTTCCACGACGCCGACCACGAAGCCGGCGAGATCGAAGTCCCCGCTGCGGTAGACGTCCGGCATGTCGGCGGTCTCGCCGCCGAGCAGCGCCATGCCGTTCTCGCGGCAGGCCGCGCCGATCCCTTCGACGATCTCAACGCGGCGCGCCTGCGGGATGTCCGCGGTCGCCAGGTAGTCGAGGAAGAAGAGCGGCTCGGCGCCGGTCGTGATCAGGTCGTTCACGTTGTTGTTCACGACGTCGCGGCCGGCGGTCTCGAAACGGCCGAGCGTTGCTGCGAGCAGCACCTTCGTCCCGACGCCGTCGGTGGCGGCCACGAGCACAGGATCGCGGAAGCGATCGCCGAGCCGGAACAGCCCGGCGAAGCCGCCCACGGAGGACAGCACCTCCGGCCGACTGCTCCGGCGCGCCACATCCGCGTACCGGCGTACGGTCGCTTCGGCCGCGGCGATGTCCACACCGGCATCGGCATAGCGAAGAGGCCGGTTGGGTGACTCGGTCATCGCTCGCTCGGTTCGAGGGGAGTCGCGCCAGCGTAAGCGCTCGCACGATCGAGCAGAAGGCGTCGCACGACGAGGTTCAAGATGGCGAGCGCTCCGGGCAGGCACGCCGGAGCGAAGAAGCGGTGCGCGGGTGAAGCGCTCAGACTCGAACGGGGAAGCGCCCCGGTACGGAGTGGCGGTCGCGTCCCGGTTGGGCCTCGAGCACGAGCTTGTCCAGTTCGAGCGGCACTTCGCTGGGGTATTCGCCGGTGAAGCACGCCGTGCAGTGGCGCCCCGGGCCTACGCCCGTCGCGAGGATCGTGCCCTCGAGCGAGAGGTAGCCCAGCGAATCCGCGCCAATGTGCGCGCGCACTTCCTCGACCGAATTGTGCGCGCCAATCAACTCCGCGCGGGTGGCCATGTCCACGCCGTAGAAGCACGGGTGGGTGATCGGTGGCGAGGTAATCCGCATATGCACTTCGGCCGCACCGGCCTTCCGCAGCATCGCCACGATGCGCGGGGTGGTGGTGCCGCGCACGATCGAGTCGTCGACGACGATCACGCGCTTGCCTTCGAGGATCTCGCGCAGCGGATTGAACTTCAGCTGCACGCCCTGCTCTCGCAGGCGCTGGTCCGGCTGGATGAAGGTGCGTCCGACGTAGCGGTTCTTGACGAGCCCCTCCGCGTACGGGATGCCGGACGCCTGCGCGTAGCCGATCGCCGCCGCCGTCGCCGAGTCCGGCACGCCGATCACGATGTCGCCGTCGACCGGGTGCTCCTGCGAGAGCCGTGCGCCCATGCGCATGCGCCCGGGGTAGATGCGCTCGCCGTCCAGGTACGAATCGGGGCGCGCGAAGTAGATGTATTCGAAGAGGCAGAGCTTCTGCGTCTCCGCGTCGCGGCCGATCGGAAACGAAGACGTCAGCCCGTTCGCGTCGGCGCGCACGACCTCTCCCGGCTCCACGTCGCGGACGAACTCGGCGCCGAGGTGATCGAGCGCACACGTCTCGGACGCGAACACATAGCCGTGGCCGTTCAGCCGGCCGATGCAGAGCGGGCGAATGCCGAGTGGGTCCCGCACCGCGTACACCGCGTCGCGCGTGAGGATGGTGAGGCAGTAGGCGCCGCTGGCGCGGCGCATCATGGCCGCGAAGCGCTCGTCCATCGTCTCTCCCGGACCGACGGCGAGGAGCTGCGCGAGCACCTCGGTATCGGTCGACGTGGAGAACTCGACCCCGCGCTCGGCGAGGTCGGCACGCAGCAGTTCGGCGTTCACGACATTTCCGTTGTGCGCGATCGCCATCGCTCCGTCTGTGCCCTGGACGAGCAGCGGCTGCGCGTTGACCTGCACGCTCGATCCCGTGGTCGAATAGCGCGTGTGCCCGATGGCGGCGTGGCCGGAAAGCCCGGCAAGGCGGCGTTCGGAGAAGATCTGGGCCACGAGACCCATGTCGGCGTAGAGGTGGAGTCGCTCGCCATCTGATGTGGCGATCCCCGCGGACTCTTGCCCGCGGTGTTGGAGTGCGTGTAGGCCGAAGAAGGTAAGTCGGGCGGCATCCTCGCCGGGGGCGAAAATTCCGAAGACGCCGCATTTTTCACGGAGGCTCGGGATCAAGCGGCAGTCGCTTCCCTCGCTCGGACCGTTGAGTAAGGAGTGTACCAGACGGGGATTGGAGCGACAGCGCGGGTTCAGCCGTCGCCGCTCGACCGCCGGCGAGCTCAGCCGCCGGCCACCTGCAGCCGTCGGTGTTCGATCTTCGTACAGCGGTCCATCACGACCTCGAGGCCGGACGCGCGGGCTTCGGCGGCTGCCGCCTCGTTGACGATCCCGAGTTGCATCCACACCGCCTTCGCGCCCGCCGCGATCGCGTCCCCGACGATCGGCCCGACATGCTCGGGCCGCCGGAAGATGTCGACGATGTCTACCGGCTCCGGCAGGTCGCGAACGCTGGCATAGACGGTCTGGCCGAGCACCTCCTGCTCGGTGGGGTTCACCATGTAGACCGTGTACCCGTGTTCGAGCAGATAGCGCGCCACGTCGTGAGAGTCCCGCTCGGGGCGGGACGAGACGCCCACCACGGCGACCGTCTTCGCGTCGCGCATCAACTCCATCGCTCGGTCCATCAGCGACCTCCCCGCTCCCGCGTGCGCCGGCGTCGATAGCGTCGGCGTTCCCGCTCTTCGCCGACCGTCGCCCCCGGCGCCGCCGTCGCCGGCGCGGCGGGTCGATCGGGCTCATCAGGCACGGGCGTCAGCCGGACCGCCGCATTCGCCATCGTGGCGACCGCGGCGGCGAGCGTGTTCGCGCGCTCGGCGCCCTGGTGCGCCAGCGGGCGCGCGGCCATCACGGAGCCGATCTCGATCTCACGATCGTTGTCCTTTACGAGCCGCACAACCCAGCGGATCACGTCCTGGCGATCACCGCTGCTCAACCGCTGCTCGCCGTCGCTCGCGACCTCGACACGCCGGATCCGAGCAAACGGCACGAGCTCATGGGTGCCGAGGCCCAGGCCGAGAAACCCCTGCTGCCAGCGGGCCGTGCCCTTGCCGCGTTCCATGATGAATCGCGCGCCGGCCACGTTGTAGACGAGACCGAGCACGGCAAGCGGACCGCTGATCATGGCGACGAGCAGGAGCACGGCAAGCGCCCAGAGCTCAAGTGTGTTGATGAACGTCGCGATCAGCCACACGGCGCCGCCGGCGAGGAACGCCTGGACGAGCGGTCCCAGCCACCCGGCGCGCGCCGGGCGCACAGCGATGGAGTCCGGCTTGAGCACCGCAACGGCCCGGTGCAAACCGAGTCGCATGGTCTCGTCCGGCGCGGTCGACTCGGAGGCGGCGCGGTCGTTGGCGGTCACCCCGCGAGTCTATCGGGCGCACGATCGGTGGGCGATCGGAGCGGGCGCCTCACCGCGGGGAGGTTTGCCCGTGTTCCCGGAGCGCACCTAAGATCCCGCTCCGCGCGAATCGAGAGTGACTGCCATGCGCCGCGACCTCATGGACATCCTGGCCTGCCCGGTCTGCAAGGGTGAGCTCACACTCGCCGTCACCAGCGAAGCGGCCGACGGCGAGGTGCTCGAGGGCAGCCTGAGCTGCGCCGCGTGTGACGAGCAGTACCCGATCAGCGACGGGATTCCGAACCTCCTGCCGCCCGATCTTCGCCGCGAGATGGAAGCGGAGGCAGCCGGAACCGGCGGGGGCAGCGCGTGAGGCAAGACCAGACGCGCCGGCTCGGCCGCGCGTTGATGGCGCTCTCCGTGATCCAGCTGGCGTGCTTCCTGATCGGCGCGAGCCGGCGCTCGTACCTCGTGATCGCCGTTCCCATCGGCACGGCGCTCGGGGTGATCGCGGGCCTCGGCTTCTGGGTCGGCTACACCATGGCGCGCACCGACTGGGACGACCCGCTCGACTATCCGCCCGCGTCGCCGTCGGACCCTGGGGCGCGGTAGAACCGGCGCGGCCATCGCCGCCTCCCCCCCCCCCGGGGGGGGCCG
>JBBDXH010000240.1:0-11030 GCA_040902395.1 Dehalococcoidia bacterium
AATTGCGCATCATCATCTGCGCCTCGATCTGCCGCATCGTGTCGATCACCACGCCAACCACGATCAGCAAGCCCGCGGCGCTGATGCTCAGCGCCTGGATGCCCGTCAGTGTCGTCGCGAAGTACGGAATGACCGCAACAATGCCGAGGAAGATCGCGCCGCCCCAGGTGATCCGGACCAGGACGCGCGTGATGTACTCCTGCGTCGGCCGGCCGGGCCGAATGCCGGGGATGAATCCGCCCTGGCGCTGGAGGTTTTCCGCCAGGTTCTGCTGCTGGAACACGACCATCGTGTAGAAGAAGGTGAAGATCATGACGAGCACGAAGGTGCCAATCCAGTAGAGCGCCCCGCTGGGAGACAACGCGGTCGCGAAGAAGTCGGCGACATTCGCGATCCACCCGACATCGACGGTCGCCGCCGTGAATTGCGCGACGAGCGGCGGGAAGATCATGATCGAAGTCGCGAAGATCAACGGGATCATGCCCGCGCTGTTCACGCGCAACGGCAAGTGCGACTGCCCCTGCTGGCGATACATGCGACCGCCCCGGAACGTCGACCGCGCGTACTGCACGGGGAGGCGCCGCTGTGCCTCCTGGAAGAGCACGATGAACATCACCACGACCACCGTCACCGCAGAGAGCAGAAGCAGGCCCGAGATCGCCGCCCCGGTACCCGTCAGCACGCCGCGGCCGATCGTTTGCGGCAGTCCGGCGACGATGCCGCCGAGGATCAGCAGCGAGATGCCGTTGCCGATGCCGCGCTCGGAGATCAACTCCCCGAGCCAGACCAGGAACATGGTCCCCGCGACCAGCGAGAAGATCGTCGCGATGGTCGGCAGGGCGTTCCCGCCCGTGAAGCCGACGTTGGTGATGCCGCCGAGTTGCTGGATCAGCAGCAGCTGCGCGTACCCCTGGAACGCCGCCAACGGGACCGTCGCCCACGTGGTGTAGAGGTTGATGCGGTTGCGCCCGGACTCGCCTTCCTGGGAAAGCGCCTGCAGGCGCGGAATGATCGGCGTGGCCAGCTGCATCACGATCTGCGCCGTGATGTACGGGTAGACGCCGAGGGCCGCCACGGACAGGTTCTGGAGCGCGCCACCGGAGAAGATGTTCAGGAAGCCGAGGATGGCATTGTTGTCGAACGTGCGCTGGAGCGCTTCCCGCTCAACCCCGGGGACCGGTACGTGGGCGACGAAGCGAAACACGATCAGCATCGCCAGCGCGAACAGCACCTTGTTCCGGACATCGGCCTGCGAAAACGCGTCGATGCCCGCCTGCAAGAGCTGCGGACGGTTCCTCGTCGGAGCGGTGCGCTGTCCAGCCATCGTTCGCTCGCCTCGCTAGGCTTCCGCGCGCGCGGGAGCAGGCGCGACGATGGCGCTCGCCGTGCGCCGGTGGATGCGGTTACGCGGCGTGCGGTCGGCGGGCGCGAGCTCCTCGAACGATCCGCCGGCCGCCGTGATCGCGTGCTTGGCGCTCTCAGACAGGCGTGGCGCGCGCACGGTGAGCGCCTTGGACAGCGCGCCGCGACCGAGCACCTTGAACGGCGCGCGTGCGCCGTCGATCAGCCGCGCGGCGGCGAGCGTCACGGCGTCGACCGTGGCCCCGTCCTCAAACTTGCGCTCGAGGTCAGACACGTTCACGGCTTCGAACTCGATTCGCGTCGGGTTCTTGAAGCCGCGCAACCGCGGCAGGCGCCGCACCATGGGGATCTGGCCGCCCTCGAAGCCGGGGCGCACCTTGCCGCGCGCCCGTTGACCCTTGACGCCGCGGCCCGAGTAGGTGCCGGTGCCGGAGCCGCTGCCGCGGCCGATGCGCTTCGACGGGCGCTTCGCGCCTTTCGGTGGTCGGAGAGAATGCTGGTCCACGCTAGGAGACCTCCTCGACGGCCACGAGATGCGCGACCTTGTGTGCCATGCCGCGGATCGGCCGCGTGTCGGGGTGCTCGACGGTCTGGTTCAGCTTGCGCAGCCCGAGCGCGCGCAGCGTCGCCTTCTGATCTCGCGCGTAGCCGATCCCGGACTTCACCCACGTGATGCGCAGCCGCTCGGCCATGGGTTATGCCCCCCCGGCAGCGATGGCGAGGCGCATGCGCCTGACATCCGCCGGGCGCCTGAGCGCCTTCAAGCCGTCGATCGTCGCGCGCACCACGTTTACGGGGTTGTTCGAACCCAGGGACTTCGTGAGCACGTCGGTGACGCCGGCGGCCTCCATCACGGCGCGGACCGCGCCGCCCGCGATCAGGCCGGTGCCCGGCGAGGCCGGTCGCATGATCACGCGCGACGCCTTGAAGCGCGCCTCGAGGTCGTGCACGATCGTGCCCTCGCGCATCGGCACGCGGAACATCGTGCGGCGCGCGATCACACCGCCCTTGCGGATGGCCTCGGGCACCTCGTTCGCGCGCCCCATGCCGAACCCGACGCGTCCCTGCCCGTCGCCGACGACCACGATCGCGGTGAAGGAGAAGCGGCGTCCGCCCTTCACCACCTTCGCAACGCGGTTGATATAGACGACCTTCTCGATCAGCTCGGGCTGTCCGTCGTCGTCGCCGCGCCGGCGATCGCGACGAGACTCGCGGCCGCGCTGGCCTGCTTGCACCATCAGAACACCAGACCTTCCTCGCGCGCGGCGTCCGCGAGCGCCTTCACGCGGCCGGCGTAACGGAAGCCGCCGCGGTCGAAGACAGCCGACGCGATCCCGGCCTGCTTTGAGCGCTCCGCGAGCCGCTTGCCGACGGTCTGCGCGCGCTCGACCTTTGTCCCACCGCCCGCGCGCAGGTCGGCTTCTGCGTCCGAGGCGGCGGCCACGGTGCGTCCGGCAGCGTCGTCGATGAGCTGCGCGTAGATGTGCTGATTGGAGCGGAAGACCGCGAGGCGCGGGCGTTCCGGCGTGCCGCTCACCTTGTTGCGCACGCGGTGATGCCGGCGCAACCGAGCGACGTGGGTCGTGTGCTTGGCCATCGCTATGCCCTCGACTTCCCGGCCTTGAGCTTGATCTGCTCTCCGCGATAGCGAATGCCCTTGCCGTGATACGGCTCCGGCGGACGCACGCGGCGCACGAGCGCCGCCTGCTGGCCGACGACCTGCTTATCGATCCCGGTGATATGCAGCACAGTCGGCGTCTCGACCTCGAAGACCGCGCCGTCGATCGGCTTCATCTCCACCTGGTGGGAGTACCCGACGTTTAGCATCAGGTTGGTGCCCTGGAGCTGTGCGCGGTAGCCCGTGCCCTGGAGCTCGAGTGAGCGACGGAACCCGTCGGTCACGCCGAGCACCATGTTCTGGATGAGCGCACGCGTCAGCCCGTGCAGCGCACGGTGCTCGGGCTGATCGGACGCCCGCGTCACCACCACCGCGCCGTCCTCCACGCTCACGTGCACCGCCTCATGCAGCGCCTGCGTGAGCTCACCCCTCGGCCCCGTGACACGGCACTCCTGCCCCTGCACGGCGACGTCGACGCCCGCGGGGAGCACGATCGGTTTGCGACCTACTCGCGACATCGTCGTTCCCTACCAGACGTAGCAGAGCACTTCGCCGCCGACCTGGCGTCGCCAGGCCTCGCGCGCCGACATCACGCCGGACGAGGTGCTCATGATGGCGATCCCCAGGCCACCGAAGACGCGGGGGATCTCCCGCTTGTTGACGTACACACGGAGGCCGGGACGCGAGACGCGGCGAATGCCCGAGAGCACCGCGCGCCGGTCGTCGCCGTAGCTGATCTTCAGCTCGAGGTACGCGCGTGCACCATCCTTGACCTCGCCGATCTCGCGGATGAAGCCCTCTTCCTTGAGCACTTCAGCGATCGACCGCTTGACCTTCGATGTCGGCACGCGCACGGAGTCGTGCCGCGCCGACGCGGCGTTGCGGACACGCGTGAACATGTCTGCCAGAGGGTCGGACATCGTCATCCGGTTCGCCCGCCTTCCTTCATGGGTTCCGTCGCGCGCTCGGGTCGCTCGGCTACCACGAAGACTTCTTCACACCGGGGAGCTTGCCCTCGTTCGCCAGCCGCCGGAAGCAGATCCGGCACATGCCGAAGCGCCGCATGAATGCGCGGGGGCGTCCGCACGGGCGATCGCTCCACATCACAGGGCAGCGGTTCTTCGCGCGGCTCGAGAATTTCGGCTTCCGCGCAGCCTTCGCGATCTGACTCTTCTTCGCCATCTCGCGCTACCTCCGGACGAACGGCATACCGAGCAACTCGAGCAGCCGTTTCCCTTCTTCATCGTTACGCGCCGAAGTCACGATGTTGACCTGGAGTCCGCGCACACGATCGACCGTGTCGAACGAAACCTCAGGAAAGAGCAACTGCTCGGTGAGACCGAGCGAATAGTTCCCATGCCCGTCGAACGAGTCGTCCGGCACGCCGCGGAAGTCACGCACGCGCGGCAGCGACGCATTGACGAGGCGGTCGTAGAACTCCCACATCCGCCGGCCACGCAGCGTCAGCGCGAGGCCGATCGGCATCCCCTCACGCAGCTTGAAGTTCGAGATCGCCTTCTTCGAGCGGCGCACGAATGGACGCTGCCCGGTAATCGCCAGCATGTCGCGCGTCGCGCCATCGATGGCGTTCCCGTTCTCAATCGCTTCGCCCAGCCCGATGTTGATCGCGATCTTCTGGAGCAACGGGATCTGCATCACGTTCGCGTACCCGAACTCGCGCTGTAGCTGCGGCGCCACCTCCTCGCGGTAGCGGGCCAGCATGCGCGGGACATAGGTTTCGGTCACCATCGCGCCACCGCCATCAATCGATCGATTCGTTGCAGTGCTTGCAGACGCGCACCTTGCGCCCGTCTTCCAGCAGCTTGAAGCCCACCCGGATCGCCCGGTCGCAGGCCCGGCACACGACGGCCAGGTTTGCCAGCTGGATCGGAGCCTCGGACTGAATGATGCCGCCCGGCTGTTGCGGCGAGCGGGAGCGCCGGTGCTTCTTCACCATGTTCACCCCGGTCACGATCGCGCGACCGGCGTCCGGGATCACCTGTCGCACGTCGCCGCGCCGGCCACGGTCCTTGCCCGCCATGACCTGCACGGTGTCGTTGCGCTTGATCTTGGCCGCCACTAGAGGACCTCCGGCGCGAGCGAGATGATGCGCATGTAGCGGCGGTCGCGTAGTTCACGGGCCACCGGCCCGAAGATGCGCGTGCCCCGCGGGTTGCCTTCCTTGTCGGCGATCAGTACGGCGGCGTTCTCGTCGAAGCGGATGGTCGACCCGTCCACCCGCTGGATGGGCTGCGCGGTGCGCACGATCACGGCGCGCACGACGTCGCCCTTCTTCACCGCGCTGTTCGGCTGCGCTTCCTTGACGGAGGCGACGATCAGGTCGCCCACGCGCGCGTAGCGGCGGCGCGTTCCGCCGAGCACGCGGATGCACAGGATCTCGCGTGCCCCCGAGTTGTCCGCGACCTTGACCCGCGTCTCCTGTTGGATCATCTAGTCGGCCTGCTTCTCGGCGTCGTCAGCCGTGACCTCGTCAGCCGTGACCTCCGCCGCGCCGGCCGGTGCGGCTGCGGGCGCGGCCTCCGCGTCCGGCGCATCAGCAATCGGCGCGTCGGCCGGTGCGGCCGCGGCCTCCGCGTCCAGCGCATCAGCAATCGGCGCGTCGGCGACGGGAGCATGGGCGGACGCTGCCTCCGCCTCGGCGCGCGCCGCGGACCGCTGGAACTCGTCGACGATCCCCACGTCGAGCGACTCCGGCGCCACTTCGGCGACCTGTCGCTCCGTGAGCACGGCGGCAAGCTGCCAGCGCTTCGTCTTGCTGATCGGCCGGCACTCCTCGATGCGCACGATGTCGCCCATCGTCGCCCGGTTCTCCGGGTCGTGGACGTGGTAGCGCTTCGTGCGCCGGATCACCTTGTGGTAGAGCCGGTGCGGCGCCTGCCGCACGATCTCGACCACAATCGTCTTGTCGTTGACGTCAGATACCACCGTGCCGGTACGGCTCTTCCGGTTCACCTGGCGCGCGGTCGCCTCGACCATCGCTATGCCTCGCTCCCTGCGCTGGCCCGCGCGGCCGCGTCGGCGACCGCCAGGATCTCCCGCTCGCGCAGGAGCGTCTTGATGCGTGCGATACGGCGTCGGGCGTTGCCGACCTGGGCAACGTCCGCGAGCTGACCGGTGGCCGCCTGGAAGCGCAGGTTGAACAGCGCCTGGTGCGCCTCTTCCAGCTCGTGCGCCAGATCCTCATCCGTCCGGGCTCGCAGCTCCGCGGTGTCGCGCGCCATCAGATCGCTTCCTCGCGGCCAACCACCTTGGTCCTCACGGGCAGCTTGTGATGCGCCTTGCGGAACGCCTCACGCGCCGCCTCTTCGGGCACCCCCGCGACCTCGAACATCACGCGCCCGCGCCTCACGACGGCCACCCAGCGGTCGGTCGCGCCCTTGCCCTTGCCCATACGCACTTCCACCGGCTTCTTCGAGACCGGCTTGTCCGGGAACACCCGGATCCAGACCTTGCCGCCGCGCTTGAGCGACCCGGTGATCGCGCGTCGCGCCGACTCGATCTGGCGGGAGTCGATCCACGCCGTCGTCTGCGCCTGCAATCCGAACTCGCCGAAGGCGACCGTCGAGCCGTTGTGCGAGGCACCCCGGCGGCGGCCGCGGAAGGACTTGCGATACTTGGTGCGCCGCGGCATGAGCATGGCGCTACTCCGTCTCCACCATCGCGGACGCCACGAGCGGGTTGTTCTCGCGTGTGATCTCGCCCTTGTAGATCCAGCACTTCACGCCGATCACGCCGAACGTCGTGTGCGCCTCGGCGAGTCCGAAGTCGATGTCCGCGCGCAGTGTGTGCAACGGGACCTGGCCCTGCATCTCCTGCTCGGAGCGCGACATCTCGCTGCCCCCGAGGCGGCCGCTGATGCGCACGCGGCAGCCGAGCGCGCCGCGACCCATCGTGCGCTGCACGGACTGCTTCATGGCCCGCCGGAACGCCACGCGGCGCTCGAGCTGGTCGGCGACCGAGCGGGCCACGAGGAAGGCGTCCAGCTCGGGAACGCGGATCTCTTCGATGTTCAGGCGCACGCGCTTCTCGGTCGCGTTCTGCAGCAGGGTGCGCAGCATCTCCGCGTTCTGGCCGCCACGTCCGATCACGATCCCGGGCTTCGCGGTCTTCACCGTCAGCGTGATCTGGTTGGCGTTGCGATCGACGAGGATCTGCGACACGCCGGCGTCCGGCAGCGTCTTCATGATCAGCTTCCGCAGCCGCAGGTCTTCGTGCACAAAGACGGCGTAGTTGCGTTCGGCGAACCACTTCGACAGCCAGTCGCGGGTCACGCCGACGCGGAACCCGTACGGGTGCACTTTTCGGCCCATTAGAAGCCCTCGTCCCCCTCGACCACGATCTCGATGTGGCTGAAGCGCGTGACGCGCGGCGCCACGCGCCCGCGCGAGCGCGCCTTGAACCGGCGCAGCTTGCGTGCGTCGCCGGCCGAGGCCCGCTTCACGATCAGCCGATCCGGGTTGAGATCGAAGTTGTTCTCCGCGTTCGCCGCCGCCGACTTCACCACCTGCGTCACGATCCGTGCCGACGGCTGCGGCATGTGCGCCAGCAGCGTCAACGCCTCCGCCACCGGGCGCCCGCGAATGACGTCGAGCAGCAGCCGCACCTTGCGCGGCGTGACGGGCTGATCCGCAGCCAGGGCGCGCACTTCCATCAGCCGGCCCTCGACGTCGTCTCGGACCGTCCGCGGTGCCCGCGGAACGTGCGCGTGAACGAGAACTCGCCGAGCTTGTGGCCGACCATGTTCTCCGTGCAGAAAACCGGGACGTGCCGGCGCCCGTCATGCACGGCGATGGTCATCCCGACCATCTCGGGCATGATCGTGGACGCACGCGACCACGTCTTGATCACTTCCTTGCGGTCCGACCGCGACGCTGCCTCCACCTTCTTCATCAGTGAGGCGTGGACGTACGGACCCTTCTTCGTCGATCGCGACATGGCTTACCTCCGGCCCTTCCCGCGCCGCCGGATGATGTACTTGTCGGTGCGCTTGTTGTTGCGGGTGCGATAACCGAGCGCCGGCTTGCCCCACGGCGTCTTCGGGCCTGGCATGCCGACGGGCGACTTGCCCTCACCACCGCCGTGCGGGTGGTCGACCGGGTTCATCGCCGAGCCGCGCACCGAGGGCCGGCGCCCGCGATGCCGGTTGCGCCCGGCCTTGCCGAGCTTGATCTGCGCGTGCTCCGCGTTGCCGACGACGCCGATCGTCGCGCGGCACGACTCGAGCACCTGGCGCATCTCACCGGACGGCATACGGAGCAGGGCATAGCCCTGATCGCGCGCCATCAGCTGGATGGCGGTGCCGGCCGAGCGGCCGAGCTGGCCGCCCCTGCCGGGCTGCAACTCCACGTTGTGCACGGACGTCCCCGTCGGGATGCCCGAGAGCGGCAGGGTGTTTCCGAGGGCGACCGGCGCGTCGTCTGCGGACAGGATCGTGTTGCCGACTTTCAGCCCGTCCGGGGCGACGATGTAGCGCTTCTCACCGTCGTGGTAGAAGACGAGCGCGATGCGCGCTGTCCGGCCCGGGTCGTACTCAATCGCCGCCACGCGGCCGGGCACACCGAGCTTGTCGCGCTTGAAGTCGACCACGCGAATCATTCGCTTGTGTCCGCCGCCGCGATGGCGCACGGAGATCTTGCCGCCGCTGCGGCCCGCCTTCTGCTTCTTGCTGACGAGCAGGCTCTTCTCGCCACGTCTCGTCGTGATCTCGTCGAAGCCGTGACCCGAGGCGTTGCGCCGCCCGGGCGAAGTGGGCCGGTAGATCTTGATGGCCATCGCGGTTCCCTACACGCCTTCGAACAGCTGGATCTGGTCGCCGTCCTTGAGCGTCACGATCGCCTTCTTCCACGAGGGCGGTGTGCCCGCGCGCTTGCCGGCGCGGTTTCGCTTCCGCCGGCCGCGCACGATCGTCGTATTGACGGCGGTCACGGTGACGTTGAACGCCTGCTCCACCGCCGCGTGGATCTGCGGCTTGTTCGCCTGCTTCGCCACCTCGAATACGTACTTGCCCTGGCCGGCGAGCATCGTGCTCTTCTCCGTCACGATCGGACGGCGAAGCACCTCGTAGACGTGGATCGCCTTCGGCATGGCGCTTAGCCCTCCGTCCCGGTCGCCACCGGCGCCAGCGCCGGTCCATTGCGCCGGCCCGCGCGCTCGCCGCCCCACAGCGCCTCGGCGCGGCGCACGGCGTCCACCGTCATCACCAGCGTCTGGTGCGCGAGCATGTCGGCCACGTTCAGCGTGTCCGCCGGCAGGGCGCGCGTCCCTGCGAGATTCCGCGCGGAGAGCAGAGCGGCGCGATCGGCCGTGCCCAGCACCAGCAGCGCCGTGCGCTCTACGCCCACCGCGGCGAGCAGTGCGCGCAACCCCTTCGTCGAAGGCTGTTCGAGGCCGAGCGCGTTCACCACGATCAGCCGCTCATCCTGCGCTCGCGAAGAGAGCACCGAGCGGATCGCCAGCCGGCGCATCTGCTTCGGGAGCCGCTGGCGATACGACCGCGGCCGCGGTCCGAAGACGACGCCGCCGCCGCGGTGTTGCGGCCCGCGGATCCCGCCCTGGCGCGACATCCCGAGGCCCTTCTGGCGCCGGATCTTGCGCGTCGAACCCCTCACCTCACCGCGCGTCTTGGTACGCGCGGTGCCGGCACGCCGCGCCGCGAGCTGCGCGACGAGCGTCTGGTGCACGACCGCGGTGTTCGGCTCGATGCCGAACACCGTGTCATCGACGTCGATCATCTCGGCCGGCTGGCCGGAAGCGTCGAGTACCTGCAGCTTCATGCCCCGGCCTCGTCCTTCTGCTCCTCGGCATCGCCCGCGGCGGTGGCGGCTGCGGTCGCGGGCGCTTCCGCGGCGGCGCTCGCGTCGGCCATCTCCGCAGCGGCTTCCACTGCCGCTGCCTCGTCGACGGTCGGTTCTTCGTCGGCAACCGCCTCGCCGATGTCGGCTGTCGACGGCAGCACGGGCGCTGCGAAGTCCGGGAGCGCGGGCCGGCGCCCGGGCTGCACGACCACGATGCCCCCGCGCGGTCCCGGCACTGAGCCCTCGACAAAGAGCAGGTTGCGCGAGGGGTCGGTCAGCACGACGAGCAGATTGAGCACGGACGTAGCGCGCGCGCCCATGTGCCCGGCCATGTGCTGGCCCTTGAAGACGTGGCCCGGCGTGGTGCCGGCGCCGACGGAACCGGGCGCGCGGTGGCGATCCGACTGGCCGTGCGTCTTCGGTCCGCCGCTGAAGTTCCAGCGACGGACACCGCCGGCGAATCCGCGACCCTTGGACGTGCCCACGACGCTCACGAACTGACCGGGCTCGTACTGTTCCACGGTGAGTCGCTGCCCGAGCTCGAACCCGTCTACGGCGTCGAGGCGGAACTCGCGCAGCTCATTCAGTGCGAGCGTGTCCGCGCCGGAGCGGCGGAGGTGGCCGCGCGCCGGCCGGTTGATGCGCTTGCGGTTTCCGTCGAAGCCGACCTGCACGGCGGTGTATCCGTCGCGCTCCTGCGATCGGATCTGGGTCACGACGTTCGGGCCGAGTTCGACCACGGTCACGCCACGCGCGCGGCCCGCGCCGTCGTAGATGCGCATCATGCCGACTTTGCGTCCGATCATCCCGATCGCCATCACGCGGCCCTTACAGCTTGATTTCGATGTCGACACCGGACGGGAGCTGTAACCGCATCAGCGTGTCCACCGTGCGGGAGGTCGGCTCCATGATGTCGATCAGGCGCTTGTGGGTACGCGTCTCGAACTGGTCACGCGAGTCCTTATCGATGAACGGCGACCGGATCACCGTGTACTTGCGGATGCGCGTAGGCAGCGGCACCGGACCGGCGACGACCGCACCGGTCCGCTCGGCCGACTCGACGATCTGTTTCGCCGAGGCGTCGAGGACGCGATGGTCGAACGCTTTGAGCTTGATCCGGATGCGTTGTTGCGGCACTGAGATCCCCTGCCCTGGGTGTCCGGCGCGTTCTGCTACTTGTTATTCGATGATGCTGGTGACGACGCCTGCGCCGACGGTGCGACCGCCCTCGCGGA
>JBBDXH010000241.1:0-8659 GCA_040902395.1 Dehalococcoidia bacterium
CCGTAGTGAGGGCGGCGGGGGCGGGGGTCGCGCTCGGCACGGCCGGTGTGCCACGCCTGCGCGGGGTTGCGCCGGCGTGCCGCGCCGCGGCCGCCCTCGCCGTGCTCGGGATTCCGCTCGCGACCGCGCTCTGGGTCGCGGGGGAGGCCCCGCGCGCCGGGCAGATCACGCGGCCGAACCCCGTCGTCTACGCGTCGCAGGCGCCTCCGAGCCTGCTCGAGCGGCTCGTGCCCGCCGAGGCGCTCGTGCGCGCGACGGCCGGCGCGCGTGCGCGCTACGCGTTCGGGATCGACGGCGTGAACAACGCCGGCGAGGCGATCGCGTACACCGGCGCTTCGGTGCTCCCGATCTGGAACGAGTACACGCGCGGCGCACTGCTCCCCGCGACGCGGCTCGACGCGCTGTTGCGCGACGGCGACGTGCCGCTGCTCCTGCTCTCGCGCGCGCGGCTCGCCACGGGTCTGCTGGACGACGTGATGCCGATCGTGCGGGCGCGATGCCGCGAGGCGCGCGCGCCGGGTGCGGTGGGCGCAGGCTGGACGCTATGGCAGTGCGGTCCCGGCGCGGCGGCGGGTGACAGCCGCTCGGCTCGGGAGCGCCCGGCTTGTGCCTCACGTTCGCCGTTCGGCGACGCAGCCGTCGGGGGGCTTGCGCCCCCCGCTCGCCGTTCGGCCGGGCAGCCGTCGGGGGGTGTCGCGCGTTCGCCGTTCGGCGAGGCAGCCGTCGGGGGGCTTGCGCCCCCCGCTCGCCGTTCGGCTAGTGCGTGCCCTCGCGCTGGAGCACGGTGGGCATGCCCTGCATCCCGCGCAGCGTGTTGATCTCGCCGCGGTGACCGTTGAAGTGGCCGAGCATGTGCAGCGAGATCCCCTGCCCCACGCTCTCGGTCCCCCCGTCGCGCGTCGGGATCTCGCGCTCGAGATCTTCGTCCGTCAATGAGCCGAGGTACTCGTCGGTCTGCTTCCAGACCGCCTCCTGGTACTCCTTGAACGCGTCCAGATTCTCGATGCGGATGCCCTGGGCCTGCTCGTCAGACATGCCGGTGCCCATGCCCTCGAATGGCAGACCGATGCGCTTCGCCCAGTCCTCGTTCCAGACCTGCGGCGCCTGGCGAGACCGGGCATTGATGATCAGGTCCTCCACCCGCGCCGTGTGCCAGAGGCACCACGCGATCGAGTGGCTGCCGTGCTCCGGAACGAAGTGCAGCTGTTCGGGTGTGCCGTTCCTGGCATCCGCGAGCGCGCGGTGCGCGAAGCCCAGGCTGTTCTTGATGTAGTCGACCGTGCTCATGATGCTCCCTCGCCGGACGTTCGTGGACACGGAATCTAGCGCGTGTGGCGCGCCCCTGCCGTCTCGAAGCCGGCCGAGTGCCGTGGGATCAGGGCTGCGCCGATTCCGATAACCGGTATATACTGGATTGCAGATTCTCCGGGAATGCCCACCGCAGGAAGTGATGCCATGCGACCGCGAGCCCTCTTCTTCGCCGCCGTCGCCGCGCTCGCCGTGCTCCTCGTGACGGCAACGGGCGCGACGGCGGCTGCGCCGACGATCACCGGGACGAGCTACTCCTTCACGCTGCCCACCGGCGGAACCATCGCCACGATCTTCGGGACGAACTTCGTCACCGGCGCCACCGTGACCTTCGGCGGGGTCGCGTCGACCTCAGTGACCGTGGTCAGCGCGACGCAGGTCAAGGCCGTGACGCCGGCGCACGCCCTCGGCACCGTCGACGTGACCGTCACGAACCCGGACGGCCTCTCGGCGACCATGCACAACGGCTTCACGTACAGCGCGACGCCACCCGACCCGCTCACGATCTCGAGCGTCTCGCCCGGGATCAGTGCCGCGAATGGCGGCACCACGATCGCGATCTCCGGGACCGGCTTCATCGACGGCATGGCGGTCTCGTTCGGGAACTACCCGGCCGCGGGCGTCGTGCTCCAGAGTTCGACGCTCATGCTCGTCACCACGCCTGCCGGGCCGACCGGCACGGTGAGCATCATCGTCACCGACCCGAGCGGCCGCGCGGCGCTCTCCAACGGCTTCTCCTTCGCCGGCGCGGTCACCACGACGCCGACCACGACCACGCCCGGCCAGCCGGTCCTCGCCTCGGTCACGCCCGCGACCGGCCCGGCGTCTGGCGGAACCGCGGTCTCGATCGCCGGAGCCGGCTTCTCCTCGCCCGCCGCCGTGAGCTTTGGCGGCGTGCCCGCCACGAACGTCACGGTCGTGAACTCCACGCTGATCAACGCGACGACGCCGCCGGGCGCGCTCGGCTCGGTCGTCGTGCTCGTCGCGGCCTCCGGCGGACAGGTCGGCGGGCTGACGGCCGGCTTCACCTATGCGCAGACGCGGCCGGTGGTGAACGCCGTCACCCCCGCGACCGGCGTGATCGCCGGCGGCACGACCATCACCATCACCGGCACCGGCTTCGCGGCCGGCGCGGCGGTGAGCGTGGGCGGCGCCGCCGCGACAAACGTCGCCGTGGTCAGCGCGACGCAGATCACGGCAACCACTCCCGCGGGCGTCGCCGGACCGGCGGCCGTGCTCGTCACGAGCGCGGACGGCGGGATCAGCGGGCTCGCCTCCGGGTTCACGTACGCGGGCGACGGCGCGGCGACCCCGCCTCCGACCACCGGCGACATCCCGACGATCACGTCGGTCACGCCGGCCTCGGGCTCGGCTTCCGGCGGCACCGCGATCACGATCGCCGGCAGCGGCTTCGTGCCCGGCGCGACCGTGCGTGTCGGCGGCGCCGTGGCCGACGGCACCGCGGTGATCAGTTCGACGCAGATCGTTGCCACGACTCCCGCCGGCACCGCCGGGAACACCTCGCTGATCGTCACGAATCCCGACGGCGTGAGCGCCGTCGCGGCCGGGGGGTTCACGTACTCCGCATCGGCCGGCGGGTCGCCGGACGGCACGCTGCCGGCCGCCTCCGGGCTCTTCGTGTTCGCCGGCGGGAGCAACGCGGACCTCGTCGCCGCCACCTCCTGCCCGGTGGCGACGGCGGTGTTCTGGGCGACGGACGGCGCCGGCAGCTGGATTGCCTATGTGCCGTCGGTGACCATCAGCGTGGTGAACGCGGCATGGAACGCGCTCTTCCCGAGCGGCATCCCACCGTTGACGCCGATCTACCTGAAGTGCTCGGCCATCGGGTAGGCCTGTCCCCGCTGCTGCCTCGCTTCGAGCGACGCACGATCATTGATCGGTGTGATCGGTTCTCCAGAGGCCGGCGGGATCGCGCAGTTCTCAGCGCCTGACCGCACGGCACGCAATCGCGTAGCGCTCGACTCGACCGTGCGGTCCGCACGAGTCCGGAACGGCCGACGGTTCCCGCCGGTGAAGCCGCTACCCTCGCGCGACAGCAGCGCCGGGGCCGCCGTGCCGGGCACGCGCGATCCGCGGCAGGAAGGGACGGACCACGATGACGCCAGGCCCGGTCACGGCCGCGACCCGATACGAACCGGTACCCGGGTGGGCGAAGATCCCGCACGGCCTGTGGATGCGCGAGGCGACCGCCGTGGCAGTGGACTCGGCCGACCGCGTCTACGTCTTCAATCGCGGCAACATGCCGATGCTCGTCTTCGACCCGGACGGCAACCTCGTCGACCAGTGGGGCAACGAGACGCCGCACGCTGGCATGACCACGATCACGGACCCGTACGGCGTGTCGCGACAGGTCTGGGAGGGCGTGCGCTTCCCGTGGGCGCACGCCGTGCGCACCGATCCGAACGACGATCTCTGGCTCGTGGACGTGCACACGCACCTGCTCACGAAGACCGATCGTTCCGGGAAGACGTTGATGACGCTCGGCACCGGCATCCCGGCCGAGCGCCAGGGCGGGCAGCCGTTCAACCGGCCCACGGACGTCGCGATCCACCCGGTGAGCGGCGACATCTTCGTCAGCGACGGCTATGGGAACTCGCGCGTCCATCGCTTCGACCGCGACGGCAAGCACATGCTCTCGTGGGGCGAGCCGGGATCGGATCACGGGCAGTTCAGCCTGCCGCACAACATCGCGTTCGTGGATGACGACCATGTCATCGTGTGCGACCGGGAGAACCACCGCGTGCAGGTGTTCGCGCTCGACGGGGAGTTCGTGCGCGCCTGGCACGTGCACCACGCCGTCGCGGTCACGCGCGGCCGCGGCGACGACGACCGCCTCTACGTGGCGGAGCAGGGGCCTCCGCCCGTGCAATTCGGCGTCCCGGACCTGGGGCACCGCGTCTCGATCTACACGCCCGCCGGCGAGCTCGTGACGCGCATCGGCGCACCGCTGCCGGGCGAGGCGCCCGAGCAGTTCCTGTGGCCGCACGCCATCGCCACCGACTCGCGCGGCGACGTCTACGTCGCCGAGGTCTCGTACGTCGAGGTCGGCAGCCGGCAGACGCCGGCGCGCGAGATGGTCAGTCTGCGCAAGTGGCGGCGCGTCAACGGCTAGCGGCTAGCCGGCACTGGCCGGTCGCCTCGCGCGCCAGCGACAGAACTCAGCGGCGAGGTGCACTGCTGGCGGCAGCAGTGAGGATGCTGATGACCGTGCATCAGGCGGCAACGGGAGACCGGATGCTGGGCGAGCGCGTTCGCGAGAGGCGCCGCGCGCTTGCGCTCTCGCAAGCTGAGCTCGCCGGGCGTGTGAGCGACCTGTTGCGCGAAGGCCAGAGCGTGGGCCAGACGTACATCTCGCAGATCGAGCGCGCGCTGATCGGGACCTCGGTCGACAAACTGCGTGCGCTCGCGACGGCGTTGGAGACGACCGTTGCCTACCTCCTGGGGGAGGCGAGCGCGTCCGCGCGCCCCCGACCACGACCGCGCAGCCTCGGAGTCGCGGAGTCCGGGCGCACCGACACCGCCCGCCGCGCGGGCGAGCAACCCGCGCAGCCGCGCGCGTGGCGCTGATCCTCGACACCGGACCGCTCTACGCGTCGCTCGATCGCTCGGACGCCGATCACGGCGCCTGCCGCCGGCTGATCGAGGAGTGCTCCGAGCCGCTCGTGATCCCGGCGCCGGTCCTCGTTGAGGTCGACTACTGGATCCACGAGCGGCTCTACGCGACGGTGCGCTCGGCCCTGCCTGGCGACATCGCGGCCGTTGCGTACGAGGTCGCGGAACTGCAACCCTCGGACTACGGACGGGTTGCCGCGATCTGCGACCAGTACGCGGACTCCGACATCGGATTCGTCGACGCCGCCGTGCTCGCGATCGTGGAGCGGCTTCGCGAACCGAAACTCGCCACCCTCGACCGGCGACACTTCGGCCTGCTCCGGCCGCGTCACGTCCAGGCGCTGACGCGTCTACCCGAGTAACCGGTCAACCGGCTCCCGCTCGGCGCGCGTGCTGACGCCGCGTCTGTGCGGTCGCCTCGCGCGGGTGAGTCGTGCGTGCGGCCCGCCATCACGCGCCGCGCGCCGAGCGCGACGGCGAGCGCCGCCGGATGGGGGAAAGCACGCCGCGGATAGCGCCCCGGTTGCCGCGTCGCGCGAGGCTCGTTGCCGTCGCGTGAACGCGGGGCGCTCGGTCACCCGGGCACGAACGTGGGCGTTGCGGGCCTTCGATCACGCCCCCGTCGTCAGGGAGCCACGAGGCCGCTAACGTGGCTCTCCGCGCCGTGAACGGCGCCGGCAGGAACCGCACCGCCCCGCGGGCACGAGTGAGAGCGATCGACATGGCCGTGCTCAAGATCGAGCACACCACGACGTACCGGTACCGGCGCCCCGTGCGGCTCGGCGAGCACCGCATGATGTTTCGCCCGCTCGACAGCCATGACCTGCGCCTGCTCGAGACGTCGCTCACGCTCTCGCCGCCGGCGACCATTCGCTGGATGCACGACGTCTTCGGCAACTCGATCGCGCTCGCGACCTTCGACTCGCCGGCGACGGAGCTCCGTGCGGTGAGCCGCATCGAGCTCGAGCACTTCGCGACCAGCGGTCCCGAGTTCGTCGTCGCGCCGCATGCCCGGACGTTCCCGTTCAGCTACTCGCTCGACGAGCGCGCGGACCTCGGCCGGCTGATCGAGCCGCACTACGACGACCCCGATCACCACGTGCTCGAGTGGGCCCGCATCTTCCTCAACCGCGAGGGCGAGACCGAGACGCACGCGCTGCTCGCGGACATGACCGAGGCAATCCGGCGCGACTTCGACTATCGGACGCGCCCCGAAGAGGGCACGCAGCCGCCCGACGAGACGCTGCGCCTGCGCTCGGGGACCTGCCGCGACTTCGCGCTGCTGATGATGGAGGCGGTCCGGCGGCTCGGACTCGGCGCTCGCTTCGTGAGCGGCTACCTGTACGAGCAGGCGCTGATCGGGACGTCTGCGCCGCTCGTCGGCGGCGGTCAGACGCACGCGTGGGTGCACGTCTACCTGCCCGGCGCCGGCTGGGTCGCATACGACCCGACGAACGGGCGCGTGGGCGGCGAGAACCTGATCCGCGTCGCCGTCGCTCGCGATCCGAGCCAGGCCGTCCCGATGGCGGGCTCGTTCGAGGGCACCCTGGAGGACTTCATCGCGATGGACGTCGACGTGGTCGTGACCGTGGGGTGATGGCTTCGCGATAGGTCTTCCCGGCCGCGCCAGCGACGGGGGCAGAGGTGCCCGAGGCGTACGTCGAACCCGCTACCACTGGTCCCAGTGGACGAACTCCGCGATCGGCTTGCGGTTCACGGGGCCGAACGGCACCGCCGGGTAGCCGAGCGGGATGATCGCGACGGGGGTGGCACGCTCGGGGATGGCGAGCTCGGCGCGCAGCGTGTCGAGGATGCTCTGCTGGCGGGTGGTCAGCAGGGTGCCCAGTCCCTCCGCCCGCGCCGCGAGCAGGAGGTTCTGGACGCTCGGATAGATCGAGCTGCCGGCGAGCAGTCCGTCCGCGGCGGGTGAGGTGGCGTTCACCAGGCAGGGGATGATCACCACCGGCGCTGAGGCGAAGTTCCGGAAGAGCGCGTTGACGCCACGCATCATGCGTCGTCGCTCCGGATCCTCGATCGCGTCGAGGTCGGCGAACCCGCCACGGGACTCGACCGCAGCGAGCAGCGCGTCACTGAGCACCTGCCGCTTCCGCGCGTCCTTCACGATCACGAATGCCCACGGCTGGAGGTTGCTGCCGCTCGGCGCCCGCGTCGCGGCGAAGATCAGGCGCTCGATCACCGCGTCGGGCACGGGATCCGGCCTGAACCGCCGGATCGCGCGCTGCGTGTTCATCAGCTCGTAGATGTCGTGCGTGGCACCGCGGGGCAGAGCGTCGGGCATCGCGTCTCCGTCCGGCTGCTTCATCGCTTCGCGATCGGCGCCGCTCGCGCGCGTCAGTCGCCCGGCTCGAGCGTGAGCCGCGCCTCGGCGTTCGCCGCGATCGCATCCCAGTCGGTCAGCAGCGGGTGGTACTCGACCGCGCGCCAGCGCTCGACGTTGTCTCCGTAGTGCGGGGAGCCGGGCTGGCCCGAGTTTCCGGGCGGGATGCAGATCTGCGCGCCGGCGAGATCCGACAGGTCGAAGATCTGGCGGTACGACACGCCGTGGGTCGAAGCGGCGCCGCGCGCGATTTCGGACGCGAACGGCGTCATGCCGTCACCGCCGATCTCGACGTTGCCGATGTTCACCACCGGTGCGAGCGTGCGGTCGCGGCCGAGGTTGTGATCCCACGCCACGGCGTGCTCCGCGCCCCATCGCCAGCCGGCAGGATCGGCGCCGTGACGCGCGCGTGCGCGACGCGCGGCCTCGGGCAGCGCGTCGCGGATCGCGTCGTCCCACGACGCGGCGCCCATGAGCATCGCCGGCCGGTCGCGGAGCAGCTGCTCGTAGAGGATGCGGAACTCCTCCGCCGCCGTGCTCGCGCCGACGTTCGGCACCTGCGCGTAGTACGCGCGCACCGTGCGCTCGATCAGCACGTCGCACGTCGTCGCGTACGCGACCGCGGCCGGGCTGTCGACACCGAGCGCGCCGTCCCACCCCGAGAGCAGAGACCGCAGCGCAGCGGCGCCGGCGTCCGCCGCGGCGACCGCCGCGAAGCGGGCCGCGAGTTCGCGGGCGTGGATGCTGGTCTGGTCGCCCTGGAGCGAGCGCACGAGCTCCGGGTCGAACGTCTCCACGCCGTCCATGCGTTCGCGCAGGCGATCGGCGCGGAAGCGCGTCGACATGTACGACAGGTAGTGGGGGTAGTCGTCACCGGTCGTGCGATTGTTCGCGGTGACGATGAAGCCGTTGCGCGGGTTCTCGTCGCCGGGCAGCTCGTCCTTCGGCACGTCGCCGTCCCACTCGTGGGCGTTGTCCCAGCCCGGCACGGGCACGATCCAGCCGGGACGCTTCGGGATGCGTCCCGTGTACTGGTAGGCGATGTTGCCGTCGCCGTCGGCGAAGCAGAAGTTGCCCGAGACCGAGTCGTAGCGACGGAAGGCTGCGCGCGCCTCCGGCACGGACCCGGCGCGGAGCACGGCGAGCATTGCGTCAGTGTCGTGGGCCGGCTCCGCCAGCCCCCAGCGCGCGGCGATCACCTCGTCGTCGTGCATGGGGTCGCCGGCGATCACCGGGCCGTGGCGCGTGAGCCAGGTCGGCTCGGTGACGGGGTTCTCCCCGCGCACCTCGAAGCGCTCGTCCAGACGGAGCATGGGCTCCCACGAGGCGTCGCCGACGCGCGCCGCGGTCAACGACAGTTTGCGAAGCTCCGGCAACGCC
>JBBDXH010000241.1:8669-11027 GCA_040902395.1 Dehalococcoidia bacterium
GCGCCGGGGGGCCCGCGGCGCCGCGGCGGATGTGCTCGCGATAGTCGTCCCAGCGATCGCCCTGGCCGTGCGTCATCGTCCACGCGATGCGCGCGTTGTGGCCGTAGAAGACCGGACCGGGGTAGCACGGGTTGCACGGCCCGGCCGCGGTGAATTCCGGGCACTCCATGTGCACCACGTACCACTGCCCCGGCACGCCGAGCGCGAGGTGCGGGTCCCCGGCCACCAGCGGCTTCCCGCTGGCGGTCTTCGAGCCGTGGATCACCCAGCAGTTCGACCCACCGCCGGAGGCGATCGGCCCGTCCGGCTCGCCCATGGCCGACTCCGGGTCTGCGACGAACGGGTGGCGCTCCTGCTCCCAGCGCGCGCCCGACGGCACGATCAGCGCCGCGCCGCGCGGCAGATCCGGGATCAGCGCCTCCGTCGCCTCGGCGCCGAGCTGCGCGGCGACCTGGCCGAAGCGGAGCTTGCTTGCCCACTGCGCCCCGGCGTTCACCATCTTGATCACCGCCAGCGAGTCGACCGGTGACCACGGATCCATGTGGTGGTCCAGCGTGAGGAACTCCCACGGTTCGGGCTGCGTGTCGATCGCGGCGTTGATGCCGTCCGCGTACGCCTGGAGCACCATGCGCGCCTCGTCGCTCTGCGCGTCCCACTCGATCGCCGCGAGCCGGCCGAAGCCGAGCTTGCGGTTCTGCATGTCGCGTCGCAGCAGGCCGCGGTTGAGCATCGCGGCCGACGTGCCCAGCGCCATCCGCCGGTAGAGCTCGATCTGGAACGCGCGATCCTGCGCCATGCAGAAGCCCTGGCCGAAGAACGCGTCGTGAGTGCTCTGCGCGCGGATGTGCGGGATGCCCCAGCGGTCGCGCGTGATCTCGATCGGCCCGTCGATGCCGGGCACGGTCGTCACGCCGTCGATCGTGGCGAGGCAGTCCTCGGGGCGAAGCGTGGTGGTCACGGGAGTCCTCTCTCTGCAGGCCGCAGCGACCGTTGCGCCGGCAACCGCGACGGCGTCACCCTAGTCGATCGCCACCGCCGTGGACGCCGTCGGCGCTTCCGCTGCCGGTCCCTGCGTCAGGCCCGCACCGTGGCGTAGAGCGTGCGCTCGAACTCGTCGAGCACGCCGAGGCACGTCGGGTCGGCGAACGGCATGACCTGCATGAAGACCGTGCCGGCGACGCCGGTGCGGCGGTCGATCCAGAAGTAGGTGTTCGCGATCCCGCCCCAGCTCAGGCTGCCCTCCGCGCGCGCGCCGGGAACGTCCCGGCCGGCGCGCAGGAAGCCCAGGCTGTGGCGCGCGGTTCCGCCGTCCGAGCACGCCAGGTCGTTGCTCGTCTCCGGCGCTGCGGTCTTCCACTCGCCGGCCACGATCTCAGCCGTGTGGTTCGCGGTGAACGTCGCCATGCTCGCCGGCGACAGCAGCCGGGCGCCGTCGAGCGCGCCGTCGGTGAGCATGAAGCGGAGGAAGCGCGCGTAGTCGCGGGCCGTGGAGGCGAGCCCCGCGCCGCCGCCGACGCGCGGCTGCGGCGCCGTGAACGGCAGCTCGTCGAGCCCGCCGTCGTCGCGACGGCGGTGCGTAGAGACGTGGCGCGCGACCTGGTCGTCTGACAGCGCGTACGCGGTGTCGCGCATGCCGAGCGGCCGGAGGATGTGCCCGCCCACGTAGGCGTCCAGCGTGATCCCGCTCGCCGCCTCGACCATCCGGCCGGCCCAGTCCGTGCTCACGCCGTACTGCCAGCGCTCCCCGGGCTCGAAGAGCAGCGGCGTGTCGACCGCCGAGCCGGGCCCGCGCTCGGCGAGAAAGCGCGCGAGCCGGTCGCTCGTGAAGCCGTAGCCGAAGCCCGAGGTGTGCGTGAGCAGCTGCCGCAGCGTGATCGGCCGTGTCGCCGGGCGCAGCGAACCGTCCTCGCCGAGCACGTTGGGCGCGGCCAGTGCGGGCAGCAGGTTGCCGCCCGGCGCGTCGAGGTCGAGTGCGCCCTGCTCGACGAGCTGCATCGCGGCGAGCGAGGTGATCGCGTTCGTCATCGCGAAGATCTGGAAGATGGAGTCGACGCGCATCTCGACGCCGTCGGCCACGCGCGCGCCGCCGGCCCCGCCCGCGAAGATCGTATCGTCGCGATTCACGGCGGCGGCAGTGATGCCGGCGACCTTGCCCTGCTCAACCGCGCGGTCGAGCACCGCCTGGAGCGTGCTGGTCATCTCGTCTCCCCTCCGTTGCGTGCGGGCGCCGGTCGCGACGGCGGCAGGCACTATACGGCCGGGCGTTCCGTGATTGTGGGGCAGGCCGCCGCTGATGTGGGGCAGGCCACTGATGTGGGGCAGGCCACTGATGTGGGGCAGGCCACTGATGTGGGGCAG
>JBBDXH010000242.1:0-470 GCA_040902395.1 Dehalococcoidia bacterium
GGGCGCGACCGCCGGCCCGACGCTCACGACGGCCGCGCCGGGACCGCTCAGCTCGATCCCGTCTGCGGCCTCGAGCTGCGACCCGCTGCCGTCCGCGCTCGCGTACCAGGAGAGTCGCACCCACGCAGCCGCGATGCCGGCGTCCAGCGTCAGCGACGCTGCGAGCCGGTACGCGCGTCCGGGCGTCACGGTCACTACCTGGTCGACCCACTTTGTCGACGTGGTGGTGGAGGTCAGCGTCGCCGCGTGCCCGCCGCCGTCGAGGTCGGCCGCGCCGAGACTGCCGCCGTGCTTGCTCCACCCGTCGAGGGGATCGGCCGCCTCGAAGTCGCCGTTGAAGACCGCGTCCACGAGCGGCGGGCCTGGCGCCCCGCCGTCGCTCGGAGTGCCGTCGTCCGCGGGCGCGGGGTCCTCCGCGGGCGCGGCGGCGGCCGCGAACGTCACGTCGTCCACGACGAGCGCGGCGGGGT
>JBBDXH010000242.1:480-1009 GCA_040902395.1 Dehalococcoidia bacterium
CACACGCGCGCTCGCCGCGCCGGCGGGCGCCTGTACCGTGCCGGTCGCCGCGGCGGTTGCGCCGGCCCCGCCCGCGAGCGCGGCCGAGTCCGCGGTCGCGAGCTGCGGGCCGCTGCCGTCGGCGGAGGCGTACCAGGCGACGCGCAGCCAGGCCGCGTCGACGCCGCCATCGGGCGCGAGCCACGCCGAGGCCGCGTACCACGCGCCGGGCGTGACGCCGACCGGCTGGTCGATCCACTTCGTCGACGTGGAGGCCGAAGCGAGGCGCGCGGCGCGCGTGCCGGTCAGCCCGGCCGTCGCCCCGAGCGTGCCGCCGTGTCCGTTCCAGCCCGACAGCGCGTCGTCGAGCTCGAAGTCGCCGTTATAGACGGCGGCGAAGAGCGGCGGCCCCGGCGCCGCCGCGCGGGTGACGGTCACGGAGTACGTCGCCGCCGTCTCGCCGTCCGCGGCCGTCACGACGATCGCGATCACGGTCTCGCCTACCGCGAGGGCGACGTCGACCCCCGCGCCGTCCGCGGGCGCGACGCCC
>JBBDXH010000242.1:1019-10997 GCA_040902395.1 Dehalococcoidia bacterium
GGGCGTCCGCCGGGGTAGCGGTGGCCGCGACGGCGTCGACCGGGTGGTCGACGGCGGCCGTGTACGCGAGGACGTCGGGCGCGAAGGCGGGTGCGAGCTCGCCGGCCGACAACGCGAGCGCGGCAAGCGTGGCGTCCGCCGAGGGCGCGGGCGCGGGTGCGTTCGACGGCGCGTCGTCCTCGGCGCGCGCGGGCGCCGACAGCACCACGCTCAGCGCCAGGCAGGCGATCACGCCCGCGATCCCACGCAACGGCCAGCGCCCCATGTGCGCGGCCTCCCCCCACCGGCCCTTCACCGCGATCGGCGACCGTGGCTACGGCGAGCGGAGGGCACAAGCCCTCCGACGGCGCCGATCGGGGACGGACGCTAGGCATGCGGCTCGGGCGCGAGAAGCCCGTCAGCGAGGTTTGCGGGGGTGGGCGAGGGGCGCAGAGCCTGCCGGGACCGGTCTGCTCGGCGCTCGGACACGATGCAGACTGAACAAGCCGCCGAAACACACCTCACGAGGTAGCCGCTGTTGAGCCGACCGTCGGCGTGACGCCGGCCGAAGCCGCCTATCCTCGCCCCATGCCCGCTGCTGAAGCCCTGCTCGATGAGATCGCCCGCACGTTTCGGGTGCCGTTTGTGCCCGACGTGATCCGCGAGCTCGGCAGCGTCGACGGCTTCCTGGAGTACGCGTGGCCGCAGCTGGCGCCTTCGGTCGACACCGCGGGCTACCTCGGCAGCGCGCTCTACATGGTCGACATGGCGCTCGACGCGGTGGAAGCCGTGTACGACGAACCCGTGCTCTCGCGTGACTCGTTGCTCGCCGGCGGGCTTGCCGAGGGGGAACTCGCGGCGGTGGAATCGGTGCTCGATGTCTTCCACTGGCTCCAGCCGCAGCAGCTGCTGCTGCTCGCCGCGCTAGCGGAGGCGCAGGAGCGCCCACGCGTGGGCGGGCAGGGGCGAGCCGCACCGCGCGCGGCCTCGCCGCGCGACGAGGCGCACCTCGCCGCGCTGGTGCGCTTCGCGCCGCCCGAGACGCCGCCGTTGCCGGCGGTCGCCGCGGCGCTCGGCGTCGACGCGCCGCCCGAGCTCTATCGCGCCGTGGCGGTGTGGCCGCGCTATCTCGAGCCGGCGTGGGACGAGCTCCAGCACCTCGTCACGTACCCGGACTTCCGGCGCCGCGGCCGCGCGCTCTACTACTACGCGCGCTCGGGCTCGCGCTTCCTCGCACAGCCGCTCGCGGCGGACCCGGGAGCGCTACGCACCGCCGGGCTCCGCGACGCGGCGATCGCGCGCGTGTACGGCATCGTGGACGCAGCGCTTCCGGCGCTCGCGACGATGATGATGCACTGCTGTGCGATGCGCGCCGGGCTCGGCCTCACGGCGCGTGAGGTGGTGACGCAGGGCTGACGCCCGGGGCGCGAGCGCAGCCCGCACCGCGACCGCACGCTCGCACGAGCCGCGGCCTCGGCCGGCGGCGGCCGACCAGCCGCCGACAGGTGCGCCGATTCGGTTCGGTGAACGACCACCCCACAGGCGCGCCACGGTCGGGGTTCCGCGTCGGCGGCCTTGCGGCCGCCGCTCGCCGGGCGCCGCTCGCCGGGCGCCGCCGGGCGGGCGCCGTCGAGCGCGCGTACGCGTTTCCGTCCCGAGCGCCGCGCCTACAATCGAGCGCGGACACGGAGGGCGCGCGCGTGACCTCGATCGGCGCCGACGGGAGCATCCGCAACGACTGGCAGCCGAGCGAGTCGTGGGTGCCCGACGCGATGCGTGAGGCGGCGATGGACGACCTCCGCCTCGTCTACGACTCGTCGAACTACGTCTTCCTGGTCACGCTCACGCACCCCGACCACGGTCACGGCCTCGGGATCTACAAGCCGCGCCGCGGCGAACGCCCGCTGTACGATTTCCCGTCGGCGACGCTCTACCGTCGCGAGATCGCGGCGTACGAGTTGTCGCGACTGCTCGGCTGGCAGCTCGTGCCGCCCACGGTCGAAGCCGAGGGCCCGCAGGGCGTCGGGTCGCTGCAGCTCTTCATCGAGCACAACCCGGCCGAGCACTACTTCGAGCTGCGTGATCGCGACGTCTACGACGAGCAGTTCGTACGCTTCGCCGCCTTCGACCTCCTCGCGAACAACGCCGACCGCAAGGGCGGGCACCTGTTGCTCGATCCGGCGGGGCACGTCTGGGGCATCGACAACGGGCTCTGCTTCCACGAGATGCAGAAGCTGCGCACGGTGATCTGGGACTACTCGGGCTCCGAACTGCCCGAGCCGTGGCTCGAAGACATCCGTCGCGCCGTCGCGTGCCTCCCCGCGTCCGACGAAGCGGCTGCGCTTCGTGGATGCCTCCGCCGCGATGAGCTGGCCGCCCTGATCGACCGCTGCCGTGATCTGCTGGCGCGCCCCGTCCTGCCCGAGATGTACCCCTACCGCTGCGTGCCGTGGCCGCTGGTCTGAGGCCGTCCGCGGGCGAACCCGCGCGACGGGACGGTCACGTCCACCGGAGCGTCGCCACAGTGAAGAGGACATAGATCGAGATCAGCGCGGCGCCGTCGGCACGGCCGATGCGGTAACGCGGCCACGCGAGCGGGACGAGTACGAGCGTACTCGCGGCGAGCGCCGGCAGCTCGAAGTGATAGAGGTCGCCGTCGATCGGCAGTCCCGCGATCGCGGCGGTCAGTCCGAGCACGCCGAGCAGGTTGAAGATGTTCGAGCCGACGACGTTCGCGACGGCGATCTCGTGCTCGCGCCGGAACGCGGCGACGATGCTCGTCGCGAGCTCAGGGAGGCTGGTCCCGATCGCGACGATAGTCGCGCCGATCGCGATCTCACTCAGGCCGGCGCGCTGCGCGATGGCGACACCGCCCTCCACTGCGAACGACGCCCCGAGCGTGAGCCCCGCGATCCCGGCGCTCAACCACGCGAACTCGTAGATGACCAGGCGCGGATCGCGCGGCAGCGGCGGGGACAGGCGCTCGGCCTCTTCTTCCGCTTCCTCCTCCGCCTCGAATGCCGCCGTCAGCTCCGGGAAGAGCCGCGGCGACAGCACGACGAAGGCGACCAGCCCACCAAACAGCACCAGGCCCTCGACCTGACCGAGCGAGCCGTTCTGCGCGAGCACGATCACGCCGGCAGTCGCGGCGGCGAGCACGGGAATCTCCCACCGCAACAGCCGGAAGTCGACCGACAGTGGGGCGATCAGCGCCGAGACGCCGAGCACCAGCGCGACGTTCGCGACGTTCGAGCCGAGCACGTTGCCGATCGCGATGCCGGGCGAGTCGCGGAGCGCGGCGATCAGGCTGACGACGAACTCGGGCGCGGACGTGCCGAAGCCGACGATCGTCGCGCCGATGACGACGCGGCTGACGCCCCACATCACGGCGAGACGCACGCCCGAGCGGACGACCAGCCACGCGCCGACCAGCAGCAGGATCAGCCCGACGACGACCGCGACCAGATCAAGCACGAGCGTCGTCCGTCCCGACCCTGTGAGCCGCCACCCCGGCAGTCGGCACGACCCGGCGAGGCACTGGGCGAGCGCGCCCGCGGTAGTATGCCCGTGCGTACGGAGGGCGGCCATGGTCAACCAACGAGCGCGCATCGCGCTGACGCAGGACGAGCAACGCGAGCTGCTGGAGCACGCACGCGTGCTCCAGGTGGCCTCGCTCAACCCCGACGGCACCCCGCACCTCGTGCCGATGTGGTTCGTGTTCGACGATGACGGCGCGCTGGCGTTCACGACGTACGGTCGTGCCCAGAAGATCCGCAACCTCGAGCGCGACGCGCGGCTGACCGTGCTGGCGGAAGCCGGCGACGCCTACGGTGAGCTGCGCGGCGTCTCGATCGATGGCACGGCCGAACTCGTGCGCGATCCGCGCCGGACGGCGCGGGTGCTGCAGCTCGTGGGCGCGAAATACGCCGGTCGCCCGCGCCCTGCCCCCGACCCTGCGGCGGAGCCGCCGGCCGCGGCCCACAAGCGCGTGACGGTGATCGTGCAGCCCAGGCGCGTGCGCACCTGGGACCATCGGAAGCTTTGACCACCCGCCGCACCGCACCTGCGCCCACGATCCGCCCGAGCGGGCACACCCGAACGCTCGAGCAGACGCTGCCGCCCTACACGGTCGTGCTCCACGACGACGACGTGCAGTCGGCCGGGGTCAATCCAGGTCCGCCCACGGCGCCGGCCGACGGGACGGCGGCGCCACGACCGCAGTGACAGGCGTCTTGCTGACGGGCGGAGTCCCGAAGAGCGCGCGGCGGCCGCATGCCGTGCACACGGCGACCTGGCGGTGCCGCTTGTCGCGGCCCACTGCCGTCGCCCCACCACCGCCGGCGCAGCTCGGTCCCTTCAGGATGGTCATCACAGGCATGGAATTCGTGAGAATGTGTGCCGGCTCGGGGGTGATGCGAACCCTGACCATGAGGACCGAGACGTCGAGACCGACCCGGATGACGGCCGTGCCCACCCACCCGTTCCCGCGGATCTGCTCTGATGCCGCTGAGCGACGAAGATGTCGCCTGGGTGCTCGCCGCGAAGAAGCGTGTCACCGAGAAGGTCAGATGGCGGCCCCGTCCAGCGCGCACGGCAACCGTCATGGAGGTCTCGTTCGCGGTGCTCGTGCCGGCCAGGACGCCGGGTGATCAGGGGACGCTCGGCAGGGTCGACGGTTCCTCGAGCCGCTGGGGCACACGGATCGCGTTCATCTACGCGAACATCTGCATCGCGCGTTGGGAGAGTTCCGGAGCGCACCCGAATCCGGACGGCACCCGGCTCGACGGGCCGCACAAGCATCGTTGGTCGGCGGTCCATGAAGACCGCGTGGCGTACCAGCCGAACGACATCAGCGAGATCGACCAAAACAGCATCCTGCTATCGTTCTTGACGGAGTGCAGGATCGATCTCGAGGGCGGGTACGAGTCGCAAGGGACCCTGGGGGCCTGAGATGACACAGCTCTGCGAGACCATCCTGCGCGGCGCCGAAGAGCAGTTCCGCGAGGGCTTCGCCGTGCGCGATCTCGGTGGCGGTGCGTGCTTGCTCGTCACGCCCTACCTCCGGCACGACAACGACGCGATCACCCTTCGTGTCCTCGATGAGGGAGGCGGCCGGTACGTCGTGACTGACGGGGGACAGTCACTCGACTACCTGCGAATGAGCGGCTTCACCACTCGCCGCAACCCCCCGTTCCAGCGCTTCCTGCGGGAGCTGCCGACCACATTCGGCGTGGACGTCGACCGCGAGGAGCTCGTCGCCGAGTGCGACGAGGACGAGTTGAGCGTGTCGATCCAGTCTGTCGCCCGCGCGGCGCTCCACGTCTCGTACATGGTCCTGCGCCGGCGGGAGCGCGTGGTGACATCGTTCGCCGACAGGGTCGAGGTGGCGCTCATCGAGATCGGCGCTCAGTACGAGTCCGATTACGAGGTGCAAGGGCTCACGAAGCCGGCGCACTTCGCGTTCTTCGTGAACGGCGACCGGAACGCTCTCGTCCAGCCGCTCTCCGCGACCTCACGCGGGGCAGCCGAGAACAAGGCCGATCGGTTTCTCTTCAAGGTCTTCGACGTGAAAGAGCGTTCGCCCGATTTCCGCTTCATCGCGGTTGTCGACGACTTCGGGGCGGCAGCAGATCTGTGGAGCACAGAGCAACTCAACTCGCTTGCCACGTACT
This sequence comes from Dehalococcoidia bacterium, assembly GCA_040902395.1. GTDB lineage: Bacteria > Chloroflexota > Dehalococcoidia > UBA2979 > UBA2979 > VGNK01. The sequence goes on from JBBDXH010000242.1 coordinate 6,671, forward strand.
CGGATGGCCTCGTGCGGTGGTCCCGCAATCACACCGAGGAACTCTCAGAGACACTTGAACGGCGCTGATCAGGGCACCCGCGCCCGTCGCCACCTGACCGGCCGCGCCGCCGTATACGCTCCTCTTGGCGCGCGTCTGCACCGTGGCGCAGAGCGCCGACGATCGAGAACTCCCTGCTGGCGCAGCTCGCGCGCTTCCTCGCCTGCGCGAGCAGCATAGAGTTCGACTGGCGATGACCACCGCGACGCCCCGCATCGACGATCGCGCCACCACTGCCCGGGGCCACCTCCCGCTCTGGGTCTGCGTGCTCCACGACGACGACGTGAACGCCATGGATGACGTCGTGCGCGCGCTGGTCGTGAGCGTGCCCGAGCTGACCACCGAGCGTGCAGCCGAGATCATGCTCGCCGCGCACCTCCACGGCCTCGCCGACGTCGTGACGTGCTCGCTCGAGCGCGCCGAGCTCTACCGCGACCGGCTCGAGCAGCACGGGCTCACGGCCACGATCCGGCGCGCGTAGGGGTTCCACCCGACGCCAACGAGGGCGATCGCGCTCAAGAACTCGCGCCCACTGACGACGATAGAGTCATGGAACAGGAACTGCCCCCGCTGCACGAAGTCCTCGGGAAGCTCCCGTGGTTCGCCGACCTCTCGGGCGAGCACCGGAGCACGCTGCTCGGCGAGGTGACGGAGCGCCTGGTCGTGGAAACGTCGCGCGACGAGTTCACTGCCCTGCTGATTCGCTGGGCGGACGTGGCGCACGCGGATGCGAAGTGGCGCCGGTTCGTGCAACTGCGCGACAGCGGCATCCTGCAGCCGCCCGCGGCCTGAACGCCTGCGTCCCCACTCCGCGCGCATGACCGCGCCGCGCCGTCCCAGGGCGCGGCGCAGCGTCACGTCGGGCGCGACCCCGGCCCGCCCGCCGTCATGACCGCGAGCGATCGCGGCGGCTCGCCCGCGTCCACGGCGCCCGGCCGACGCGGGCGGCGCACGAGCAGCACCAGCACCGCGGCCAGCCCCCAGAGCGCCCCGATCGCGAAGAACGCGCCGTCGTAGTTCCCCACGAAGTCGAAGTAGAACGACACGGCGAGTGGTCCGCCCGCGCCGAGGAACAGCGAGAACGGCATCGCGACGCTGCGCACGGCCCCCAGATAGCGCCGCCCGAAGTACGACGCCCAGATCGTCTCCTGCAGCGGGATCTGCCCACCGAAGCCCCAGCCCATGAGCAGGAAGCCGACGACCAGCGGTCCGAGCGCGTTCTGCCTGGCTGCGAGCACAATCACGACCATCGCCACGCCCGACATGGTGAAGCCGGCCGCCGCGAGTGCGCGCGCGTCCCACTTGTCCATGAACCAACCCCACACCGGCTTCGACACGAGCGCCGGCACAGACATCGTGGTTGACATGAGCGCGGCGGTGGTGCGGCTGAAGCCCTCGTCCGTGAGGAATGGGATGGTCTGGAGCAGCATCGCCCCGATGCCGACGCCGCCGAGCCCGAACGCGAGCACAATCATGTAGAGCGCCGGCGTGCGCAGCGCCTCCCCGCGCGTGAACGAGTTGTCGAAGTCGCGCTGCGCGGCCGCGCCGCCGCCGCGCGCGACCTCCTCGTCGCTCTTGCCGTCCGGGTGCAGCCCGTGATCCTCGGGCTGACGGCGCATGATCAGCGCCGCCGGGTAGATCACCATCAGCGACCCGGCGGCGAGCACCTGCCACGCGGCACGCCAGCCCCAGCTGTCGATCACCCACGTCATCAGCAACGGCATCACCACACCGGCGAGCGAAACGCCCATCGCCGAGACGCCGATGACGCGGCCGCGCTTCTCGACGAACCACTTCGACAGCGTCACGTTGACGACGAGGTTCCCGATCAACGCGGCGCCGATGGTGAAGATCAGCCCCCGCAGCAGCACCCACTGCCACAGCGCCGTGACTCCGCTGACCGCGAAGAGCGATGCGGCAAGGATGGTGCCGCCGATCAGCATCAGGCGCCGTCCGCCGTAGCGGTCCACGTAGACACCGATGAAGAAGCCGGCGAAGGCCATCATGAAGCGGCCGACCGTCTGCGCGTAGGTGAACTCCGCGCGCGTCCAGCCGAGGTCGTCCGACATCGGCTTGAAGAACGCGCCTGAGACGGAGCCCTGCGTGCCGACGGCGATGAACTGCGCGAGGAGCGCGGCGCCGACGATGTAGTACCCGTAGTAGACGCGCGGCCGCTCCCGAGCGACCGGCGCGGGGGGCTCGCCTGCCCGCGACGGGGACGAAGGGGGTCGCGGAAGAGCCATGGGCGCGCGCTCCGGGAACGCCCGCGACGGGTGCGCGAGCGGCGCCAGCATACGCGCGGCGCGCGCCGCCACCACGCACGCGTCATCCCGGCAGCGGCATCGATGTTCGCCGGCGCACGACCGAGCCCGGCAGCCGCTACGCGACCCCGGACGTTGCTCCGAGCAACGGTTGACGCTCCGACGCCGTCCTCATGCTCACGCCCGGGACGACGTCTCGCGGACGGGGCTGACCACTGGACGCGTCCGCGTCGCGTGCTAGATTCATGACCCTACCGTTAACGTCAGGATTGGCCGCGGCCGAGCGACGGAGCCCTCGTGACCTCTGCGGACCCCACTCCGGCCTCGGCCGCACCCGGCACGACCGTCCCCGAGGTCACGCCCGCACCGAAGCCGGCGACCGCGAGCGGCGCCGCCGCCACTCCCTCAGCAGCCGCCGTCTACGACAACGACGCCATCGCGCCGCACGCGAGGCGCGGCGCTCACCGCGGACGTGCACGCTTCTCGATCAGGACGTTCTCGTCGCTGCGCGACCCGGGCTACCGCTGGTTCTTCATCTCGCTGTTCAGCCACTTCGCATCGATGAACATGCAGATGTTCATCCGCGGCTACCTCGTGTTCGAGCTCACCGGGTCCTACGCGGCGCTCGGCGTGATGGCGCTCGCCAACGGCGTGCCGCAGCTGGGCTTCTCGCTCTTCGGCGGCGTGATCGCGGACCGCGTGGCACAGAAGAAGTACGTCGTCCAGCTCGGCCAGGCGCTCGCTGCGGTGAACGCCGGCGTGATCGGGCTGCTGATCCTCGGCGGCAGCCTGCGCGTCGAGCACCTCGTGATCGCGGCGCTGGTCCAGGGCGTATCGAACTCGCTGTTGATGCCGTCGCGACAGGCGCTGACGAACGAGGTCGTCGGCGGCGAGCGGCTGATGAACGCGCTCGCGCTCAACAACGCCGCGCAGAACTTCGCGCGCCTGATGCTCCCGACCGCCGCCGGTGTGCTCTTCGCCCTCGTCAACGACGGCGGCGGCATCGGTGGTGCGGAGTACGTCTACTTCCTCATGACCGCGCTCTACATCGTCGCCATGCTGGCGATGGCGCGCGTGCCGCGCTCGGCGCCCCGCCCGGCGATCGCGACGCCGTGGCGGGCGGTCTTCCGCGAGCTCGCCGAGGGGATCGACTACATCCGGCGCACGCCGCCCGTGCGCCGCGTGCTGATCGTGAACTTCCTCGTCGTCATGTGCTCGATGCCGTACTTCCAGATGCTGCCCGGCTTCGTGAGCGACGTGCTCGACGGCGGGCCGAGCGCGCTCGGCGCGCTCATGAGCGTGCAGGGCGTCGGCTCGCTTGCCGGTTCGCTGGTGATTGCGTCGTTGCCCCCGCGCAATCGCGGACGGCTGCTGCTGATCTCGGCCCTCGTGCTCGGCGTGGGACTGGTGCTGTTCTCGTGGTCGACCTGGATCCTCGTGACCGCGCCGATCCTGCTGATCGTGGGTGTCGGCCAGGCGGGGCGCATGTCGCTCAGCCAGGTGCTCGTCCAGACATACACCGACGACGCGCACCGTGGGCGCGTGCTGAGCGTCTACCAGATCGAGATGGGGCTCGTGCAGTTCGGGACGTTCTTCGTCGCGCTGCTCGCGAGCGTGATCGGCGCGCAGCTCGCGATTGGCGGCACCGCCATCGCCCTGCTCGCGATCGCGACCTATCTGCTGTTCGTCCCGAGCGTCCGCGACATGGAGTAGCGCCTCGCGCACCGCCGGCGGCCCGCGTACACCCGTTCGCCCGCGCGTGGGTGGCTCGCGCGCGCGCACCGGGCGACCGGTGCGCTGACGCGCGCTCGGCGCGCTCACACGCGCCGCTCGCCGCGACCGGTGCGCTGACGCGCCCTCGGCGCGCTCACACGCGCCGCTCGCCGATCGGCCCGCGTGAGCGGGCCGCGGGGGAGCGGACCGCTGTCAGTCCGCGCGCACGCCGGTGGGCGACTCGCGCGCGCACCGGGCGACCGGTGCGCTGACGCGCCCTCGGCGCGCTCACACGCGCCGCTCGCCGGTCGGCC
>JBBDXH010000243.1:0-1628 GCA_040902395.1 Dehalococcoidia bacterium
CCGCTCACAGTTGCGGCGTGCGCACCGCTCGCCGAGCAGTCGATCGAGTACCAGGCGCCCGAGACGCTGACGTTCTCGCTGAACGTGATCGTGATATTCACGTCGAGCGCGACGCCGCCCGCCCCGTCGGCCGGACTCGTGAGAGTGACCTGTGGCGCCGTGTCACCGATGTGCGCGCCGAGGCCGTCGAACGTATCCGTGGCGAATCCCACCCACTCGGTGGATGGATCGAAAACGTCGGCACCGTTCGTGTCGCCCGCGGTCACGGAGGTGTCGCGCCGGAGCGTGTTGTCCGCCGTGCTCGTCAGGCCCGTGCCCCACTCCGTCCCCGGATCGACGCCGATCTGACCGATGACGTCGACGATCGTCGTGCCCCTTCGGAGGACGACGGCATCGTCTCCGTTGAACCAGCCCGCTCCGTTGGTTTGATCGGCCTGGGCGAGGATGGTCGCGCTGGCCGAGCTGTGCGCGATCAAGAACACGTCCCCGTCGATGACCGTGCCGGTCAGGTTGATCGTGAGCCCCGCGCTCGCCGAGCCGTTGAAGTACATCTGGACGTTGTAGCCACCGGCCGCCAGGTCAACCGCGACACCGGTGCCGTTGTAGATCTCCAGCGCTTTGTTGTTGCTGCTGCCTTCGATGTACTCGGAGAAGAAGAGCTCGGTCGCCGCTGCCACGGCTGGAGCCGCCGACAGGGCCGAACCCACGAACAACATGGCGAACACGACCAGCGCGGTCAGCGAACGGCGACCCATACCCCACCCCTCAACGCGCACTAGCTCACACCAGCCGGACCGGCCCAAACGGAAGCGAGCGTCAGCCTAACGCAGACGTGGAACACTCCGCGACGATGAGTCTCTGGCTCGACGGTGCTTCGCGCTCCTATCCATCGCTGCATGGCGATGTAACGGCCGACGTGGCCATCGTGGGCGGCGGAATCGCCGGGGTGGCGACGGCGTACTTCCTCGCATCGGAGGGCGCGAAGGTCGTGGTCCTCGAGGCGCGGGGCATCGCCGAAGCGGCGAGCGGCCGCAACGCGGGGTTCCTGCTCGCCGGCGTCGCCGAGAACTTCGTGGCGGCCACACGCCGTTACGGAGAGCGGAACGCGCTACGGATCTGGCGCTTCACCGAGCGAACGCAGGCGCTCGTACGCTCGCTGGTCCGGGAGCACGGCATCGACTGCGCGCTCCGCTGGAGTGGATCGGACCAGGTCGCGGGCGACGACGAGGAGTGGCGCGAGATCGAGGACAGCGCTCGGCGGCTGTCCTCCGAGGGGATCGTCGTCAACATCGAACCGGACGAGCGTCGTGCGACCTACGCCGACGACGGCGAGCTGCACCCCGTGCGCTGGGTGCGCGGGCTCGCCGCCGCGGCGGTGACCAAGGGGGCACGGATCCACGAGTCGACCCATGTCGACTCCGTGGCGTCAGGCGAGGCGCGCACCGCGGCCGGCATCGTGCGCGCGGGGGCGGTCGTCCTGTGCACCAACGCGTACACCGCGCATCTCGCCGCCTCGCGCGTGCGGCCGGTACGCGGCCAGATGCTCGCGACGGCGCCGACCGCGCCGGCCTTCGCGCGGCCGGCGTACGCGAGTCGCGGCTACCGCTACTGGCGGCAGACGGGCGAGG
>JBBDXH010000244.1:0-3099 GCA_040902395.1 Dehalococcoidia bacterium
GGAAGGCGGCGTTGAACGCCGCGTTCACGAAGGCAGGCGCACCCGGGATGAGCACAGTCGCCTCGCCACCGATGAAGACCGTCACGGAGATGCCACCCGCAGCAGCCGTAGCCGCCGAGAGCTGGTCGACCGTGCCGCCGTTCCATACGGCGGTGTTCACGCCCACGTTCGGCACCGTGCGGTCGAACGTGCCCTCACCCTCGCTCGGGGTCGGGGCCGGCGCCGCCGCCTCAGTCACCGTCACGACCGCGGCCGCGGTCCCGGTGTTGCCCGCCGCGTCGGTGGCCGAGAAGGTCACCGTCGTCGCGCCCACCGGGAAGATCGCCGGTGCATTGTTGCTAACCGTCACGCTCGCGTCGACGTCGTCAGTCGCGGTCGCGCCAGCAAGCAAAGCCGCTATGTCGGCCTGCGTCTTGGGAGCACCAAGCGCGCCAGCCGCGACCTCGACCGTGATGCCGGCCGGAGCCGTCACCACCGGGGCGGTCGTGTCCGGCGCCGCCGCCTCAGTCACCGTGACGACAGCGGTCGCCGTCCCGGTGTTGCCCGCGGCGTCAGCGGCCGAGAAGGTCACCGTCGTCGCGCCCACCGGGAACTCAGTCGGTGCGTCGTTCGTCGGGGACACGCTCCCGTCGACATTGTCGGTCGCGGTTGCACCAGCGAGGAACGCAACGATTGCGGCATTGCTCGCCGGGGCCCCAGTGGAGCCGCTCGCGACCTCAACGGTGATGTCCGCCGGCGCAGTTACGACCGGAGCGGTCGTGTCCGCAGCACCGACGGTGACCGAAGTCGAGCCGACTTTGCCACCCGTGGTGCCGAAGATCTGAGTCGTCCCCTGCGAGAGGCCAAGCGCCGTCACGGTCGCCACGCCACTCGCGTTGGTGTTCGCCGTCACGGACGAACCAGTCGCCGCCGTCGTCTGCAGAACCGTCACGGCGCTGGACGACGAGAAGGTTACTGTCGTGCCCTCAGCAACCGGGTTGCCGCTGGCGTCGGTGACAGTAGCCGTGATCGTCGTCGAACCGCCCACTTCGATCGTCGCGTCCGCAGCAGCAACGGCGATGGTCTCGGTCACAGCCGCGACCGCGAACGTTCCCGTCCCGGTCTTCAGAGCCGTGCCAGTACCATGCGTGGCGGTCACCGTGTAGGTGCCGGTCGGCAGCGCAGTCGTCGTGTCGATGTCGATCGCAGCGAGAGCCTCGCTACGAGTCGTCGTCGCAACGTTCTCCACCGTGTCGATACAGGTACCGGTCACGTCATCGACGCTACTGCTACACGAAGTATTCGTGATGGTCAGACCGGAGGCCTCAATCGCCCCCGTGAGACTCACCAGGTTCAGAGTAGAAACGGCGGCACCATCCGGACCCGTGATCTTGATGGTCACGTCACCGACCGGAATGATTGAGTTCCCGTTCGAGTCCAGCGTGCTGACGCCGATGATCAACTCGTCCAGACCAGTGGTCGTCGAGTCGACGTTCTGGATGCTGGACTTCATGACCGGAGTAGCGTCGTTGTCTGAGTAGAACGCGACCGCCAGCGACGCAACCGTGCCGCCGGTGATGATGTAGGTCCGGCTGCCCTGGACGCCGTTCGCGGCCGTCGCAGTCACGGTAGCCGTACCGGCCACACCGTTACCGAAGACCTCGATCTCCTGGGCGACGGAGCCGCTGGTGGTCATCGTGCAGGCGGCGTCAGATGCAGCCGTCAGCGCGTTGTCACCGGCACCACCATCTTGCGTGACACAGGCGTTCGCCAACTGGTCGATCACACCCAAGGTGGTCGTGATCGTGATCGGGGCGTTGGTGACAACAGCGCCGGTGGAATCACGAACCGTGACCGCCAGGTCGGCACCAACAGTGCCGGCGGCGTCGACGGTCAGCGGGTCCGCCGCACCAATGCTGACGGAGGCGATGGCTGCAGCGGCCTGAACCGTCAGCACGTCGGAGTCGACAACGCCCTCAGTCGTGACAGCCGTAACGGTAATCGTGCCCGAGAAGCCGCCGGGGATCACGAGGGTGTCGGCGACACCGAGACAACCTTCCTCGTCACCGGCGTCGGAAGACTCCTCCGCGACGGCGGTAGCACCCTCGACCTCGGCCTCGGCGTTCGCAGTACCCTCGGAGATACCGATGTTCTGCGCGACACCATCATCGACGAACGCCGTCGTCGCGATGTCAACGAAGTCGATCGCACATCCAATGGTGATGCTCGTCAGACCGTTGGTGGCCCAGAAGCCAGCGCTGGTCTGAAGGGTGACACTAGTTTCGTTGGCCTGGCCAGCGGAGAGGCCGGCCTCGCCGTCGTCAACGTCCGCGGCGACGATGATCGACTGAGCGTTGGCATTCGTCGCAACAACGTCGTCGGCGTCGTTGAAGACGACATCAACGAGAGTCGCCACGGCCGCGTCCGCCGTCCGCGGCGTGCCCGTGACCAGAATGGCCACCATCAGCAGCGCCGACGCGACGACGGCGGAGCCGTACCACGCGTATTTCTTGAGATATGACAAGTCTTGTCCTCCAATGAGAACCATGATCGATGTGTGGTCTGTTGCTTCCCTTCGAAGCGCCCCTCTCATGGGGTCACACCGCGAGCCCTCATTCAGCGGGCTGATACCGCCGCTCGAGCAATACGCGACCAGCGCCGCTCGAAATCCCGCTCGCCGCGGACCAAGACAGTGGCCGGGTTGCCTTACGGCAACGCGGACAACCGTACCAAAGCGGCCCCTCAGGGCACACTCATGCGCGGTCGCACAGGTGAGAACGTGAGCGGAGGCTCAGGGTTAACCCGCACGCCGGGAGATTTGGCGGATCAATCATCGGTCGCGCGTGAGCGAGCTGCATGGGTGCGGGACCTGGGCCGGCTTCTGAACCTGCGCAAGCCGCGGGACGGCCATCCTGCATCCCGGGCGTCATGCTTGCGCGGTCGCGGCGGCCACGCTCACGGCGCGTGCCGCGCGACGGACCTCATCCCACCCCTGCCTGCCACGACGCGCCCCGTCCTGAGACTGTCACGTGATCGCAACGCGTCGCGTACCCGATCACGCGATTCGTGATCGGTGCCATGCGCGAGCGAGTGCCCGGGTGCCTGGCCGGGGGCCCCCCC
>JBBDXH010000244.1:3109-10942 GCA_040902395.1 Dehalococcoidia bacterium
CGGGGGGGGCCACGCGCCTCGCGCGACCCGGCGCGACGAGGCGCAGACGGGCCGGCCGAGCGGGTGAGCGGGCCGGCACGAGAGATTGTGAAAAATTTCATGTTCCCAATCCGTTCCCAATTGATCATCAGACTGATCACCGCGGCGGCCCGCGCACGGCTCCCGGAGCGGGCGTTTTTGGCCCGTTTTGAATCTGGCGGGAGTGCGTGGGGGTCGAACCCACCCAGGACTACGACGTAACGAGGCGAACGTGACCCGAGCGGGCGGGAGCGGCAGGCCGCGGGAGACTGCTTCCTGTGCCGTGCGGAGCGCCTCGGCCGCTTCCGCGCGAGTCCGCTTGTAGAAGTGCTTCCGCCGGCCATTCGGGAGTGTCAGGCCCGCGCCCCACCGGCCGTCCTTGCGCTTGTAGATCCTGCCTTCGCTATTCCCGCGCTTCGCCATCGCCCTCCTCGTACGAAGAGGCGGCCACGCTATTCGCGGACTTGCCGGCGCTGTGGGGGAGCGCAACTCACACCGAACGCCAGCGGCTGCTCCGACCGCTGATAGAGCGCGTCTACCTGGACATCGGCTCAGGTCTGATCGGTGGGATCGCTCCCACGCCGGGGTTCGGGATGCTTCTCGACCATGCACTTGAGCGGGTCGAGTCGTTGCGAGCCGTGATTCTCACGGCCCCAGAAGCCTGCGACAGTATGTCGCGTGTAGGGTTGGTGGAGACGGGGGAGAATCGAACTCCCCGTGCAGCATGCGGCCTCCCGAATCTACGGGGGCGTAGTCGATGGAGTTCACTTCGCCGCAGCGCGTCCCTCGACCTGCTAGCGCGGGCACTTCGTGCACACAGCCGGGCGGTCGCCTCCGACGCCGGGCGCTATCGCAACCCCAGCGCGGCGGCAGCGCCGATGCTGAGAAACGGCGCGTACGGCATCGTGGTGCGCCGTGAGCCCCCGAGCGCGAGCAGTCCCAGCGCGACGACGCCGCCACTCAAGCTCGCGATGGCCAGCGCAATCAGCGCGGCAGGATAGCTGGCTACGGCGCCGACAACGGCGGCCATCTTCACGTCGCCTGCGCCCATCCCGCCTCCCGTCAACAGATGAAGACCTACGGCCGGTGCGGCCACGGCAAGCGCACCAGCGAGCGCACCGATGGGCCCGTGCCCAGGGCACAGTGGTGAGAGCGCGACCGCGAGGATGAACGAGGGGTACACGATTCGATTTGGGATCAGTCGCGTCTCGAGGTCCCGCCGCGCAAGGATCAGCAGTACGGCTCCAAAGAACGCCGTCGCCAAGGCGCACGGCAGCGTCGGCTGGCGGCCGGTGGCGAGGACGAACAGCACCGCCGCGGGCGCCACCGCGAGCCAACGCAAGGTCGAGCCCGCCCTCTCCGCCAGGTGAGCCACCGCGGGCGCCTTCACACGCGCGGAGTTCATGCGCTACCCGGCCGAGCCAGCAGCTCGCGGAGGATCGCGCTCGTCTCGAGCGCCGGCTCGGCGTGGTCGTCGTCGAGCTCGCGCCGCAGGGCCTCGGTCAGGTTCTTGTAGACCTTGCGCACGCCGTTCATGTCGCCCTGGCGCGCGTGGCACCGCATGAGGGCGCGCGCGGCGTCCTCATCCATCGCGTCACGCAGCACGAGCGCCTCGTAGAGGCCGACCGCCCGCGCCTCGTCGCGCAGCTCGAGCGCGAGCGCCGCCGCCTCGCGAGCCGCGGCGACGAAGCGCTTCCGGTACTCAAGGCGCCAGCCCTGCGCCCACTCCCAGTAGTCGGTTTCCAGGAAGTCGCCGGTGTACAGCTCGAGCGCCCGCTGGTATTCATCGAGCGCGGCGGCCCCGGCGAGCGATCGCGCGCGGCGCAGCCGGGCGTTGAAGATGTCGATGTCCAGGCGGAAGAGGTGGAGGCGGAGGCGGTAGCGCTGTCCGACCGCCGTGAAGAACTGCTCCTGATCGTCCCCGGGCCATGCGTCCCGCAGGGACGTGCGCAGCCGGTACGCCGCTTCTTCGAGCAGGCGTTTCACGCGGGTGAGCGTCTCGTCGCCCCAGAGCGCCTCCGCGGCCTCGTCGCGCAGCGCTGCGGTGTTGCCCTGCGCGAGCAGGTAGGCGAGAAGCTCGCGCGATTTGACGACACGCCACTGGACCTCGACGCCGTCGATCTCGACACGGAAGTCGCCAAAGCAATGCACGGTGAAGCGTGGTCCGGTCACGGCCTCCGCCGCCTCCGGATCGTCCGCCGCGCCGTCGAGGAGCAGCGGTTCCTGCACCGCGAACTCCGGCGTGTGCGGCGCCGACGCCGGCGGGTCTTGTGGCGCCGCCCGGTCCGTCACCGCGCCGGCATCGGTCGCGGCGGCGCGCGCGGCTTCGTCCGGATGGGCCGCCGGCGCGCCGCCGCCTTCGTCGGCCGGGTCGGCCGCCAGGTCAGTCTCCGGTGTTGCTGGCGCTACGGGCGCGGGCGCGTCCGCGTCCGCCCCGGACCGCCCCTCCGCGGCGCGTGCGGCGGTGGCGTCCGCTGCAGGGGGCGCGTCATCTGCGGACATGCCGAGCGCGTCTGTCGGCAGCTCGCTGAGGTCCGGGTCGAGGACCGCGGACGCGCGGACGACGCCCTCTTCCGGCGACGCCGCGGCCGCGCCGGCAGAGAGCGCCGGCGGCTCGAGCGCCGGCGCCGAGCGTCGCGCGAGCGCCTCGCCGCGAGCTGAGTCGTCGACGCGGACGTGCACCGGCTTCAGCACGAGCGGTGGCCGCTCGCCGACGGTCAGCGCGATCTCACCCGGCCCCAGCGCCTGCTCGTCCGCCCCCTCCTCGGCGAAACCGCCGAACCGTACGAGGGCGCCGTGCGAGCGGCTGCTCGCTCGAGAGACGGCTGCCGCTTCATCTGCGACCACGATCGTGTAGACGCCGAGGGCGGGCCCGTCGCGGAGGACCGCTTCGAGCTCGGCGAACTCGGTCAGCGCCCCGTCTACGACCGCGACGATCGCGGGGCCGGGCGCGCTCGGCTCTCCAGCCCGTGCGCGCACGATCGTCTCGAGGTCCTCGGCGGGCGTGAACTCGGGAGCGGCGCCGTCCGCGCCAGCCTGCCCCGCGCACAGAGTGATATCGTCCGGCGCCGTCGTAGCCGCGATCGTCCGCAGCCACGCTCGGACCAGCCGCTTCCCTTCGGAGCCGTCGCCTGTGACGGTCACGTTCCCGACCGCCGCGAGATCCAGGTAGCTGATCCCGTCGCGCGTCGCGCCGACCGGCAGCGGCAGGACGTGCGGCGCCAGCTCGCCCGCCGCGAGCATCGCGGCCAGCCGTTGGAAGTGGGAGAGGCGCAGCGTCGCGCGGGAGGGACCGGTGACCGCCACCTCGATCGCGCAGGCGAGCCGGCGCTCGAGATCGTGGCGGCGGCGCAGCAGCAGATCGATGCCGCCGAGCGGGCACTCGACCTCGAACTCCAGACCCCGCCCCGTCTCGAGCACCAGCGGCGCGCGTGCGGCCTCGCACCCGAGCTCGCGCAGCGCGCTCACGAGCGTGCGTGCGGCGATGGCGACGCGAAGCGCGTCGCCGGTGCGTTCACGGCCCCGGGCCGGCAGCCGTATCCACCGCAGGCGTCCGCGCGCCCGCAAGAGCGCAGCGAGCGCGGCTGCACCGGCCAGCAGGCCGAGCGCGCTGAGGTCCGGGAACGACGGCAGCGACGGAAGCCGCCAGTGCGGTCTCGCGCCTGGGACCGGTTGTGGCGTCGCCGGGGATGCGGGTGTTGCGGCCGCGTTCGGCGGGGTGGGAATCGCCGGCGCGACCCCGGCGATCGGCGCGGGGTTCGCGGCCCGTGGGCTCGCCGGTGGCGCAACCGTCGGGAGATCGTGGAACTCGAGCGGGACCACGAGCTCCCAGCCCGGGCGGATCAGGTTGGCATCGACGAGCCGCCGGCCGCCGCCCATGTCGCGATCCTGGTTGAGCGCGAAGAGCTGCGGCCAGCGGAAGGCGTTGCCGAGCAGGTCGCGGGCGATCGTCCACAGGCTGTCGCCGCGCTGGACGCGATAGCGCAGTGCCCCGTCCTCGACCGAGAGCTGGCCCGCGGGCAGCGGGATCTCGAGCGTCCAGCCCGGCTCGATGCTGGCCGGGTCTTCGAAGCGTCCGCCCCCGGTCATCACCCGCCCGCGGTTCGCGTCCGCGATCCCCTTGTACCGGCTCGCGTCCCCGTAGAAGCGCCGCGCGATCTCCGTGAGCGTGTCGCCCGCGACGACCTGGTAGCTCAGGGAGCGACGGGGGGCGGGGTCGGGAGCGAGCGGCGAGCCCGTTCGCGTGCCGCCATCCTCTATCTGGCCCGCTGCCATCGGCCGCACCTCCGCGGTACGTGGCTCGTTCGCTCCCACGAGGCTCGATGGGAGCGGCGGTCGCGCGCCCCCGAACACGATCGCCGCGCCGAGCACGCTGTCCGCCGCGCGCCGCACGAGCGGGATCGTCGCGAGGTCGCTCCACCAGAACGCGATGCCGGCCCAGCCCGCGCCGCCGGTGAGGCGCCACGCGCTCGTGACGGCGACGCGGAGCAGCACGACCGCGTCGAGGTATGCGATCGCGGCCCAGGCGACGGCCCGAGCGGCACCGATCGCGACGGCGTCGGAGACCTCTGACGCGGTGAGCGCGGACTGCACGTCGTGCCAGGCGGGCAGCGACGACGGACGGCCGAGCGGCCCGCCGATCCGCCACAGCGCCCAGGCCAGAGCGGCGCCGAGAGCGAGCAGCGCGACCGAACTGAGCAGGCTCGCGCGGGTGGATGCCCCGGCGGCGTAGCGTCTCTCGACGGTCGCGACGTTCGCCATGCGTCGTCTCCTGCTACGAGCTCGTGAGCACCGACTGCAGCTGCTGCACCCAGTAGGCCTGGCTGTAGGAGCGCGTGATCGGTGTGAGCGGCAGCCAGGAGCCGCCGTTCACGCGGTACCACGCCGTGAACGTCACCTGCAGCGTCACCCAGTAGATCCCGCCGGCGCTGAGGGATGTGCGCTGGTACCGGTGCTGGATGTCGCTCGTCGAGGGATAGGCGCGGCCGGGCGAGGTCGTGGCCAGCGCCCCGCCGTCCCCGAAGCTCCACTGGTAGCGCGAGGGCGAGATCATGACGTAGACGGTCGTCCCGCCCAGCGTGCGCGCGGCAGTGCGCGGCTGGCCGTCGTAGCCCGCCACCCAGAACCACGAGGGCAGTGCAACGAGGCCGGTCGCGGGGTTCGTGCCGATGCTCATCGGCGGGAGCGGGATCGTCGAGATCAGCTGGGCTGCCACCACTGAGGGGTTGATGACGGGCTCGGGCGCGATCACGACGACGCGCGGCGTGCCTCTGTTCGTCGGCACCCACACGACGCCCGACCAGCCGTTGGTGCAGACCACGTACCAGGGCAGGGTGCCCGGGTGCTGCAGCAGCCCGATCCGGATCGCGCTGGCAATGCCGTACCCGATGTTCATCACGTACGAGAAGCACTGCGGCGGGGGCGGGGCGTAGTAGCTCACGCTGCCCGGGCTGCCCGGGGAGCCAGGGCTAGCGCTGGACGTACGTATATATATGGTCACGCCGCCCGCGCCCGACGAAACCCAGACCTGGGTTTGCGGGGTCGTCGGGTACGGGGAGTACCCGCCCGGGACCTGAGCGCGGGCGTCACTCACCTGCGCGGCCGCCGCCACCATGGCGAGCACGAGGCCGATGCTGGCGCCCTTCGCTACTGGAAGACGGTGCGGACGCTGTCTCGCACTTTCCATTGGTCGTTCTCCCGTACGAGGTAGAAGGTGTCGGAGACGGTGTGCGGAGGTGGCACTGCGCCGATCCGCTCGCCCGTCTCGGCGTTCACCAGGTAGCTGCGATTCACGTACTCGTCCACGATCGTCGCGGTGCCGGCGACCGCGTCGATGCGAGCGACGACGAAGTGGTGATCGACCACGATCCGCGCTGCGCGGCCCTGGTTCTGGAGGTCCGCGATCTCGGCGCGGGTACGGTCCAGCATCGGCCCGGTCATGACCGCATCGAGCCCGCTGGGATCCAGCTCGCGAACCGCGCGTGTGTAGGCGGCCCAGCTCGCGAGGTACGCGGCGCCGACTTCGTCCTCCGCAGACGGCGTCGCGCTCGGCGTCGCGGTCTCCGGGATGACCGTCGTGCTCGCGAGCACCGGCGTCGCCGTCGCGATCGGTGGCCCGGCGGGTTGCTCGACCGCCGGGGATCGCACGACGACCGCCATCCCGACGACCACGATCCCGACGAGCGCCACCAGCGCGACCGCGCCGACCACCGCCCACCGCCAGCGCGCGGTCATGGCACCGATCCGTAGACGCCGGGCCTCGGCTGTGCCCCGGCGTTGGCGTGGATCCACACCCCGCCGATCCCGACGAGGCTCAGGAAGTGCATCGGCACCCTGCGCGTGGCGTAGACCTGCACGGCCCACGGCATCACCCACACCGTGTAGGAGAGGCCGCCCTCCTGCGCGAGCCTGGTCGCCGCGGCGGTGTAGGCCGGCGCCCAGTCGAGCGCCACCACCTGCCCGCCGCTCGCGCGGTACGTGTCCTGGTTGATCTGCATCGCCCCCGCGGCGGCCGCGGCGTCGGCGACGTTCTGGAGGTCACGCCGCTCGGCGAAGACCATCCCGCCGTCGGTGACGAGCCCCGCGACCGCGATCAGCGCCGGCAGGAAGAGCGCGACCAGCACCATCGCCTGTCCGCTCTCGTCGGCGGCGAAGCGACGGAGCAGCGCGCTCATGGCGGGCCCCCCGACCGGGCGCGGTAGAGCTCGATGCGCTCGATGTGCGTGCTCGACACCATGAGCTGATAGCGCCCGAGGAACGGCAGATCGGCGAGCTGTATCCAGTACCAGGCGGCCGCGCGGACAGTGCCGCCCCGCGCGAAGCCCCCGTTGTCGACGTAGAGGCTGAAGCGGGCCGGCGAGAGTCCGTGCGCCAGCGCCGCCGACTGCCCGTATGTCCACGCCGCAGAGCTGCCCTCCCAGGGCGAGGGGGCCACGGCCATCGCGCGCGCGGCCTCGCGGGCCGCGGCCTGCACGCCGATCTTCGCCTGCACCACGCGCCCGGCCATCACCACGCCCATCGCCAGCGCCACCACCACGGGCAGCACCAGCGCGGCCTCAACGAGGGAGCTGCCTCGCTCCCCGCGCAGCAGGGTTCTCAGGTTCGTCCGGGGCGGTGCTCGACCCGTCATCTCATGGTCCACCGCGTAGGCCCTCCTTTCGCACCTCGGCCTGCGCATGCAGCCAGACGCTGTGCCGCCCGAGCCAGGGGATGAACAGCGGGTATCCGCCGCTCACCTGTGCGACCACCGTGCCGCTCCACTGGCCGACGGAAACCCCGTAAGAGGCTCCGCCGCGCCCGAGTCCCGACCGCAGGACCAGGCGGGCGCGCGCTGTGCCGGCCGACGGCGACGCGCCCTCCGAGGCGGCGACCCGCGCGCCCTCCGCAGCCGCGGTCGCGACGACCGTCCGCGCGTGGGAGACGAGCGCGATCTGCACGGTGGCCAGCAGCACGATCAGCAGCACCGGAAGCACGAGCGCCAGCTCGACCGTGGTCGAGCCGCTCTCGTCGGCCAGCCGGCGCAGCGGTCGTCCCATCAGACGGTCGCCAGCGCCTGGACGACCTGGTTGAACACGCGGGTCACCGACGTGCCCAGCGTCCGCGCGGCGGTCAGCGCGACCACCGCGATCACCGCCGAGAGGATCGCGTACTCCACCATCGCCGCCCCGCTCTCCTCGCGGTGCAGCCGCCCGACGAGCTCCATCAGTCGCCACGTCATGCCATGCCTCCTTGCCTGCGTGCATCCGGCCTGCCTAGCTGGTCAGGCCGAGCAGCTCGACCCCGGCCGGGTAGAGCAGCACGACCAGGAACACCGGG
>JBBDXH010000245.1:0-1608 GCA_040902395.1 Dehalococcoidia bacterium
ACGGCGACGTCCAGCGGCGCCAGCCGCCGGCCGGCGATCGGCGCGTTGACGTGCCACTGCTCGGTCGCGACCACGCGGCGTGGGAGCGCGGAGCGCAGCTCCGCGAGCCGCTCGCCGCCGCCGGTGCCGAGGTCGAGCACGGAGCCGGCGCGCGCGGCGTGGTCGCGCACCAGCCCGCGATACGACCACGGCTTGTCGTCGTCGAGGTAGCGCTCATGGATTGCATCGAACGACCAGCCCGAGAAGCCGCGCGCCCGCTCGGCCCACGGGCGCAGCCGTGCCAGCGCCGCTGCGCGCGACGACTCGTTCATGCGGACGTGCGCGCCGTCAGCGGGTTCCGGTGCGCGGTCGGCACACAGCCCCTGGCCCGGCGGCGCGGGCGCTCGCGCCCGCGCGGCGGGCGACGCGTCATGGCTGGACGGCGCCGGCGAGCAACGTCGCGGGGTCGATGATGATGCCGTTGCCGCTCGGGATGAGCGCAATCTGCACGTTGTCCGCGAGCTTCTGTACGGCCTGGAACTGGATGAGCAGCGGGGTCAGGGAGTCGTTGATCAAGCGGTTCGCGTCGGCCTGACCCTGCGCCTCGATGCGCAGCTTGTTCGCGTTGCCCAGCGCTTCGGCAGCGCGCTGTTCGGCCTGCGCGCGGGCGATGGACACCTTGTTCTCCTCGGTGAGCGCGTCCTGCTCCGCCTTCACTTTCGCCTCGATCGCGGCCTTGAACTCCGGGCGGAAGTCGATGTTCGTGATCAGCAGGTCCTCGACCTTGATCGAGTTGACGGCCAGTTCGGCGCCCAGGCGCTCGCGAACGGCCTGCCGGATCCGCTCGCGATTCGGCGCGATGTCCACGCTCCGATACTGGACCGTGGTGTCCTTCACGATCTGGCTGAGTCGCGGCAGCACCAGCCGCTCGACGTAGTTCCCACCCACCGTGCGCGCCAGCTCCTGAACGTCGCGCGGATCAACCCTGAGGTTGACGACCGCTCCGATGAACACGTCTTGACTCTCGGACGAGAAGGCATTGAGGCAGTTCTCGGACCCGTCGCCGCACTGCGAGTCGGGAACGACCGTCTGGAGCCTGATGTTCCACTTCGCGACGTCCTGCCATGGCCATGTGACCTTGAACCCTTCGTCCACCTGCCCGGTGATGGATCCGAAGGTCCGCACGACGCCCACCTCACCTGCCTGCACGACGTGGACGCTGAACATCCCGGTCAGCACCACGCTGAGGAGCGCGCAGACCGCCACCGCCGCGAGCGC
The DNA here is from genome assembly GCA_040902395.1 of Dehalococcoidia bacterium. GTDB lineage: Bacteria > Chloroflexota > Dehalococcoidia > UBA2979 > UBA2979 > VGNK01. The sequence continues at coordinate 1,258 of JBBDXH010000245.1, forward strand.
GCCGACCCGCCGTTCGCCGCTCCCACGTGACGAGATGGCCGTGATCAGCGAGACGAGCCCGACGACGCCGATCACGAAGATCAGGATGACCCAGAGCACTCGCATACCCTCCGCTAGGCAACGCTTGATCGGCGCGCGCTCGCGTTCGAGCCGTGCCCGCCGCGCCCCGACCGGCGCACACCATCGCCACCGACGGAGCACACCGTCACTTTGTCTCCGCTCATCATGAGCTTGTCGAAGGACGCCCGCGGCCGGCCGTTGCTGTGGACGGGCTCGGGGCGGAGGCCCCGAGCCGAGCGTCCTTCGACGGGCTCAGAGGCTGTGAAGAAATCGTTCGTTCTTTGGAACCCT
>JBBDXH010000246.1:0-1598 GCA_040902395.1 Dehalococcoidia bacterium
TGGGACGAGATCCGGCGCTTCATGTGGAACTACGTCGGCATCGTGCGGAGCGACACGCGCCTCCAGCGCGCGAAGCGCCGGATCGTGCTCCTCCGGGAGGAGATCGCCGACTACTACTGGCACTTCAAGCTCACGCCCGACCTGGTCGAGCTCCGCAACCTCGCCCTCGTGGCCCAATGCATGATCGAGGCGGCCATGAGCCGGAAAGAGAGCCGCGGCCTCCACTACACGCTGGACCACCCCGAGCTGGACGACTCACGCCGGCCCCAGCCGACGCTTCTCAGGCGCGGCTAGCGGTCCGCGGACCCCGCGCATGCCCGCGGCGCCGGCGGCGGGGTTGCGCTGCGCGTCACACGTAGCGGATGAACTCGAGCAGATTACCGTCGGGATCGCGCGTGTAGATGCTCTGACCAACCGCATTCCCGCCGTCGCGGCCGCCGTCGCGCTGCCCCTCCGTCTCGATCGCCGCGCCGGCGCGTGCGAGCGCGGCGCGGAGCGCCTCCTCGCTCCCGTTCCAGACCCAACAGAAGTCGCCGCACGGGGGGCGCGCTGCCGAAGCGCGCAGCGTGAACGTCTCACGTTGCCAGAGCACAGGACGGTGGAAGTTGATCTTCTGGTCCGCGAAGTGGACGGACACGATCTGCGCGCCGTCCCGCACCGTGAAGCCGAGCGCGCCGTAGAAGGTGATCATCGCGTCGGCGTTCTGCATCGGGACGGCGACGTGGTCGAGCCCGCCGATGGGGGAGGGCTGGGGCGAGGCGTTCCGGGGCGCGGCCGCCCCCGCCTCGACCCCGGGTGACGCGGACGCTCCTCGGGGCGCGAGCGCGCCGCTCGCGGAGAGCGCCGCGCCGGCACCGAGCACGCGCTTCAGGAAGGCACGACGGTGGCTCGGCTGCAGCATGCGATCCTCCTGGGCCTTCGCGCCATCAGAAGTCGTTCGTGTACGACACGAACTTGAAGACCCCGTCCCGCTCGAGAATGCTGCCGAAGAGGCGGATCTCCTTGGGCTCTGCGCCTGGCGCCGCGGCAGTGAGGACGCACCCCTCCCACAGTGTGTTCGGCCCCTCGACGATGGGCTCCGGCGCGCAGCGGTACGTGCCCGCGTCGGCCGTGGTGCCCCCCAACCGATCCAGAAGGCGACCGAAGCCGCGGCTCGAGCCGTTCTGGATCTGCATCCAGAGCAGCTCGGGAGCGAGCCGATAGGGCGGCGCCGTGAAGCGCGTGTGGGGATAGTAGAGCCAGCCGAACTCGGCGCCTGTCAGCAGCATGTCGGCGAAGGCGGCGGTGTCTCGCTCGGTGAGCGCGCGTGCGAAGCGGGCCACCAGGGCGTCGCGTGAGCGCGCTCCGCCCGACAGGGCTGCCGGCTCGGCGCCGAGGTCCAGGCGGAAGCGCCGGAGGTGCTCCTCGATCGGGAGGATGCTGTCGACGTGCGTGGGTGGGGACTCGGCCACGGTCTGCGCGGCCCTCGCTCCTTCGGAGATCGGGCGGCCGTCGCCCTGCGAGCATGCCCCCGCGCACGCAACTGAGATGAGGAGCGCGACGGTCTGGAGAGATGCGTGTGGCTTCACGACGATTCGGTTCCTGATGTGGCGACGGGG
>JBBDXH010000247.1:0-8293 GCA_040902395.1 Dehalococcoidia bacterium
CGCGTCCGGCGGGGCGTCGGGTGCGCCGGCCGCCGCGGCCGGCGCCAGCGGCACGCCCGAGGTGAAGCGCGGCGGCACGCTGCTGCTGCGCGACACCCCGCAGACGCAGGACCTCCACCGGCACACGGGGACCATGCCCAGCCCGTCGCTCGTCAGCGACACGCCGACGGCGATCGATAGCGCCGGGGCCACACAGAACTTCCTGCTCGAGCGGTTCGAGGCGCCGGATGCCTCCAACTACACGTTCACGTTCCGGCCGGGCGTGAAGTTCCACAACGGCCGCGTGCTGACCGCTGAGGACGTGCGCCTCAACCTCGAGCGGATCAAGGGCACGGACGGCGCGTGGCTGAAAAGCGTGGCGGATCGCATCGACTCGATTGAGACGCCGGACGACCGGACCGTCACGCTGAGGCTCAACGCACCGTACTCGCCGATGCTCTCGCTGCTGTCGGAGTTGTGGATCATGGCGCCGGAGTCGCCCGGCTGGGACGGGACGATCACCCAGCCGATCGGCACCGGTCCGTTCGTCTGGAAGCAGTGGATCCCGAATGACCGCATCTTCCTGGAGCGGTTCCCGGACTACTGGCAGGCGGGCCGCCCACTGATCGACAAGATCGAGGTCAAGAACCTCTCGGGCGACCCGTCCCCGGCGCTGCTCGCGGGTGACGTCCACATCAGCGGGGTCTCCATCGACCAGCGCGAGTTGCTGCGTGGCCGCAGCGACATCGAGATGCAGCTGGAGAAGGCGACCTCATGGCAGTTCCTCTCCTTCAATAACCGCAGCCCGCGAGCCCCGTACGACGACATCCGGGTACGGCAGGCGATCGGCCACCTCCTGGACAAGGCCGCGCTCACGGAGTTTGCCACGGGCGACACGGGCGCGGTCGCGGACCAGATGGCGCCTCCGGGCTCCTTCTACTGGTCCGATCAGATCGTGGACCCGTTCGCGCAGCCGGACCCGACGAAGGCGAGCCAGCTGTTCGCCGCCGCCGGCGTCGACCCGGCGACGCTCACCCCGCTCATGCCCGTCAACACCGATCCGAAGCAGCCCGAGGTCGTGGCGGGGCAGCTGCGGGCGCTGGGGATCCAGCCCGACCTCCAGGTGGCGGACGACGTGACCACGGAGACCCGCCTCCAGGCGTACGACTGGGATCTCTACTACGCGGGCTCCGGCCCCCGTTCGGACATCGCCCTGCGGTTCGTCAGGATGATGTCGGACGGCCCCAACCCCGGCCTGTGGGGTGGCCCGCAGGACGCGACGTATGACGAATACGTGAAGGAGGCGTGGGCTTCCGTGGACGGCGAGCAGCGGCGCCAGAAGTACCTGCAGGCGTGGCAGGTGGCGATGGACAAGCTGTTCACGATCGTCGTCTACCACCGGGCCGGCATCACCGCGATCCGCGGGGACGTGACCGGCTGGGAGACCGGCGCGGTGGCGAACTTCAATCGGTTGGATGGCGGCGTGAGCCACATCTCCCTCGGCTCATAGCGGCCGGACGGGAGGCGAATCATGGCCACGATCGCGATGCGCCGGCCGGCTGCGGCTGCAGCCCGGCCGAAGCGTGGAGCGGGTCCGCGCTGGCCGCGCAGCCCGCAGTTCTGGGCCGGCTCCGCGATCGTGGCGATCGCGACGGCGGCGGCCCTGCTCGCCCCGCTGCTCGCCCCGTACGACCCGCTCGTGCAGGACACCTACGCGCGCTACGCCGGGCCCTCGGCGCAGCACCTGCTCGGGCTGGACGAACTCGGACGGGACGTCCTCTCCCGGCTGCTGCACGGGGCGAGGATCACGCTGCGCACCGGCATCACCTCGATCGCGATCGCGATGCCGGCCGGCGCCCTGCTGGGGGCGTGGGCCGGGTTCCGTCGAGGGTGGCTGGACGCGGCGATCATGCGCGTGCTGGACGTGCAGCTCGCGTACCCGGGCATCCTGCTGGCGCTCGTGCTGATCGTGACCCTGGGCGCGAGCCAGCGGTCGGTGATCATCGCCCTTGCCATCGGCTACGTCCCGTACTTCGCGCGCATCATCCGCGGCGCCGTGATGCGCGAAGCGTCGCTGGATTACGTGCTGGCGGCGGAAGCGCTGGGTCAGCGGCGGTGGATGATGCTGCTCCGGCACATCGGACCCAACGTCGCCGGCCTGCTGGTGGTGCACGGGTCGTTCGCGGTCTCCGGCGCGATGGTGGCGGAGTCGTCGCTTTCCTTCCTCGGGCTGGGCGTGTCGCCGAGCGACCCGTCGTGGGGGCGGATGCTCTCGGAGGGGACGCAGGCCGTGTACATCGCGCCGCACGTCGCCGTGATCCCGATCGCGGCGCTGAGCCTCGTCATCCTCGGCTGGTTCCTCATCGGCGAGGGCAGCCGGGAGTGGCTGGACCCGAGGCGCGGCTGATGATGACCTACGCCGTCCGGCGCGTGCCGCAGGTCCTGCCCACCCTCCTGCTGGCGTCCATGCTGACGTTCCTGCTGCTGCGCGTGGTTCCCGGCGACATCGCCGATGTGCTCGCCGTCCAGGGCGCCGTGTCGGACGAATCCAAGGCGCGCATCCGGGAACAGATGGGCCTGGATCACTCGATCCCGGTCCAGTACGTCCACTGGGTCGGCAACCTGGTGTCGGGGAACCTGGGCCGTTCGTACTGGACGAACCTGCCGGTCACCACGCTGTTCGGCTACGCGTTCCCGAAGACCGTGCAACTCGGCGTGGCGGCGATGGCGGTCGCGCTGGCAATCGGCGTCCCACTGGGTGTCCTCGCGGGTGCGTTCCGAGGGTCGGTCTTCGACCACGCGGCGACGGTCCTGGCCACGCTCATGATCTCGGTGCCGACGTTCGCGATCGGCATCCTCGCGCTGCTGCTGTTCGCGGTGCGACTCCAGTGGCTGCCGGCGACGGGGAGCCTGGTGCTCCCGGCGCTGGTCCTCGGCGTCGACATCTCCGGGACGCTCGTGCGCACGCTGCGGTCGGACATCCGCTCCGAGATGCTGGCCGACTACGTGCGCACCGCCCACGCCAAGGGTCTCCCGCGACTGCGGGTGCTCTCGCGGCACGTCCTGCCCAACTCGCTGACCGCCACGATCACGGTGATGGGCCTGGCCCTGGGTAACCTCCTCGGAGGCACGGTGATCGTGGAGTCGGTCTTCAACTGGCCCGGGATCGGCGACCTGACCATCCAGGCGATCCGGAACCGCGACTACCCGGTCGTGCAGGCGATGGTGATGGTGATGACCGTCGCGTTCGTGTTCGTCAACCTGGCGGTTGACCTCATCTACGGGCTGTTCGACCCCCGCGTCCGCGTGTAGGGAAGGTGGGTTCCGCGTGCCGCTGATCGTGATCTGCTTCGACGGTATGGGCCCCGAGTACGTCGAATGCGCCGAGACGCCGGTCTTCGACAGACTCGGCCGGGAGGGCCGCTTCGTCGTGGGTCGCAGCCAGTTCCCGTCCGTGACCAACGTGAACAACGTCTCGATCCTGACCGGCCTCACGCCGGCCGAGCACGGCATCAACTCCAACTTCGCCATCGGACGGGACGGCGAGGAGATCTACATGGAGTCGCCGGACATGATCCGCGCGCCGCTGCTGCTGCAGCGCGCCGCCGAGGCCGGCGAGCGGGTGGCCGCGATCTCCTCCAAGCACAAGCTGGCTGCGATCATCGGCCGCGACGCGCACGTGACGTTCTCGGTGGAGCAGCCGCCGCCCTGGGCGGTGGATGCGCTCGGCGCGCCGCCGGCGATCTACTCGTACGAGGCGAACCTGTGGCTGCTCCGCGCGGCACGGCTCGTGCTCGAACGGGAGCGCCCTGACCTGCTCTACATCACCACCACCGACTACCTGAGTCACATGCTGCCGCCGGAGGCGCCGGACGCGCGCGCTACGTTCGCGCAGTCGGACCGCCTGGTCGGCGCGCTGATCGAAGGCATCCCGGACGTGAGCCTCGCCGTGACCGCGGATCACGGCATGAGCGCGAAGCGGCGCGGCGTCAGCCCGGAGGCGGTGCTGGCGGCCGCGGGCATCGCCGGCGTCAGCATCTCCACCCTCCAGGACCGGTACGTGAAGCACCACGGCAACATGTCGGGCTCTGCCTACGTCCACGTGGCCCGGGCCGACGAGGATCGCGCGGCCGCGGTGCTCGCTGCCTTGCCCGGCGTCGAGCGGGTGCTGCGACGCGACGACGCGGCCGCAGAGTTCCACCTCGACCCGGAGCTGATCGGCGACCTCGTGCTGCTTGGCGACGAGGAGACCGCGTTCGGCGCCGGCGACGAGCCGGAGCGCCCGATCGCGATCCGCTCCCACGGCTCGGTCCACGAGCAGGCGGTCCCGATCATCACCTGGGGACCACGGTTCGACGGCTTCGACGGGATGGAGAATCGCTCGATCGGCGAGTGGCTGATGCGTGAGTACGCGGCGGTGGCCGACGCCTCGTCCGCGGCTCGCGCTTGACGCAGGACGGCCGGGGTCGCACCCGGGAGGGAGTGAACCGATGACGCAGGTCGTAATCGTGGTCTTCGACGGACTGAACGAGGAGCTCGTCACGCCCGACCTGATGCCGCGGCTCTCCGCATTCGCGGCGGAAGGCGCGCGCTTCGCGAACCACCGGCCCGTCTTCCCCAGCGTGACCCGGCTCAACGCCGCCGCCATCGCCACGGGCTGTTTCCCCGGCACCCACGGGTTGCACGCGAACCTCTCGCTCGTGCCCGAGTACCACCCGACCGAGCCCATGGACGCCATGGAGCCGCAACTCACCGAGTTGCGGCGCAGGACGGGGCGGGTGCTCTTCGTCCCGACGCTCGCGGATCTGCTGGGAGAACGCGGACTGGAGTACGTCGCTGCGGGGGTCGGCACGTCCGGCCAGGCGTTCGTCCACCACCCGAACGGCGAGGACGCGGCGCTGGGCGCCACGATCCACACCGACTATGCCCTGCCTCGCGGCCTGTTCGACGAAGTGGTGCAGCGGTTCGGTCCGTGGCCGGAGAAGGTGCTGCCGAACACGCCGCGCATCCGGCAGCTGACGCGCGTGTTCACGGACTACGTCCTCGCCGAACGCAACCCGGCGGTCGCGCTGCTGTGGTTCTCGGAGCCGGACAGCTCCCAGCACGGCGCCGGCCTGAACTCGCCCACGACACGCCAGGCGGCGACGGACGCGGACGCCGAGTTCGGCCGCCTGCTCGACTGGCTGGAGGCGACCGGGCGCGCGCCGGAGACGAACGTGATCGTGACGTGTGACCACGGGCAGTCCACCATCATCGAGCCGGTGCCGTTGAGCGACCTGCTTGCGGCGGAGGGCTTCGCCGGACCGGGTGAGCCCGGCGGCGTGATCGTCGCCGGCAACGGCGGCTCGGCGCTCTTCTACATCGACCAGCACGACCCCGCGGTGGCGGACCGGCTGGCGGCGTGGCTCATGGCCCAGCCGTGGGCCGGTCCGATCCTCGCCTCGGACCGCGTCGGTGCGATCGAGGGGACGCTGCCGGCCCGCTTGCTCGGGCTACAGGGCGACCGCACGCCGGATCTACTGATGTCCTTCGGCTGGAACGACGGCGTGAACGAGCACGGCCAGCCGGGGATGGTCTACTCCTCCGGCGGCGCAGCCGGCCGGGGCACGCACGGCTCGATGAGCCCATGGGAGTTCCGCACGTTCACCGTGGCCCGCGGCCCTGCGTTCCGACCTGCCGCACGGGTCGAGGTGGCGACGGGCCACGCGGACCTGGCGCCGACGATCCTGCGCATCCTCGGCATCGAGCGACCGGCGCAAATGGAGGGACGGGCCGTGGAGGAGGCGCTGGTGGACGGCGTCGACCGCCCCATGGCGCCGGCCGAGGGGCACGTCGCCTCGCGGACCGTCCCCGGCGGCGTCTACCGCCAGCGCCTGGTCGTCGCCCCGACGGAGTCGGGCCGCGGCCACCTGGTCTCCGCGTCGTACAGCCGCGCGGCGGCGGATCGCGCGGGCGTCACCGCAGCGCGCTGAAGCTCCGCTCACGAGCCGAACTGCACCGCACCGTTCGGCCGCCAAACGCGGGGCCGGCGTTCGCCTCGCGGGCCCCGCGCCGCCCCGCCGCAGGTGGCGCCATCGGGCCGGCTCCGGCTGCGGCGATCGCGCGTGGTCGCGCGTGGTCGCGCGTGGTCGCGCCCCATTGCGCCGCTCGCATCCGGGAGTCGGCGCCCACGGTCATCGACGGTTCGCGCCGGAGGGCACGAATCACGCGCGGCGGCACCTGTCGACCGGTCGGCGGCGGCGCTGAGCCCGCGTCCCACCACGCCCGTCGTGGCGCTCCGCGGGTCGATTCGTGTATCACGACGCCTGACCCGGTAGGACGTACGACCGAGGATGAGGAGGAGAGCGTGACGAAGGGCTCCGGCCTGCTTCGCAACAAGTACGCGATCGTCGGCGTCGGCGAGACGGAGTTCTCCCGGAACTCCGGTCGCACGACGCGCGCCATGGGCGCCGAGGCGATCAAGCATGCGATCGACGACTCCGGGCTCGACTACGACTCCACGAGCTGGGGCATTACCTGCTACGCCGTCGGCGACGCCGCCAGCTCCGAGGCGATCTCCTCCGACGTCGGCATCCGGCTCGACTATCACGCAGACACCGTCGGCGGCGGATCTTCGGGCGAGACGCTCGTCTCCATGGCGATCGGCGCGATGGAGGCCGGCACGTGTGACGCGTTCATCATCTACCGCTCGATGAACGGCCGGACGTTCCGACGCATGGGCGCGAATCCGCCGAGCGGCACCGCGCGCCTGGCGCCGTGGTCGGTGGAGCACGGTCTGAGCGGCCTCTACACGTCGATGTACGGCATCGCCAGCCCGCTCAACTCGTTCGCGCTCTCCTTCGTCAAGCACATGCAGCAATACGGGACGACGTCCGAGCAGCTCGCGCACGTGAAGATGGCGCACAGCTGGGGCGCGTCGAACAACCCGAAGGCGTTCTACAAGGAGCGCGTGACGGTCGAGGACGTGCTGGCCAGCCGCTACATCGCGCGCCCGTTCCACCTGCTCGACTGCTGCGTCGAGACTGACAATGCGGTGGCACTCGTGGTCACGGACGTGGCGCGGGCGCGGGACCTCAAGCACGCGGTGGTCGCGATCAAAGGCTCCGGCGGCCGCGCCTCGAAGTGGCGGCCCGAGTACCACTTCAACGACGGACCGATTAACCAGGTCGCCGGGATCTACACGAAGGACGCGGTCTTCGCGAACGCCGGCGTCGGCCCCGAAGACATCGACGCCACGGGGTCGTACGACGCCTTCACGTTCACGAGCCTGCTCCAGCTCGAGGCGTACGGCTTCTGCCCGATCGGCGAGGGCGGCAACTACGTCTCTGACGGCACGATCTTCCTCGGCGGGAGGCGGCCGAACAACACCAGCGGCGGCCACCTCTGCGAGACCTACACGCACGGCATCAACATGATCATCGAGAACGTGCGCCAACTCCGCGGCGAAGTGGACGACTATTGCCCGAACTGGCAGCAGGGCGAGCACACGTACGACTACAGCGCGGGCCATTGCCGCGCGTTGAAGAACCCCGTGCACACGATGAATCTCGGATGGGCGCAGCCCGCGACCGGCTCTGCGCTGATCCTGACGAACGACATCTAGCGCGAGCGCGGAGGACACGACGATGGCTGAATGGCTGGGCGCTTCGCTCATCATCCCCGACAACGACGCGCCGAACGGCAACTACTTCCGCGCGCAGTCCGGCAGCGAGCTGCGACTGCCGAAGTGCACCGCGTGCGGCATGTTCCAGTACCCGCCGCGCAGCATGTGCCCGGACTGCCGCAACCAGGAGTTCCGCTACGAAGCGGTCTCCGGCCGCGGCACGATCCACTCGTACTTCATCCTGTCGCAGCCAATCCAGGCGGCATTCCTGCCGCACCCCGAGACGCCGGTCGCGTTGATCGAGCTCGACGAGCAGCGCGGTGTCGGTCTCGGCGGGGACCGCACGAGGCAGCCGAACGAGTTTCGCGCGCTGCGCCTGGTCGGGAACATCGTCAAGGCCGACGGGTCGTTCGAGGACCCGGCGAACGTCGCCGTGAACAAGCGCGTGCAGGTGAAGATCATCGACCTCGGCGACGGCATGGGGCTGCCGCAGTGGGTGCTCTCGGACGAGCCACCCGCGGGACCGCTCTGGCAGGTGCCCGGGGGCTAGTGCCGCCATCCGGCCGAGCAGCAGGTTTCTACCTGCTGGTTCCTGCTGGATCCTGCTGGTGCGGTTCACCGATCACCCGTCGTAGATGCGCGCCGGCGGTTGGCGCTCGGCGGGGCGGTGCCATCCAGGAGCAGCAGGTTTCTACCTGCTGGTTCCTGCTG
>JBBDXH010000247.1:8393-10675 GCA_040902395.1 Dehalococcoidia bacterium
CCGCCGGGCAGCCGATCACCCGGCGTAGATGCGCGCCGGCGGTTGGCGCTCGGCGGGCGGTGTCGCGCGCGCACCAGCAGGTAGAAACCTGCTGCTCCTGGATGGCCTCACACTCGCAGCGGCGGCGCCGCGCGGGGGCGCCAGCGGAAGGTGCCTGCGGAGACGTCGTGGGCCTCGCCGGCGAGCGACGCGGCGATCAGCCCGCCGCGATTGAACTCGAGGCGCGCCGCCGTAGACGGGTTCGGCGCGCCGGGCGTCTCGCCCAGCACGACGATCTCGGCGCGCACGCGCTCGGGCGTCAGCTCGAGCAGGGCCATCGAGCCGAGGCGGGTCGTGCGGTGGTGCGGGAAGATCGGGCTGCCGGAGTCGAGCAGCAGCGTGCGCTCGCGGTACTCGAGCCGCTCGTAGTGCGAGTCGCCCGCGATCAGGATGTCGAGCGTCGCGTCGCCGTACACGACCGTCTTGAGGTCGTGCACGGTGTGCACGGTCGGGGGGATGGACTCCACGTCGTGCACCATGCCGATGCGCCAGCCCTCGCGCTCGAGCACGACGACCGACGCGGCGCGCGGATCCTCGAACAGGTCGTGGCCGCCAATCGCGCAACGCACGGGTGCGAACTGCGCGCACCAGTCGAGCACCGCGGGCAGCACGACGTCGCCGGAGTGCAGGATCAGATCGACCGACGCGAGGAACTCGGCGGCCTCGTCGCCGAGCCCGCCGAGGTCGCGCACGCTCGCCGGGAGGTGGGTGTCCGAGAGCACGCCGATGCGCATCCGGCCACGCTACCGGATCGACCGGCTGCGAGCGCGCGGGGCCGCACGCGGACGACCGGCCGGCGGCCCAGGGAGACATAAGGGCGAAGGACCCCGGCGTGATCGACGCCCCTTCGGCGGTCCGGGTGTCAGCGCATGCGCCGGGGCGGGCGGAGCGGATCGAAGGTCGTGGGCGCGTCACGCATGCTGCGCGCCAGGTCATCGTCGCCGGGGCTGCCGCGCAGCGCTTCGACCAGCAGGACGAGGATCACGCGCATCGCGAGCGGCCCCGCGACCACGAGCACCGCGCCGGCGGCGATCTCCAGGGGCAGCGGCAGGTGGTAGCGGAAGAGCATGAACCCGAACGCGAGGCCGGTCAGAAAGGGGAGGGCGCTGCGCACGTAGTACGCAGCGAAGGCGTGCAGCGGCGGCATCCGAGTGCTCCGACGTTGATTCTGTACCCGTCCCGCCTCGATCCACCCTAACGCATCCGCGACGTGCGCCGTTCGCGATGGCCGCCGGCGGCCGTCTCGACCCGGCGCACGCGGCGATCGCGGCTCTTCGCTCGCGTCGTCGGGAAGTGCGGAGCACGTAGGATCGCCGCCGGCGCGCGGGAGCCGGTCGCCGGCCGCGACCCCGCCGACGCACGCAGAGGAGCGAGCGATGCGCATCGGGTTCATGGGCGCGGGTCGGATCGGCGGCACGCTGGCGCGGCAGCTGGCGGCCCTCGGGCACGACGTGGCGGTGAGCAACTCGCGCGGGCCCGAGACGCTCGCCGCGCTCGTCGCGTCGATCGGCGAGCGCGGGCAGGCACTGACCGCCGCCGACGCCGCGCGCTGGGGCGAGCTGCTGGTCGTCTCCGTGCCGTTCGGCCGGTATCGCGAACTGCCGGTGGACGGCGTCGCCGGCAAGGTGGTGATCGACACCAATAACTACTACCCGAACCGTGACGGGCAGTACACGGAGATCGACGCCGACCACACGACTTCGAGCGAGATGCTCGCCGCCTACCTGTCGGGCGCACGCGTGGTGAAGGCGTTCAACAACATCAACTGGGAGCACCTTCGCGATCTCGCGCGTCCCGCGGGAGCGCCGGGCCGCATCGGTCTCCCGATCGCGGGCGACGACGCCGAGGCGAAGCGCACCGTCGCCGCGCTGATCGACGCGATCGGCTTCGACGCCGTGGACGCCGGCACGCTCGCCGCCGGCGGACGCAAGCAGCAGCCGGGGACCGCCGTCTACGGCACCGACCTGCCGACCGCCGATCTGCACGCTGCCCTGGGCGTGTGACCGCCGCGCCGCACGGCCGGCTGCGTCAGACCGAGACGGGGTGCCGATCGCGCGCCAGCACGGCCTCGTGCAGGCGGGGGATGAGCTCGCGACCGTAGTCGTGCGCGTCGGCGAGTGGGTCGAAGCCGCGCAGCAGGAACGCGCGCACACCGAGGTCGTAGTAGTCGAGCAGTGCCTCCACCACCTGCGCCGGCGTGCCGACGAGCGCGCTCGTGTTGCCGGCCGCACCGGTCGCCGCGG
>JBBDXH010000248.1:0-10571 GCA_040902395.1 Dehalococcoidia bacterium
GCTCCGGGGCGGACCCCGCCGAGATCGCTGCCCTGCGGAGCGAACTCGGGCTCGACCGCCCGTGGCACGAGCAGTACGTCGTCTGGGCCGGCAACACCGCCACCGGGAACTTCGGCTACTCGAACCAGTACCGCCGTCCTGTTTCGACCGTGATCTGGCCGAAGTTCAGGAACACGCTGATCCTCGCGCTCAGTTCGTTCGTGCTGAGCACCGCCGTTGGAGTGGCCGTCGGCGTGTACGCCGGCACCAGACCGAACAGCCTCGGCGATCGGTCGCTCACCACGCTCTCGATCGTGGCAGCGAGCGTGCCGGGCTACTGGCTCGGGTTGATGCTGATGTTCCTGTTTGCGCTCAAGCTCGGCTGGCTGCCGGCGACCGGGATGTACGACGCACGTGCACCGGGCGGGATCGTCGATCTGCTCAAACACCTTGCGCTTCCGGCGATCACGATCGCGGCCGTGCCCACGGCGGTGATCTCGCGCCTCGTGCGCTCGGCGATGATCGAGGTCATGCAGCACGACTACATCCGCACCGCGCGCGCGAAGGGGCTGCAGGAGCGGCTGGTGATCCTGCGGCACGGGCTGCGGAACGCCGCGCCGACGACGATCGGCATCGTCACGCTCCAGCTCGGCTTCCTGCTCGGCGGCTCGATCTTCGCGGAGATCATCTTCTCGTGGCCCGGCATGGGCTCGCAGCTCTACTCCTCGATCGGCGCGCGCGATGCCGCGGTCATCCAGATCATCACGCTCATGACCGCAGTGACGTTCATCGCGGCGAACTTCGTCGCCGACGTATCGCAGAGCATCCTCGATCCCCGCATTCGGCTCGCATAGGAGGCTCCATGGCCGCTGGCGAGCGAAGCGTGATCGATGCCACTCGCTTTGCGAAACCGCGCGTCGACTCGTGGTGGGTCGTCACGTTCCGGGCGTACCGCAAGGACCGCTTCGCCGTGATCGCGGCCGTGGTGTTGCTCGTGATCATCGTGCTCGTGGCCGCCGCGCCGATCGTGTCGCCGTTCGACCCGTACGAAGCCGATCCCAGCATCCGCATCATGGGCCCCGGCACGCAGGGGCACTGGCTCGGGCTCGACGGCCAGGGGCGTGACATGCTCAGCCGCGTGATCTGGGGCGGCCGTGTCTCGCTGCCGCTCGCCGTCGCTCCCGTGATGATCGCGATGGCGCTCAGCATGTCCATGGCGCTCGTCTCAGGGTACTACGGCGGGATCATCGGCAACGTGCTGATGCGCGTGATCGACGTGCTCTTCGCGTTCCCCACCGTCGTGCTCGCGATCGTGATCGCCGCCTTCCTCGGCAATGGCTACGTCAGCGTGCTCGTCGCCGTCACGATCGTGCTGCTCGCGCCGATGACGCGCGTGGCCTACATCGCGGTGCGCGAACAGACCGGCCAGGACTTCGTGGACGCCGCGCGCGCCGTCGGGGCGACTCCCTTGCGCATCATGTTCGTGCACCTCGCGCCGAACAGCTTTCCGTCCGTCCTCGTCTACTCCTCCACGCTGGTGGGGCTGATGGTGGTGTTCGTTGCAGGCCTCAGCTTCCTCGGCCTCGGGCTCCAGCCGCCGACTGCCGACTGGGGGCTGATGGTGTCCGAGGGACGGCAGGTGCTCGGTGTGGCACCCCACGTCGCGACCGTTCCGGGGATCGCGATCGGGATCGCCGCGCTGTGCTTCAACCTCATCGGCGACGGGCTTCGCTACGCGCTCGACCCGCGCGTGCGCAACATCGCGTAGATCGGGCGCGCCATGAACGACGCCGAGCTGACCGCGCTGTCGCTGGTGGAGGCGTCCGAGGCCGTGCGTGGACGTCGCGTCTCGCCCGTCGCGCTGACCCGCGCCTGCCTGGACCGCATCGAACGCCTGGACGGGACGCTGAATGCGTTCATCACCGTCACGGCGGACGCCGCCCTGCGCACCGCGGCGGCGGCCTAGCTGGAGATCCGCGACGGCCGCTGGCGCGGCCCGTTGCACGGCGTGCCGATCGCACTCAAGGACCTGTTCGACACCGCCGGCGTGCCGACGACCGCGGGCAGCGGACTCTTCGCGGAGCGCATCCCGGACGCCGACGCCGAAGTGGTGCGACGGCTGGGCGACGCCGGCGCGATCAGCCTGGGCAAGCTCAACATGCATGAGTTCGCGTACGGCGGCACATCGCACGTCAGCCACTTCGGCCCGCCACACAATCCGTGGGACGTGCAGCACATCGCGGGCGGCTCCTCCGGCGGATCCGCCGCCGCGGTCGCGGCGAACCTCTGCTTCGGCGCGCTCGGTTCGGACACCGGCGGATCGATCCGCCAGCCCGCCGCGATGTGCGGGATCGTCGGCCTGAAGCCGACCTACGGTCGAGTCAGCAACCGCGGCGTGATCCCGCTCAGCTGGTCGCTCGATCACAGCGGGCCGATGACCCGCACCGTCGCGGACGCCGCGGTCATGCTCCAGACGCTCGCCGGTTACGACCCGGGTGACCTGAGCAGCGTCGACGTCCCGGTCCCGAACTATGCGTCCGCACTCACCGACGATGCGCGGTCGCTGCGCGTGGGTGTGCCGCGCGGGCACTTCTACGACAACCTCGACGGCGAAGTCGCGGATGCGATCGGCGAGGCACTCGCCGCGATCGAGCCGCTCACCGCCGGCGTCGTCGCCGTCGATCTGCCTGCGATGGGCGGACTGCGGGAGATCAGCGGTCCCGTCCTGCTCGCCGAGGCCTACGCGTATCACGCCGAGTACGTCGCCGTGCGTTCCGACGCGTACGACCCGGACACGCTGGCACGCGTGCAGCGCGGCGCGGAGATCTCGGC
This sequence comes from Dehalococcoidia bacterium, assembly GCA_040902395.1. GTDB lineage: Bacteria > Chloroflexota > Dehalococcoidia > UBA2979 > UBA2979 > VGNK01. Next base: position 2,812 of record JBBDXH010000248.1, read on the forward strand.
GGTCGACTACATCCGCGCACGGCAGGCGCTCGCGCGTGTGCGACGCGACGTGATCGCGGTCTTCGACGAGGTCGATGTCCTCGTCACCCCGACCTCGCCTGTGCCGGCCCCCACGCTCGCGGCGGTCGCCGACGCCGGCGATATCGGCCTGCAGACGCTCCGCAACACCTCCCCGTTCAACGCCTTCGGGCTGCCGACGATCTCCGTGCCCGCCGGATTCACCGGGGGCGGGCTCCCGATCGGGCTGCAGATCACCGCGAAGCCGTTCGACGAGGCTGCCATGCTGCGCGTGGCTCACGCCTTTGAGCGCGCAACCCGCTGGGGCGAGCGTCGGCCCCCGTTGCAGTGACGCCGCACCGAGTGCAGCGCGGGCTGGCGCTCGGCGCGCTCGCCCTGCTCGCGGCCGCCTGCGCTCAGCCCGTGGCACTCACGTCCGAGCGATCGGCCCCACCGGCGGAGCCTTCCGAGGAGGCCCGGGTCGCCACGTCGACGCCCGCCTCGCGGGGCGCGGCTGCCGAGCCGTTGCGAGCGCGACAGTGGGCGACGCAGGTGTGCGGGGCGACCCAGGGCTTCCTGGACGCCTTTGTCTACGGTGAGCCGTACGGCATGCCGGAGGAGGAGGTGCCGCTCGCCGAGCTGCAGGAGCGGGACGCGGTGCTGACCGCGCGCGTGGTGTCCGCGTCGCGCCTCGTCGTCCAGCTGTTGCCCGCCGTTCAACCGATCGAGCCCGGTGCCGGTGGGTACCAGCGCGCACTTCAGCACGCCTTCGCCGAGCTCGCCGACATCTATGCGCAACGCGGTGCTGCGGTCCGCGAGGCACAGAGCCGCGAGGCGGTCGGCCTGATCGACGCGCAGACGTTCGAGGACGTCGCGCGCGTGATCGCCGCCGTCAGGGACGCGGGCGAGGCCCTGCCGGCGGCGACGCGGCGTGCGCTCGCCGCCGTCCCGCGCTGCCCGCTGCTGTTCGGAGGGACGCCGCCCGCCTGAGGGCGGCGCACGCGCATGCCATGCAGCCGAGTCGAAGCGAGGATGGGGGGCCGATCGTGGATCTGGTACTGCTGGGCGGGAACGTCGTCACGATGGACACGAGCCGGCCGCGCGCGTCGGCGCTCGCGGTGCGGGACGGGAAGATCGTCGCACTCGGAGCGAGTGAAGAGATCGCCCGCCTCGCCGACCCCGGCACAGAGGTCGTCCAGCTGTCCGGACGCGCCGTCCTCCCCGGCTTCGTCGATCCTCACAACCACTTCAGCATGACCGTGTTCGAGCCGGTGTCGGTGGACTGCCGCATCCCGCCGCTGGCCGGCAAGCCGGGCGTGCTCGATGCGATCGCGGCCGCGGCGGCCGGCGCCCTGCCCGGGCGCTGGATCTGGGGGCTCGGCTACAGCGCTCGGGGCGGCATCGCGCCGAGCCAGCTCACGCGCGGCGACCTCGACGAGGTCGCGCCGAACAACCCCGTGTGCGTGATCGACTCCTCGGTGCACGCCTGCTACGCGAACTCGGCCGCGCTCGCCCTGGCCGGGATCGATCGCAGCACGCCGGACCCCGATGGCGGACGCATCCTCCGCGACGCAAATGGCGAGGCGGACGGCCCCCTCTGGGAACGCGCGATGAACGGCGTCCATCAGCAGTCGATGGCCTCGTTGATCGACCACTACGGCGAGGACGCAGTCGCGGACCTCGTGCAGCAGAACGCGATGCGGCATCTCGCGCACGGCATCACGAGTGTCGGCGACGCCAACGTCATGCCCGAGAGCGCCACGATGTATCGCCTCGCGGATGCTCGCGGCAAGCTTCCCATCGTCATGCATCAGATGCGCGCGGGGGACCAGTTTTTCGCGCCGCCCGAGAAGGCGGCGCACGGCGCCTTCAGCGACGACGACGTGTCCGACCGCCTGCGTGGCGGCACCGTCAAGATCTTCATGGACCCGGTCTTCCCGGAGAACGCCGGCCTGCGTATCCACCCCGATGGCCGCCGTGAGCAGCTGGGGCGTCCGTACTACACACAGGCACAGGCAGACGAGCTCGTGCTCGCGGCCGTCGAACGCGGGCTGCAGGTCGCGATCCACTGCCTGGGCACGTGGGCGATCGAACAGGCGCTGAACGCGCTCGAAGGCGCGCTCCGCAAGTTCCCGGCGAGCGACGCAAGGCATCGCATCGAGCACTTCTCCGCGCCAACGCGCGAGCACATGCAGCGCTCCAGCAGCCTCGGCATCACCGCCGTGCATCAGCCGCCGTTCCTCTACACGTTCGGCGATCGTGCGGCGGCCACGCTCGCCGAGCGCGGGATCGACGCCCCGCCGGCCGCGATGCGGTCGATGCTAGATGCCGGCATGAGCGTGGCGGCCAGCTCGGACTTTCCGTGTGCGCCGCTCGAGCCGCTGATCGGGCTGTACTCGATCGTGAGCCGGCGAACGCGCAGCGGCGTGATCGTGGCGCCGGAGGAGGCGCTCGATGCGATGGAGGCGCTGCGGCTCTACACGCTGGGCGGCGCGCGCGCGATGAACCGCGATCACGAGGTGGGCACGCTCGAGGTGGGCAAACGCGCCGACATGGTCGTGCTCAGCCACGACCCCACGGCCGTCGCGCCCGAGTTCATCCGCGAGATCGTGGTGCAGCAGACCTACGTCGACGGCAAGCGGCTGTACCAGCTCTAGGCGAGGGCGCCCGCTCGCTCGAAGCCGCCTACGCCAGGCAGCGCAGCGGCTGCCCGCCGTTGTAGGCGATCATGTCGTCGAACATCTGCGCCGAGAGGGGCATGCCGCGCGGCTCGCCGCGCAGCTCGCTGTAAGCGCGGTGGAGGTTGCCGGCGATGCGCTCCGGGTCCGTGAGGCCCGCGAACTCGCCCAGGTCCGTCGCGAGCGCGAGCGCGAGCGGCGGCGTGTCGGCCCGGAAGCCGCGCGCCGCCGTGTCCTCCACGAAGCGCAGGTACGCCTCGACCTGGTCGAAGACGTCGGGGCCGCAGACGGCCCCGTGGCCGGGCACCACGGTCTCCGCGCCGAGCGCGCGCAGCGCCGGGAGCGCCTCGATCCAGCCGGCGATCGAGCCGGCGGCTGCGAACGGCGTGCCGCCGTTGAACACGAGGTCGCCGCTGAAGAGCACTCGCCGCTCGGGGAGCCACGCCACGACGTCGTTCGTGGTGTGCGCCGGGCCCAGGTGAATGAGCTCGATCTCGAGTTCGCCGGCGTAGACCTTCGCGCGCTCGCTGAAGGTGATCATCGGCGGCACGATTGGGAACTCGCCGAAGTCGCCGGTGGGGAACCGCGCGCGCACCCCGGCCGGGTTCGCGCGGCGCACGTCTTCGCGGCAGCGCTCGTGCGCGATGATCGCCGACGCCGGCGAGAAGACGAAGTTGCCGTGCGTGTGATCGCCGTGGCTGTGCGTGTTGATCAATGCCTGCACCGGTTTCGTCGAGGTCCGGCGCACGGCGTCGTGGAACGCGTGCGCCCGCCGCTCGGTGCCGAGCGTGTCGATTGCGATCACGGAGTCCGGTCCGACCACGAAGCCGGCGTTGTTCAGGAACCACGAGCCGTCGAGCTGAACGTAGGCAAAGACGCCCGGGCTCACCTCCTCGAGCGTCGGCGGCGGCAGCTCGGCGTGCTCCGGGACGATGCCATGGCTCATCGTTCGACTCCGTTCTCGGCCGTGACCGCTCGGCGCCATGCCGAACGGCGTGCCGGCTCGCCGATCGCGCTACAGGCCGAGCGCGTCCGCAAACGTGCGCATCTCTCGCCCGATGTCGGGTCCCATCGGCTGCCACATCACCTCGGTTGCGCCGTTGGCCTCCAGCGCGCCGATGCGCTCACGGACGTCCGCCGGGGTGCCGGTGAGCAGCGCCGCAGGCAGCTCGGAGAAGTCGAGCACGCTGCGGTCGACGGTGCTCGGGGCGACGAGGTGTCCCTCGTGCACGGCGAGGTGGCGCTCGCGCTCGGGGATCCGCTCGATCGCCGCGAGCCATTGCCCGCCGCGCGGGAGGCCGGGCAGCGCAGCGCGGTCGCGCTCCCAGGTGCCGTGGTAGCGGCCGACGAGGCCGCCCTCGGTCGCCGCCAGCGCCCGCGGCGAGGTCGGCGACTCGCCCTCGTCGAGCACCGTGCCGAAGGCGAGCGGCGACACCCAGTCGAAGCCGGAGACCACGGCCTGCGCGCTGGTGACGATGCCGGCGGCGTCGATCTCGCGCGCGAAGGCCTGTCCGCGCGGCCCGTTGCCGCCGACCAGGATGGGCACGTCGATCGGGCGCGCCGCGCCGTATCCGTCGGGGTGCAGCATGCGCACCATCGCGCCGTCGACCTCGACCGTCTCGCCGCGCAGCAGCGCCATGAGCTGGCGGATGTAGCGCTCGAAGTAGCTGCGTGTGAGCTGCGGCTTGCCCATGGCGCGGCGCCCCGTATAGCCGGTGCTGATCGCCACGGCGAGGCGACCGGGCGCCATGTCCGCGAGCGTGGCAATGGCGGCGGCCTGCGTCATCGGGTGACGGAGGTGCGGGATCAGCGTCGCCGGGCCGAGGCCGATCCGCCCTGTGCGCTCCGCGGCCAGGGCCAGCATCACCCACACGTCCGGGTAGAGCGCCGGCGAGTCGTAGAACCACGCCCGGCGGAAGCCGAGTTGCTCCGCCAGCACCGTGTAGTCCACCGCCGAACGGCTCGCCGGGAACGCGCAGGAGATCTCCATCAGTCGGCCCCTCTACTGATCTCGAGCATGTTCGCTGAGCGGATGCTATTCGCGCCGCGCGTAAGCGGTTAGCTCACCACCCGCGGCAGCACCCGCTCCGTGAACAGCATGAAGCTCTCGTGGCTGAGCGGGGAGCAGAGGAGGTACGCGAGGCCGATCTCCTCTTCGAGTTGCTGCAGCTGGTCGACCACCTCGTCCGGCGTGCCGTAGATGACCACGCCGTCGAGGTAGCGCTGCACGGGGTCGACGTTCGGGTCGCGCCGGCCGGCGTATGAGTCGACCGTCCACTGCGCGCCGCGGCGCGCAATCTCCTCGGCCTGCTCGTGCGTCTCGGCGATCGCGAGCAGGCGCGCCATCGGGATGTCGCGCCCCTCGATCGAGTGACCGTGCGCCTCGAGCTGCTCGCGGTAGTGGCGGTACTTCACCCCGATCTCCGCGTGCGTCGAGTGCGGGTCGAGCATGATCGAGTAGCCGCGGCTCGCCGCGTACTCGGCCGACTCCGCTGAGGTTCCCGACAGCCATGCCGGCGGGTGCGGCGACTGGCGGGGCTTCGGCAGCACCTCGATCTCGTCGAAGTCGTAGTAGCGGCCGTGGTGCGTGATGCGCTCGTTCGTCCATGCGGCGAGCACGATGTCGAAGTTCTCCCGAAGCCGCGCTCGCACTTCGTCCGGTTCGACGCCGAAGGCGCGGAACTCGGTCCTGTCGAAGCCCGGGCCGGCGCCCCAGTTCACGCGACCGCCCGAGAAGATGTCGAGCAGCGCCACCTCTTCGGCGATGCGCAGCGGGTGGTAGAACGCGGCGAGCGTGACCGCGGTGCCGATGCGCAGCCGCGTGGTGCGTGCCGCCACCTGCGACGCCATCAGGTGCACGGACGGGCAGACGCTGTACGTGTTGAAGTGATGCTCGGCCAGCCAGACCGCGTCGTAACCGGTCTGGTCCATGATCGCGATGCGTTGAAGTGCGCGCTCGTACACCGTTTCGAGCGGCACCCGTCGCTCCGGCCATGAGAAGAACTGCAGCACGCCTGCCTTCATGAACGACCACCCTTCGCCGGGACCGGGACGCGCAGGCCCCCGTAGCGCCGAACTCGATCGCCGGCATGCTGCCGCGCTTGCCCGACCAGCGCGAGCGTAATATGGCGCCACGTTCGGCGCAGAGAGTTGCGCCGCAAGCGGAGGGATGACGGATGCCGGCTCTCGACGGAATGCGCGTGCTCGACATGACCCAGTACGAAGCAGGCACCTCGGCGACGCAGGCGCTCGCCTGGCTCGGCGCCGACGTGGTCAAGGTCGAGCGTCCGGTCGTGGGGGATCCAGGCCGCGGGGTCCAGCGCGGCGACGGGAACTCGCCGTACTTCATCAACTGGAACTCGAACAAGCGCAGCGTCGCGCTCGACCTCGAGCGGCCGGAGGGCCGCGAGTTGCTGCTCAAGCTCGTGCCGAAGTTCGACGTCTTCGTCGAGAACTACGGCCCGGGCGTCGTCGAAAAGTTGAACATCGGCTACGAAGTGATGAAGCAGGTCAACCCTGCGATCATCTTCGCGCGGCTCAAGGGCTTCGGCACATACGGGCCGTACGCGCACTTCAAGAGCTACGACTCCGTCGCCATGGCGGCGAGCGGCGCGTTCTCGGTCACGGGCACCACCGAGACGCCTCCGATGGCGCCCGGCATCACCGTGGGTGACAGCGGGACGGGTGTGCAACTGGCCCTGGCGATCACGGCCGCGTACGTACAGAAGCTGAAGACGGGCGAGGGCCAGCAGATCGAGATCTCCATGCAGGAGGCGGTGACCTACTTCATGCGCACGGTCGTCGCGAGCCGCTCCGACTGGGGGCGGGCGGCCGCGCCCCGGCGCAAAGAGCACGAGATGACGCCGACCGATCTCTTCCCGTGCAAGCCGTTCGGGCCGAACGACTACGTCTTCACGATGATCGTGACGACGCGCATGTGGGACATGCTCTGCGCCGCGATCGGCCGGCCCGACCTGATCGACGACCCGCGCTTCGCGACCGGGGAGCTCCGGCGCGAGCACGGCGCCGAGCTCTACCCCGAGATCGCGGCATGGACGCGTGAGCGTACGAAGTACGAGGCGATGGAAGAGCTCGGCGCCGCCGGCGTCCCCGTGAGCGCCGTGTTCGACACGCACGACCTCTTCACCAACCCGCACCTCCAGGCGCGGAATTTCATCCAGACCGTCCAGCACCCGACACTCGGCGAGCTCCCGCTCATGCGCTGGCCGCCGCTGATGTCGAGGAGCGAGGTCCCGCTCGTCGCCGCGCCGCTGCTCGGGCAGCACACCGAAGACGTGCTCCGCGAGGACCTCGGCCTCGACGCCGCCGAGATCGAGCGGCTGCGCGCCGCCGGCCTCGTCGAGTCGTACGGCGCCGCGGTGCGCGCCGGGTAGCGTCCCGGACGCGACCAGGGTTACGGCAGCCGGTCGGGGAGCCCCAGCTCCGCGAGCGTGGCCTTGAACCAGCCGATCACCTCGGGGTGGTACGGGATGCCGCGCTCTCGGCGCTCGCCCTCTTCCTCGTGCTCGGGCAGACCGGCATACCAGACCCGCTCCTCGCCCGGCGCCGGCTTGCTCTCGCGCAGGCGCTGGAAGTAGGCGTCCGTGTCGTCCTTGAACGCCTCGAGGTCCGTGAACTGCTTGACGTCGTAGGCGATGAAGTGGTGCGCCTGGCCGGCGCGCCGGTCCGGACCGGCGCCCGTGCCGGCGAGCACGCTCGTGAGCACCTCGACGATCACGCCGAGCCCGTAGCCCTTGTGCGACCCGATCTCCCGCGTCCCGCCGAGCGGCAGGATCATGAAGCCCTCGGGGATCTCGCGCTCCTCCATGATCGGCGTGCCCTCGGCGTCGGCGATCCATCCCGGCGCCGTCGGCGCCCCGAGCCGCTGGAGCAGGCGCACCTTGTTGCCGGCGACCGAGCTCATCGACGCGTCGAAGATGAACGGCGCCTCGTGCCGGGTGGGCACGGCGACCGCGATCGGGTTCAGCCCGATCAGCCGCTCGGCGCCGCCCGTCGGCAGCACGGCGACGCCGCCGGCCGTCATGGCGACGCCGATCATGTCGTGCTCCAGCGCCATCGCCGCGT
>JBBDXH010000249.1:0-2905 GCA_040902395.1 Dehalococcoidia bacterium
CCGGCGCCGGCCGCGTGGGCGGCGGCGCCGCAGGGTGCGCCTCCGACCATTCGTCGATCACGGCGACCAGCTGCCGGCCGAACCAGTCGGCGCGGCGCTCACCCATGCCCCAGACCGCGAGCAATTGCTCGGGCGTGCGCGGTCGTTGTTCGGCGAGCTCGCGCGCGGTGCGCAGCTCGAACACGCGCGACGGGTCGCGACCGCTCTGACGCGCGATCTGCTCGCGCAGGTCGAGCAGCGCGTCGTACAGCTCGACGGGGTAGTCCGGGCGCTCGGAGGTCGCGGTGCCGAGGCAGACGTCACAGCGCTCGCAGCGTTCCTCCGGCGTCTCGCCGAAGTAGCGCAGGATGAGCGCGCGGCGACAGCGGTCCGTCTCCGCGTACTCCGTCATGTCGCGCAGCCTCGCCTCCGCGTACGCGCGGTGCTCCGTGATGCTCGAGATGTCGATGTGCGCCTCGGGGTCGTCGCTCGTGAGCCGCAGCGCCACGGGCTCGATCAGCCCCGAGTCGCGCAGCGCGGCGACCGTGATCGCGAAGCGCTCGACGTCGCCTTCGGACAGCCCGCTCGGGAGCCGTCCGCCGTTGCCGCGCGCCAGCGCCACCCAGTGCCGCCAGCTCTCGCGCACGGCGCGCGCGTCCGGGTGCGACTGCTCGATCAGGCGCTGCTGCACGCGCCGCTCGGAGGGTGCGTAGAGCAGCGTGCACTCGGCCCGGTCGCCGTCGCGGCCGGCACGCCCGGCCTCCTGGTAGTAGGACTCGAGGCGGGCGGGCATGTTGTAGTGCACGACATAACGTACATCGGGCTTGTCCACGCCCATCCCGAACGCGTTCGTCGCCACGATCACCGAGAGGTCTCCGACGGTGAACCGCCGTTGCACCGTTGATCGCTCGTTGCGACCGAGCCCCGCGTGGTACGCGGCGGCATCGATGCCGGCGGCGCGCAGGGCCTCCGCCAGCTCGTCGACGGAGCGCCGCGTGCGCGCGTAGACGATGCCGGACTGCCCGGGCCGCGCCCGCGCGTACGCGATCACCCAGCGCGTGCGCTCCGCGGGGCCGGCGACGGCGTGGACGGCGTACAGCAGGTTCGGGCGGTCAACGGTGGTCACTACCTCCTGCGCACGGCCGGCGAGGCCGAGCCGCTCGAGCACGTCGCGACGAACGCGCGGATTGGCGGTCGCGGTCAGAGCCAGCGTGCGCGGCTCGCCGAGGCGGGCGCGCACCGCACCGAGCTGGAGGTAGTCGGGGCGGAAGTTGTGCCCCCACTCCGAGATGCAGTGCGCCTCATCGACGGCGAAGAGGTTCACGCCGGCGCGGCGCAGACCTTCCGTGAAGCGGGCGTTCGCGAAGCGCTCGGGGGCGACGTATAGCAGCGAGATGCGGCCGGCCACGAAGTCCGCGAACCGGCGGTTCAGCTCGTCGCGGCCGACGTTCGAGTTGATGAACGTCGCGGCCACGCCGGCCGCCTGGAGGCTCTCGACCTGGTCCTGCATCAGCGCGATCAGCGGCGACACGACGATGGTGCGACCGACTTCGAGCGCAGGGAGCACGTAGCAGAGGCTCTTGCCGCTGCCCGTGGGCATGACGGCGAGCACATCGCTTGCCGCGAGCGCGGCGAGCACGGTCGCCTGGCCGTCGCGGAAGTCCGGGTAGCCGAAGGTGTCGCGCAGGCGCTGGCGGTAGCGATAGAGCTCGGTGGGGAGGCGAACGCGGGGCGGGCCGGGCGTGGCGGCGGGGCGGGGCAGAGGACGCGGCGCGGGCGCGGGCGCGGGGATCTCGCCGGGGTGAGGGGGCGCCGCCTCGGCGCGCTCGCCGCACTCCGGGCAGAACCCGAAGCCGTCGGCGAAGCTGGCGCTGCAGGCAGAACACCGGGTCGAGACGATGAGTGCGGATCCCCTCGCGAGCGCGCTGCGGCTCTCAGGAGAGGATTCTATCGCGTGCCGCGTGATCGGCTGCCGGCCGCGTCGCTCAGGCGGCCGCGCGCTCCGCAACGAGCCCGCGGTACCAGCTGATCTTCGCGCGAATCCCCGCCGCGCCGCCGAGCGAGCGTACGACCGCCTCGCGCGGGCCCGCCTCGATTGGCACCGCGAGCGCAGGCGGCGCGACGCCGTCGCCGAAGCCGAGCAGGCCGGCGAGTTCGCGACCGCTGTACGTCACCCATGCCAGTGCGGAGCCCTGACCACGATGGTGCTCGGCGATCGCCTCGACGATCACCGGCGCCAGCCCACACGCGGCCGCCACCTCGCGCCCGTAGGCCACGTGGTCGATGCCGAAGAGCGCGCGCTCGGCTTCGTCCGTCGGCTCGCCCGCCTGCACCCGACGGACGACGAAGCGGTATCGCTCGGGGTCGGACGTCGCCAGCGCCAGCCGTCCGATGTCGTGCAGCAGGCCGGTCGTGAAGGCCTCAGTGCGCGGTCCGTTGGGCCAGGCCGAGGCATCGGCGAGTAGCGCGGTCGCAAGCGTGTGTCGCCAGAACTCCTCGAGGTCGATGCCGGCACGCGCGATGTCTTGAAATGCGTGATTCGTCGCGGCCGCGGTGACCACGCGGCGCGTGGCATGCAGCCCGACCCGCACGATCGCGTCGTGCGCGGTGGCCACGCGGTGCGCCGGCGCCTGTGTCGCGCTGTTCGCGGCGCGCAGCATCGCGACCATCAGCGCCGGGTCGCTCTCGACGACCCCCGCGAGCTCGTGGATCCCGACGCCGTGGCGTGACGCCAGCGTGAGCGCGCGCGCCTGGGCGGCGGGGAGCACGGGAAGGGCGGAGAGCGGTTCGGGTGCCATCGTCATGGGGCGCGTTCCTGTGGTGAGCCAGAACGCAGCGCTCGAGGCCGCGCGCCGGGCGAGGGGAGGTGGCAGGGATGATCATCGGCGCGAGTTCGGCGCTTGCCCATCGGGTCTGTGCCTACGTG
>JBBDXH010000249.1:3005-10502 GCA_040902395.1 Dehalococcoidia bacterium
GCGGCGGCGCTGCTCTCGATGGCGTGCGGGCGCTCGGGTGACGCCACCCCATCGCCCTCGCCGTCGCCGGCCGCGACTGCATCACCCTCGCCCGTGTCCGCGGTCGTGACCTCGCTCCGCGACGTCGACTTCTCTGCGCCGCCGCTCGTGGCGGAGCTGATCGCGCGCGCAGGCGGAGGAGAAGTCAGCGCCGATCGCGTGCTCTTCGCACAGCTCATCGCCGGCGGTCCCGAGGAGGCGGTCGCGATCGTCGACTCGGGTGGAACCGCCGGAGAAATCGGTGCCGGCGTGTACCGCCTCGTGGAGGGCCGCCCGCTGCTCGTGCGGTTCGTGGCGTACAACGGCAGGCTCGAGCTGAATCGCGAACTGATCGTGACGCGCGAGGGCGTGTTCGCGGCGGGCGACGCCGAATGCTGCCCGTCGCAGTTACACGAAGTCACGTACCAGTGGGACGGCTCCGAGTTCGCGGTGACCACGGACCAGGTGGTGCCGAATCCGTCGCGCTAGCGTGTGCGGACGCTTCGGCGTCGCATTGCTGACAGCCGTGCGTCCGCAACCCGTCGGCAGATGTTTCAACAAGTTATCCAAGCGCTGGGACAACTACGGATGTTGATGAAATCGGATGCGTGATGCTGCTCGCATATACGCACCGCAGCGTCTGACGCAAGCGGCGTGAAGGCTGCACGGCTCCCGACTTATCAACGGTCAGGCTCGCGGCTTGCAACGGAGCGTGCGGCGGCTTCGGCCTCCGCTTCGAGCACAAACAGCCGCCGCTCGAGCGCCTGGGCGCAGCGCGCGGGCTCCGCGACGGCAATCTCACTGAGCAGACGGCGCAGCGCCTCGTGCCCCCACGGCGTGACGTACGCCTCCGCCAGTCGCGGCTCGAGTGATCGCGAGAGCGACGCCAGCAGGCGGCGGTCCTGGTCGAGCCGCGCCAGGAGCGCCGGGATCGAGGGCGTGGCGTACATCACGGCGGCGATCACTGCGGGGTGGCGGTCGCTGCGCACATCGAGCGCGGCGCCGCCGGCGCCCGCCGCGCCCAGCGTGCTGCACGCGAGCTCGATCGCCGCCGCCAGCGCGGCGACGCGCCGGCGGGGCGTGTTCCCCGCGCCGTCGTCTCGCTCCGCGCGCAGCTCGCCGATGCGCCGGAGCGCCGCGCCGATGCGGCGATGCAGCTCGCCGGACGCCTCCTCGAGGTCGGTCAGCGAGAGCGAGTCGAACGGGTCGTGCCGGACCATGGATGGGCGCTCCCCTTCGCTGGGCACGGGTGCTTCGCGCCGCCCCGGCACGCGCTACGCTGGCGTCATGCGCCTCAATCTTGGCACGCACCTTGCGGTCTTCGTCGCGCTGGTGACCAACCTCTGGGCGGGGGGCGACCTGATCCGGCTGTGGCTGGGCGCACCGGCCCGTCAGCTGTTCGAGCTCGCCCTCATCCTCGGCTATCTGTGGTTCGTCATGGGCATCACTGCGCCGCTGCCCTGGCGTCGGCCGGAAAGAGACCGGGGCGACGACGATGGCACGCCTTGACCCTCGATCGGGGGCTTCTTAGCATCCCGCGTTCCGTCGTGGGCGATTAGCTCAGTTGGCCAGAGCGTTCGGTTTACACCCGGAAGGTCGGAGGTTCGAGCCCTCCATCGCCCACCACTTCCCGACGCCACGCGTACCCATCACCGCTCGCATGAGCCGCCCGTTGTGTTGATCGACCTCATCGCGCGTATCTACACTCCGGCTCTCGACCTCCCGTGCGAGCTCAAACGAACACCGGTGCGCCGCAGCGGGTGCGGCGGGGAACCCGAGGCGGCGCTGTGCCGAGCAAGAGCAACCAGGACTGGCTCAACTCGACCTACGGAAAGGCCACGGAGCGTCTCCCCGAACGCAAGGCGCTCTTTGAATCGTCCTCGGGTGAGCCGGTGGCGCCCCTCTATGGGCCCGAGGATCTCGCCGAGTGGAACTACCACGAGAAGCTCGGCTACCCCGGCGAGTCACCCTACACGCGCGGCGTTCAGCCCACGATGTACCGCGGTCGCCTGTGGACCATGCGCCAATACGCCGGCTTTGGCGACGCGGAGGAGTCCAATCGCCGCTACAAGTTCCTGCTCGAGCAGGGGCAGACGGGACTCTCGGTCGCTTTCGACCTGCCGACCCAGATCGGCTACGACTCCGATCACCCGATGGCGCTCGGCGAAGTCGGCAAGGTCGGCGTCGCCATCTCGTCGCTGGAGGACATGGAGGCGCTGACCGACGGCATCCCGCTCGAGCAGATCACGACGTCGATGACGATCAACGCGACCGCGCCGATCCTGCTCGCGCTCTACGTCGCGGCGGCGAAGAAGCAGCACGCCGATCTCGCGAAGATCGGCGGCACGGTCCAGAACGACATCCTCAAGGAGTACATCGCCCGCGGGACGTACATCTTCCCGCCGCGCCCCTCGCTGCGTCTGATCACGGACGTCTTCGCGTGGTGCAAGGACGAGCTACCGGAGTGGAACACGATCTCGATCTCCGGCTACCACATGCGCGAGGCCGGTTGCACGGCCGCGCAGGAGTTGGCGTTCACGTTCGGCAACGCCATCGAGTACGTCGACGCGGCAATCAACGTCGGGCTCGCGTTCGACGAGTTCGCGCCGCGGCTCGCGTTCTTCTGGGCGTGCCACTCGAACTTCCTCGAGGAGATCGCGAAGTTCCGGGCAAGCCGCCGCATCTGGACGAAGATCGCGACCGAGCGCTACGGATCGAAGAGCGCGCGCTCCCAGATGCTTCGCTTCCACACGCAGACCGGCGGCGCCACGCTCACCGCGCAGCAGCCGCTGAATAACGTCGTGCGTACCGCTCTCCAGGCGCTGTCTGCGGTGCTCGGCGGAACCCAATCGCTCCACACGAACTCGTACGACGAGGCGCTCGCGCTGCCGACGGAGGCCTCGGTCGAGCTGGCGCTGCGCACGCAGCAGATCATCGGCTACGAGAGCGGCGTCTCCGACACGATCGACCCGCTCGCAGGCTCGTACTTCGTCGAGGCGCTCACGGATCGTGTCGAGCGGGAGACGTGGGCGTACATCGAGCGCATCGACGACATCGGCGGCGCGCTGGTCGGTATCGAGCAGGGCTATCAGCAACGCGAGATCCAGGAGAGCGCGTACCGCCTCCAGCGGCTCGCCGAGCAGAAGCAACGCGTCGTCGTGGGCGTGAATCAGTTCGTGACCGACACGACGATCAACCCGGAGATCATGCGCGTCGATCCGGCGGTCGAGCGGACCCGTGCCGGACGGCTCGACGCCCTGCGCAAGCGCCGCGACAACGCCGCGGTCGAGGCCTCGCTCAACCAGATCCGCGCGGCGGCCAGGAGCAGCGAGAACATGATGCCGCTGCTCGTCGAGGCGGTGGAGGCCTACACGACCGTCGGCGAAATCTGCGGCGTGCTGCGCGAGGAGTGGGGCGAGTACCAGGAAGTGCTGACGATCTAGTTCCGCCTCGGGCCTGGTCGGGTCCTGCCCGCGCCTCGCGCAGGGCACGCGTCACGCACGGGCGGAACGATCGGGACGCGGGCCCGCGTGTGCGAGGGCGGAGGAGGCTCGATGGCGGACGTGATCGACGAGCTGCTCGAGGGCAACGCCCGGGCGCGCGCGGAGCTGATGGACGCAATCGACGCCATCCCGGCGGGGCGACGAGCCGAGGGCTGGTTCGGCCCCGGGCAGTGGTCAGTGCACGACATCGTCGCGCATCTCGGTGGCTGGCAGGCCGGCTGGTCCCACGCGCTGGAACTGATGGCGACGGGCGAACGCCCGTCCGTTCCCGGCTACGAGGGCGACGACGATGCCTACAACGCGAAATCCGTGGAACCGGGTCGTGCGCGCTCGTGGGAGCAGCTCATGGGCGACTTCCGTGCGAACCGCGAACGCCACGAGGCGGCAGTGAAGGGCCTCCGCGGCACGGTGGACCTCGATCGCATCGTGCCGGGCCGGGCCGCTCACAACCTGGCGAATGCCGCCGGCCACGACCGCGAACACATCGAAGCGATTCGCGACTGGCGACGCGACCAGGGCATCTGACGACACGTCGGCTCGTTCACGACCACGCACGCCGGGCGAAGGAGCATTCCATGATTGACCGTATCCACCACGTGGGCGTCGTCGTACGCGACGCCGACGCCGCGCTCGGCTTCTTTCGCGACGTGATGGGCCTCGCCGTGACCGAGGATCGCGTGATGGACGAGCAGGGCGTGCGCGGGGTCTTGCTCGGGCTCGGCGAAAACGAGATCGAACTGCTCCAGCCGACGCGTGACGACACGGGCGTGGCGCGGTTCCTCGAGAGCCGCGGCGAGACGCTGCACCACATCTGCTTCAACACCGACGACGTCGACGGCGAGCTGACGCGCCTGAAGGCCGCCGGTGTGGAGCTGATCGACGAGACGTCGCGGGACGGGCTCGCGGGTCGCATTGGCTTCGTCCATCCGAAGTCCGTGCACGGCGTGCTCATCGAGTTCGCGCAACCGCCCGCCGGAGCGCACGCCGGCACGACGAAGGGCTTCGACCACCTCGCGGTTACGGTCGCGGACTACGCCGCCGCACAGGCGACGTGGAAGCAGATCACCGGGCTCGAGGTGAAGGGCGAGGTGCGGCCGGAGGGCCGCGGGATGGTGATCGGGCAGATGCCGTGTAGCCAGTGCACCATCGAGCTGCTCGCGCCCGTTGGGGCCGATTCACCGATGGCGCAGCGCATCGCCGAGCAGGGGGAGCGCGCCGCGTCGATGGTCGCGATCGAGGTTCCGGACATCGCGGGCGCGATCGCGCGGTACCGCGCACAGGGCATCGTGCTGCCCGACGCGCAGCCCGGCGTGCTCCCGCGCTCGGTGACTTCGACGATCTCGGCCGAACAAGCGTATGGGCTCGCGATCCAGCTCATCCAGTTCGAGCGCTAGCACCCCGTCGCCGTTCGTCGCGGCGCGCTGGCGCGCGTGCCGGGCTGGGGCGAGACTAGGACCGCCGCGGGCCGCGAGCCGGACGCTGCCGAGCGGCACCGCGGAGCACGGAGGGGACCTTGGCGAACGAACAGCGAATTCGCGTGCTGATCGCGAAGCCCGGACTGGACGGCCACGACCGGGGGGCGAAGGTGGTGGCGCGCGCGCTGCGCGACGCGGGCATGGAGGTCATCTACACCGGCATCCGCCAGACGCCTGCCATGATCGCCGAGGCGGCGCTCCAGGAAGACGCCCAGGTGATCGGGCTCTCCATCCTCTCGGGCGCGCACCTCGAGCTGTTCCCGCGCGTGGTCGATGAGCTGAAGCAGCGCGGCGTGGACGACGTGCTGCTCTTCTGCGGCGGCATCATTCCGCAGCAGGACATCGCGCGCATCAAGGAGATTGGCTTCCAGGGCGTCTTCGGCCCGGGAACGGACACAGGCGACATCATCGCGTTCGTGAAGGCGCACGCGCCGGCGCGGACCTAGCCGGCGTGAGGGCGGCCGAGCTCGCGAAGGGAGTCCTCGCCGGCGATCGACGCGCGCTCGCGCGCGCGATCTCGCACGTCGAGGCGGACTCCGCGGTCGGCCGCGAGCTCCAGGCGACCCTCTACGCCCACACGGGCCGGGCGCAGATTGTGGGCATCACGGGCTCCGCCGGCGCCGGCAAATCGACGCTCGTGGGCGCGCTGGCGCGAGACGAGCGCAAGCGGGGACGCACCGTTGGGATCGTCGCGGTCGATCCGTCTTCGCCCTTCTCCCACGGCGCCATCCTGGGCGATCGCATCCGCATGCAGGACCTCACCGGCGACGGCGGCGTCTTCATGCGCTCGATGGCGTCGCGAGGCAACCTCGGCGGTCTCTCGGAGACGGCGACGGGCGTCGCGGACCTGATGGACGCCGCGGGCTTCGAGGTCGTGATGATCGAGACCGTGGGCGCCGGACAGGACGAGGTGGAGATCGCGACGGCCGCACAGACCACGGTGCTGGTGACGAACCCCGGTGGCGGCGACGAGATCCAATCGATGAAGGCGGGCCTCATGGAGGTCGCGCAGATCCTCGTCGTGAACAAATCCGACCTCGCCGGCGCCGACACGGCCGTCACCCAGCTCAAGGCATTGCTCGCGATCGCAGACCCTTCAGCCTGGCGGCCACCGATCCTGAAGGTCGTCGCGAAGACCGGCGAGGGAGTGCCCGAGCTGGTGGACCGCATCGACGAGCATCACGCGTTCATGCGCTCGGGGGAGCACGGCACTCGCGAACGTCGAGAGCTCGCGCGCAAGCAGATCGTCGCGCTCACGCGCGCCGCGCTACACCGGGAGGCGCTGGAAACCGCCGGCCGCAGCGGCGCGCTCGCCGCCCTCGTGGACGCGGTGGCTGCCCGCGAGCGCGACCCGCGGTCCGCGGCGGCGCTGCTGCTCGACGCGGTGCGGCGCGAGTGGGCCGCAGAGCTCGCGTCCCGATAGGCGCGGTTCGTCGGGGACAGGTGCTCCATGGTCCGCCCGCGTGGCTCGCGCCCGCCGCCGGTCACGTTCCTATGATGTCTGAGCGATGAACCAGCGCCTGCGCATCACCTTCTCGGCGACCGGCCCGATGCGGTACGTCGCGCACCTCGACACCATGCGGACGTGGGAACGCGCGATTCGCCGCGGCGGGCTGCCCCTCGTGTACACGAGCGGCTTCTCGCCGCACGCGCGGATGGCGCTCGCCGCGCCACTGCCGGTGGGCGTCGTCGGGCTGAACGAGTTGATGGACATCTGGCTCGATCCACGCGTGGAGCCAGCCGAAGCCGCGCGCTCGCTCGGACTCGCGTTGCCGCCCGGGCTCGCGCTGGTCGCAATCGAGGAGGTATCGGAGGCACTGCCCTCGCTCCAGTCGTCGCTGCTCGCCGCGCGCTACGAGGCGCATCTGCCGGCCGCGACCGATGCAAGTGCGCTGCGGCGGAGCGTCGAGGATCTGCTCGCGCTCGAAGCGCTCGACTGGGAAGAGGAGCGTGGAGAGAAGACGCGCCGCTACGACCTGCGGGCCACGATCATGGATCTCGCTCTGCGCGAGGACGGCGTGCTCGAGCTCCACCTGTCGCTGGCGGTTGGGCGCACCGGGCGTCCGGCACAGGTGTTGCGTGCGATGGGTCTCGACGCGGCCGGCACTGAGATCGTCCGCACGGCCGTTGAGCTCGATCCGGGTGCGCTGGCGGCCGGCAGTGCCCGCGGCGGCGCCAGGACGGCGGCTGACGCCCCGTGACCACGCGGCTGGTGCTCATCCGGCACGGCGAAACCGAGAGCAACGCGGAAGGTCGGGCGCAGGGCCGGCGCGACGTGCCGCTCAACGCGCGCGGCCGCGCGCAGGCGGCTGCGCTCGCGGCCGTGCTGGTGGAGCCGCTGGCGGCCGTGGTGAGCAGCCCGGCGTCCCGCTGTCGCGAGACGGCGGAGGCGATCGCGACGGCGCACGCGCACCAGCTGCGCCTCGACGGCCGCCTGGTGGAGCTCGACTTCGGCGAACAAGACGGCCTCATGCCCGTCGAGTTCGCGGCGCCGGCGGCGG
>JBBDXH010000250.1:0-10357 GCA_040902395.1 Dehalococcoidia bacterium
GCCCGTCGAACTGCGGGTACTCGTTCTTGAAGGTGTTGAAGCAGTGCGGGCAGTTCGTGATCACTCGCTGGACGTTCTTCGCCTTGAACGTCTGCACCAGTTGCTCGGCGAGGATCTGGTAGAGGTACTCGTTGCCGAGTCGTCGTGCAGGATCGCCGTTGCACGTCTCTTCCTGGCCGAGCACGCCGAAGGTCGCACCCGACTCGCGGAGCAGGCGGAACACCGCGCGCGTGATCGGCAGGTTGCGCTCCACCAGCGAACCGGAACAGCCGACCCAGTAGAGATAGTCCTGCGAGCCGTCGAACGCGGGGACCTCGCCCAGGCCCTCCATCCAGCTGGTGCGCTCCAGGGTCGTCCCCCGCCACGGGTGTCCGCGCGTCTCGAGGTTCTCGAGCGCCTGCTGGGCCGTCGCCGGGATGCGCGCCTCGTCCATCACCAGGAAGCGGCGCATGTCCACGATCGTCGGCACGTGCTCGATCATGACCGGGCACTCCTGGACGCACGCGAAGCACGTGCGACAGGCCCACAGCGACTCGTCCTTGATCACACCCCCCACCATCGCCACGGTCGAGACCGTGCGTGCGTCGCCGCCCGTGTGGCCGGCGCGCTGGACGGCGGGGCCGACGTCCGCGAGGTGCGCCTTGAGATCCTGGATGAGGTGCATGGGCGACAGCGGCTGTCCGGCGAGATTCGCCGGGCAGACCTCGGTGCACCGGCCGCAACGCACGCATGCGTCGAGCTCGAAGAGCTGCTTCCACGTGAAGTCCTGGACGTAGCCGACACCAAACACCTCGCGCTGCTCGATGTTCTCGATGCGCGCGAGTCGACCGGGCGAGTCCGTGCGGAGGAAGAACGCGTTCAGGGGCGCGAAGAACATATGGTCCAGGCGCGTGAACACAATCAGGCCGAGCCACGCGAAGGCCAGCGCCACGTGGCCCCACCACAGGACGCGGTGTGCGGACAGCAGTTGACCCTGCGTGAAATCGAACAGCTCGATGGACTTCGCGAGGCCGTACGAGACGAAGGCGTAGCGCGCCCAGTCTTCGTGCGCGGGCAACCACTCGACGAGGATGCGGAACGTCTGCGTGAAGAAGCCGGTGAGCAGCACGAGGCCGAGGCCGGCGATGATCAGGTGGTCTTCCAGGCGCTCGTCCCAGCGCATGCGGTGGAAGTCCTGGAAGTAGCGCCTGTTCAGCGCCAGGCCCACGCCGATCAGCCCGATCAGGCCGAAGAGGTCGCCGTAGAAGCGGAAGAACAGGTAGTAGTTGCCGCGCAGGAAGTGGAGCCGCAGGTCGTCGTTCACCGCGACCTGAGCGGTCACGAACGTCAGCACGATGATCGACGAGAAGATGCACCAGTGCATGATCCCGGCGTAGCGGTCGCGCCGGACCTTGTCCTGTGCGAGCCCCAGGCGCAGGGCGTTCCGGAGGCGCAGCGGCACCTCGCGCAGCATCGACTGGTGGTGTGGCTGGCCGACCATCCAGAGGCTCGCGTGCCGGACGAAGCCGTAGACGAGCAGACCCACGAGCGCGGCGAGGAAGAGGTACACCGCGCCCGCCGGCGCCACGTCGTTGAAGAACGAGTGCCGCACGAGCTCGTCGCTCGACTGCAGCTGGAACGCGCCGTAGAGCCCCAGTGCGGACGTGCCGATGGCGGGGGTCCACCATCCGCCGACCAAACGGCTCGGCCGCCCCGCACCCGGGCTCTCTACCGACATCGCATGCTCGCTTCCCTGCGCGCTCGGCCGAACCGCCCCGTCACGATGCGGTGGATGCCGCTCCGTACTTGTCACGCAGCTCGGTCTTCAGAATCTTGCCGAGGTGGTTGCGCGGCAACTCGTCTACCCACTCGTACAGCGCAGGCGCCTTGTACGACGCGAGCCGGGACTTCACGTAGGCCGTGAGTTCCTCCGTGCCGGGGCGCTCGCCGCGATCGGGCACGAGGATCGCCTTGATGATCTCGCCCCATTCGTTGTCGGGGACGCCGATCACGGCGGCCTCGGCGATCGCGGGGTGATCCTCGAGCACGTTCTCGATCTCCGCCGGGGCGATGTTCTCGCCGCCGCGAATGATCATGTCCTTGAGGCGCCCGGTGATGAACAGGTAGCCGTCGTCGTCGAGCTTCCCGACATCGCCGGTGTGCAGCCAACCGTCACGCAGCGCCTCGCCGGTGTCGTCGTCGCGCTTGTTGTAGCCGCGCATGACACGATCGCCACGGATGCAGATCTCGCCGTCTTCGTTCACGGGCAGCGCGCGGCCGTCCGGCGCCATGATCGCGACCTGGATATCCGGCATCGGCCGGCCTACCGAGCGCAGCCGCTCGACCTTCCGCTCGTTCTCTTCCGGCGTGCCGTCCAGCCGGTGGTCGTCCGGGGCGAGGAAGCTCATCGAGCCCGTGGCCTCGGTCTGACCGTAGGCGTTCATCAGGCCGATCCCGCGCGGCGGGAAGACGTCGCACGCGTGTCGCACGACTTCGAACGGCATGGGCGCGGCGCCGTACGTGATCAGGCGCAGCGTCGACAGGTCGTACTGGTCGAAGTCGTCCACCTCCATCACCCGCTTGAGCATGGTGGGGACCACGAACGCGTGCGTGACCTTCTCGCGCTCCACGGCCGCCAGCCATGACTGCGGGTCGAACGCGGGCAGGACGACCAGGCGGCGACCGGAGAACACCGCGCTCATGAGCGTGGTGGCGCCGGCGATGTGGTAGAAGGGCACGGACACCAGCACGACTTCCTGATTGCTGCTGGGATCTGCCGGCGACTGCGTGTTCACCACGAGCGCCGTCAGGGCGCGGTACGACAGCACCACACCCTTCGGCAGCGACGTCGTACCCGAGGTGTAGATGATGAGCGTCGGATCGCCGTCGTCGATGTCCGCGAAGACCGGGATGTCCTCGCCGCTGTCGCGGAGCGCGCTGTAGGACTGGCTCCCGCCCGCCGCGAAACCCAGCGGGAACGCGTGCTGCACGCCGGGCACCGCGCTCTTCATGTCCTGGTAGATGCTCCAGTAGCGCTCCTCGACGAACAGCACGTTCACGTCCGCCGCGTTCACCATGTACGAGAGCTCTTCGGGCTTCGCCCGGTAATTCAGCGGGACGAAGGTCGCGCCGACGGCTGCGGACGCGTAGTAGATCTCCGCGTACGCCGGCGAGTTGACCGCCATCATCCCGACATTCGCGCCCTTTCCGACGCCCAGCGCCTGGAGCGCCTGGGCCAGCCGGTTCGCGCGCGTCTGGAGCTCCGCATAGCTGACGCGCTCGTCCTCGCCGACGACCGCGACTCGATCCGGAACGATCGCCGCGCTGATGGTGAGGAATTCCGCAGTGTTCATCGAGGCCCCCCGCGTGTCATCTGAAGCATGACGGCCGGTTTCGCGCCCGCAGTCATACTGCGTGCGCGCACAAGCATCAAAATGCCGCCCGACGGCGGCATCGGACGGCGACGGCCACGTCCCGCGCCCACGGACCGTCCGGGTCGCGGCCCACTATAGGCACCGCGCGCCCGGCGGTGCCAGAACCGCCGGACCCGCGCCTGCGCCCGCGATCAGGGGAACGCGGGGTGGTTGATCATCTCCACGAAGGCGTGGTTCTGCCCGTCCGCCTCCGCGTGATAGGTGACCTGGGGCGTCCGCAACGGCACGTCGCTACCCGCGATCGCGTTGCCGAGCATGTCCCACACGGCGGCGCTGCACGGGTCGACGAATGCGCCCGCCAGACCGCCGGGGTTGTGAGCAGCGCCTCGTACGTCGTCGGGACGCCACTCGACGCTGCAGCCCGTGGCCTGCACCCGCCCATCGAGCGCGCGCAGCCGGCCGTCGTCGAGGCCGACGACATAGAGGTCGACGTCGGGGTAGGCACGGAGCTCACGAATCGCGAACAGGCTCACCGGGCCGGCGTCGAAGCGCCGCACGCGGATCCCCGGATCCGCGAAGAACGTGCCGTAGATCGCCACGCCGATCCCGATCGCCGTCACGAGCACGAAGGCGCCGGGCCCCACCCACGGCGGTGTGCGGTCGGCCGCTGAGCGGAACGCATCCCCGACCCGACGCAGCGCGGCGGCCGGACCCGCGAGCGCGCGCGCCATCACGCGCCGCGCTCCGCCGCGACGAGCGCGCGCGCAAGGCGGCGCTCGAGCGCAAGCCCATCCGCGAGCGTCTCGTCGAGGCCCTCGACGACCGCGCGCTTGACCCCACGCACCGCGGCCGGCGGGTACGCGGCCAGCGTGCCCGCCCATTCGCGGGCTGTCGCTTCGAGTGCGGCGTGCGGCACGACGGCGTGGACGAGTCCGCGGTCGTACGCCTCGTCGGCGGTGAGCGCCTCGCCCGTCAGCGCCATCATCAGCGCGTCGCTGCGTGCGAGGTGACGCGGCACGGTCTGGCTGCCGCCGGCCGACGGGATGTACCCGAGCGTGACCTCCGGGATCGCGAAACGCGCCTCGACGGACGCGACGCGGAGGTCACAGTAGAGGGACAGTTCGAGGCCGGCGCCGTAGGCGAAGCCCTGGATCGCCGCGATCAGCGGGATGCGCAGACCCGACATCAGCCCCCAGAGGTCACGCCCGCGGCGCGCGGCGCGCGCGCTCGGAACCGAACTCGGTGATATCCGCGCCGGCGGAAAACGCGCGCTCACCGGCGCCGCGCACCACCGCAACGCGCACCGTCGGGTCGTCCCGGATCAGCGTGAGCATCGTCCACAGGTCATCGCGCATGCGCATGTGCAGCGCGTTCAGCCGCTCGGGGCGGTCCAGCGTGAGCCAGACGACGTCACCCTCGCGGTCGTAGCGGACGAAAGACCGGGCCGGGAACTCGGGCACGAACGCTCCGTCCGAATCCGGCGGACGCGCGCCTGTCGTGCCCGCGCGCGACGCCGGCCCGACTACCCGGCCCAGTCGGGCTTCTTGATGGGGCTGGCGACGCTCAGGTCGTGCGAGCGCTGGATGTCGCTGTTGATCTTCTCCGCGAGGAGCTGCATCGCCGGGGAGGTCGGCGTCATCGACTGCGAGCGCCAACGGCGGAGCGTCGCACGATCGGTCTTGTCGAGCTTGAGCGCGACGAGCTGGTCGATGACGGCGTCGAACAGCTGCTGAACTTCGTCGACCGCGAATTCGACTTTCATGCTTCACGCTCCGTGCTCGCCGACACGCGGATCTTCCCGCGCTTGCGCAGGAACCGCGTCGTCCGCTGGTCGATGAAATTGCCGATCGCCTCGTTCATCGTCTCGGTGAACTCGTCGAGCCCAACGGTGGAGGGGTCGCGCTCCCGGCGCCATGCCCGGATCTGCTTCTTCGCCTCGTCGCTGAGCTCGACGTGGTCGAGCACGTGGGCGGTCACGAGGGTGAGCACCGCGTGTACCTCGTCGGTGTTCAAGATGACGTTCATATGCACCTCCCGCGCGGATTGCCTGTGCCGATGCTGGCGGCGCCCGGGGTGAGCGTCAACGCCCTCATCGGCCGATGAAGTTCGGCGGACGCCTGGCCGCGAAGGCGCGCACGCCTTCGGCCCGGTCCGCGGTGGTCTGAAGCAGAAGCGTCAGGTCCAACTCGTAGCGTAGCGCCTGTTCGAGCGTCAGCTCGGAGCCGCGATGCACTGCCTCCTTGGCGAAGCGCGTGGCAATCGGCCCGCGCGAGGCAATGGTCGCCGCAAGCGCCGCGGCCGCCGCATCGAGCTCGGAGCGCGGCACGACACGCGACACCAGGCCGATGCGCCGTGCTTCGACGGCGTCGACCTCCTCGCCCAGCAAGAGCAGGCGCAGCGCATGCGCGCGGCCGACCGCGCGCGGCAGTCGCTGCGATCCCCCGGCACGCGGGAGCGTCCCCGAGCTCGTCTCCGGCATCGCGAAGCGTGCATCGTCACCCGCGATGCGGATGTCGCACGCGAGCGCGAGCTCGAGACCCGCCGAGAGCGCCCGCCCGCCGATCGCAGCGACCGTCGGCTGCGGCAGCGCCGCGAGCGCCTCGATCCCCGCCGCGAGCGGCGGGACCCCCGCCACGCCCTCGGGCGCGGCGAGCGCCTCCGCGCTCCAGCCCGCGCAGAAATCGACCCCCGCGGCGCGGACGACGACGGCGTGCACATCGTCGGCGCCGGCGATCGCAGCCGCCGCGTCGGCGAGCGCGAACGAGAAGGCGCGATCCGCGAAGCCGTCGACGGGCGCGAGCGCCAGCGTCGCGACGTGTCCGTCGACGGTCACAGAGGCGAGCGCCATGCCGCTTCCTTATGTCGTACCGGTTGGTCAGGGCGACGCGCGACCGTTGCGTCGTGGCGGGGGTGCGGGGACTGTAGGTGGCGCGCGATCGACGCGTCAAACCGACACCGCCGACCGGGTCAGCGGCCTCACACGGATTCCGCCGGCACGCCGGAGATCGCGAATCGCGTCCGATCGAAGCGCTCGCGGAGCACCCCGGAGTGGGGTGATCGTCCCGCTCACGGTGGGACTGCACCGTCATCCCTGCGGCGGTCGAGTCACTCACTCACTGCGCCGATCTGGCGACCTCCGGCACGCCCCGCTGCCGCACTGCCTCGACGGCCGCGTCGGATGGACGCTTCCGCGTGGGACTGCAAGGATGTCGCGCGGGGGTGGATCATGGACCTGCAACTCGCCGGACGTTCCGTCGTCGTCACCGGCTCGAGCCGCGGAATCGGGCGGTCGATCGCGGAGGGCTTCGCCGCTGAGGGCGCGCGGCTGACGCTCTGCGCACGCGGCGCGGAGGAACTGGAGCGGACGCGCGCGGCGATCGCCGCCGCGCACCCGGGGGCGCAGGTGCAGGCGGTCACGGGCGACGTGACCGCGGCCGGCGACGCCGAACGGCTCGTGCACGCCGCCCTCGAGACGTACGGGGGGCTCGACGTGCTCGTGAACAACGCCGGCGGCGCCATCCGCACCGGCGACCGCGATGCGGACTGGCGCGGCACCTTCGACCTCAACGTACTGTCCGTCGTGCGCCTCATGGAGCTGGCGAAGCCGCACCTCGCGCGCGCGACGGGCGGTGGCGCCGTGATCAACATCTCGTCGATCTTCGGGCGCGAGTCGGGCGGCGGTCCGACCTACAACGCGACCAAGGCGGCGCAGATCGCGGCATCGAAGATGTTCGCCCTGCAGTGGGCGAAGGAGGGCATCCGCGTCAACAACGTGGCGCCCGGATCGATCGCGTTCGAGGGCGGGTCATGGGGCCGCCGGCTCGTCGAGGACCCCGAGGGCATGCGGCAGTTCGTCGAACGCGAGATCGCCGGCGGCCGCTTCGGGCGGCCCGAGGAGGTCGCCAACGCGGTGGTCTTCCTCGCCTCGCCGGCCGCGTCCTGGGTGATCGGCGCCACGCTCAACGTCGACGGCGGGCAGTCCCGCTCGAACATCTAGGACGCGCGCCGCACAATGGCGGCGGCGGTCCCGGCGCGGACCGCCCGGGCGAGGGGGCATGCATGCGGTTCAAGCGATCCGACGGGCCCGGGATCCTGATTGCGCTGCTGGCGCCGGTCGGGCTGACCGCGCTGTTCTTCACGGCGTTCGAGGTCTGGGATCACGAGGGCACTCCGCTGCTGGGCTTCATGGCGGTGAACATCGCGGTCGTCGGTGGCATCGCGGCCGCGTTCTCGCGCTTCATCCGCAGCTGGGACGTCCCGCTCGCCCTGTTCGCGATCCTGATCGGGCTCACGCTTGCGGTGATCTGGGCTCAACGCTCCGGCAACGACGGCACCGCGCTCGCCACCGGCCTGAAGTGGGCCGGGGTGATCGACTTCCTCCTGCTCAACCTCGTCGTCCTCGGCCAGGTGGTGTCTGGCGGTCTGCTCCCGATCCTCGACCGACGCGATGCCCGCCGCCGTGCGTCGGCCAGGGGCCCGCGCTAGATCGCCGAGCCGCCGGCCCGCGCTGTGCCCGCCGATGCCATCGATGCCATCCACGCTCGCCGTGATGTTGCCGTGTCGATGCTCGCCGCGTGGATGAGCGCGCGGTACTTCCGCACCTTCCGAGCGAGCGCGGAGGACGCAGGTCCATTCGACGCGCTGCTCGGGCAGAGGGAGCGGCGCATCGGCGTCACGGTCGGAGCGCTGTGGGACGAGGAGCCGCCGCCTGCCGGGGCGCAGGAGCTCGCGGACCTGCTTTCCGCGGACGTCGCGGACGAGGCGGGTGATGCGCCGGGGTACGTGGTCTGGGTCCCACCGGGCGCCGTGCTGCCGACAGAGGAACCGCGCCGTTCGAACCTCCGGATCGTGCTCGCACGCGGACTGAGCGGGCTCAATCCCGGCGAGCGCCGCGAAGTCCGCCTCCCGGTCACGCTCAAGCTCGCGAAGATCCAGGACGAGGGCCAGTACGTCAGCGTGACCGGCGTGCTCTCACGCGAGTGGACGCGCATCTCCGAAGGCGTCAACGGTGCGTACCACCTCGACGCGCGGCCGCTCCACCGCCTGCCGGACGAGAGCGCCGAACTCGCGATCATCGTGTCGCGCGTGCGCGATCGCGCGGCGCTGCTCAACGCCGAGGAGCTCACAGACGTAGAGGTCCACGACTACTGGCGCGTCTCGCGCCTCGCCGCCGACGCGCCGCGGGGCGTGACGGTGCTCGGCGCGCCCCCGGGCGTCGACCCTGCCGACGGGACGTTCGTTCGGCGCTGCTTCCGCCGCCACGTCGCGCGCGCGGTCGAACAACGACAGGCCGGTGACGCCGAGCTCGTCGTGCTCGTGCTGGTGGGGGCACTGGGGCACATCGCGGACGAGCTGGCTACGGCCGCGCTGCGCGGGATGAACCCCGCCGCCTACGGCGCGCTCGATCTGATCGTGCTGATCGCCGACGCTGAGGTGCGGCAGGTACTCCAGCCGCGCAGCCTGCCATGGGAGCAGCCCTCATGAGCGACGCCGATGAGGCCGAGGAGCAAGGCCTGCTCAGCGTGCGCCAGGCACGCGACGAGGACGGCCCGCACGTGCGGCGCATCGTCACGGAGGCGCTGCTCATCCGCGGATTCGACGCGCCCGACGCGGGGCGCGACGCCGACCTCGCGGACCTCGCCTACTACCGCGAACCCGGGCGCGGCGCGTGGGTGGCGACGCTGCCCGATGACCGGGTGGTCGGCGTCGCCACGCTCGACGAGGGCGATCGCAGGCTCGCGCTGCTCCGGCGCCTCGCCGGCCGCGGCTTGCCGGCGTTGACACGCGCGGCGGTGGCGTTCGCGGAGGGGCGCGGGTATTCGGGGATCGAGGCCGTGCTGCCGCCATCGATGGAGGAGGCGCGCCGCGCCGTGGAGGGTGAGGGCTTCGCGCCCTCGGGCCCGCGGAACAACCTGCTGTTCAGGCGGTCGCTCTAGGCCACGCTCCCGACCGGCTACGCGATCGCGCGCGTCACCGCGCCCTCTGCGCTTACGAGGCCGCCCGTGCGGACGGCTTCCTTCATGTCACCGGCGGCCTTCGCGACCAGCTTGCCCGGCTCGATCCCGTCGCTGGGGAACGATGCCACGCCGATGCGGACGCCGGTGCGCTGGCCGGGCTCGACGCTCGGCGGGCTCGCGAGCGCGAAGATCTGCGTGGACACCACGCTCTGGTCGCGCGCGGCGAAGCGGGCGCGCCGGACGAGGATCACGGTTGATCCGTCGATCGCGATGAAGTCGCGCTGGCGCGAGCGGTCGCGGATGCGCTCGATCCCCGGCTGCACGGAGCGCTCGAACGCGGCGAGCGACGTGAGGTCGATGAAGTAGATGGAGACCTGCTCGTGCTCGTCGCGCGCGGTGCGGATGGACTTGCTGAGGTACGTGGGGAGGTCGACCTGCTCATGCGAGCCGCCCATCTCCTCGCCGAGCGCCATCGGGATGTTCGCCTCGACTGCGGCCGTGGCGTCGTCCTCCTGGCGAGAGCGCCCGAGCGCAATGCGCACGACGCCGTCGCCGGCGACGGCGAGCCCGGTGAGCAGATAGAACCAGCGCATCGCATCCTGGACGACGCCCGGCGCGGCGATGGCGTTGTGCACCAGCGCGATCACGAACACCGCGTAGGCGGCGCGACGGACGAACTCCCAGCGAAACGGGCGAACGCCCATGCGCACGCGCCGCGAGCCGATCATCAGCGCGACGAGCAGGCCGACGAGGCCGGAGCTCACGGCGAAGAGCAGCTCGGCACGTTGCTCGCTCACCGCGATCACCACGAGCGCGGCGCCGTGCACGGCGCCGATCGCGAGCACCGCCAGTGACATCCCGTCACGCACGCGGCCGGCGGTCGCGCGGCCGCCGGCGCTGAACGCGTTCCGCC
Source organism: Dehalococcoidia bacterium (assembly GCA_040902395.1). Lineage (GTDB taxonomy): Bacteria > Chloroflexota > Dehalococcoidia > UBA2979 > UBA2979 > VGNK01. Next base: position 10,224 of record JBBDXH010000250.1, read on the forward strand.
AGCTCGTCGCGAAGCCGATCAGCATCGTCACCGTGAGCGCGAGCGCGGTCAGGAGCCCGCTGCCCCGCGCGACCCACTCGAGCGCAGCGGGCCGCGTCGCGGGCAGCGGGGCGAGGAGGGACATGGCGGCGGTG
>JBBDXH010000251.1:0-10331 GCA_040902395.1 Dehalococcoidia bacterium
ACCCCGCACAGCCCGACGGCGCGGCCGCCGAGGGCGACGATCTCCGAGACCAGCTGTGCGTTGACGACGCCTCGCAGCACTCCCACGACGACATCGAGCGCTTCGGCGTTCGTGGAACGCAGGCCATCGACGAACGTGGAGGGGATCTCGAGCCGCCGCAGCCAGTCGCTGATCATCGCGCCGCCGCCGTGGACGACGACGGGGCGGCGGCCAGCGGCGTGCATCGCGACGACGTCCTGGAGGGACGTGTCCTGCGAGCCGAGGGTGGAGCCGCCGATCTTCACGACGGTGGCGCGCGGGCTGCCACTCACGTCGTGTAGTCCGCGTTGATGCTGACGTAGTCGCTCGTCATGTTGCAGCCCCACGCCACGGCCGAGTGCTCGCCGCCCGCACCCAGGTCGATGCGGATGCGCACCTCGTCGACGCCCATCGCCTGCGACACCAGGCGCAGGTCAACGCTCGCCGGCTGGCCGCGCTCGAGCACGCAGTGGTCGCCGATCCAGACGCTGGCGTTGCGCTGGTCGACGCGGGCGCCGGAGCGCCCGGCGGCCATCATCACGCGGCCCCAGTTCGGATCGCGGCCGACCACCATCGTCTTGACGAGCGGCGACGACGCGACCGTGCGCGCGGCACGCCGCGCGTCCTCGACGCCCGCCGCCCCCTGGGCGACCACCTCGATCAGTGCGTGCGCGCCCTCTCCGTCGCGCGCGATTGCGCGCGCGAGCCGCCGCGCGACGGCCACGATCGCGTCAGCGAACTCGGGCGCGTGCGGGTGCGCGCCGTCGAACGGCGCGCCGCCGGCCGCGCCGCTGCTGATCAGCAGCGCCGTGTCGCTGGTCGAGGTGTCCATGTCGATGTCGATCATGTTGAACGTGCGGTCGGTCACCGCGCGCAGCGTGCTCTGCAGCCAGGCCGGCGCGGCGGGCGCGTCCGTCGTCATGAACGCGAACATCGTGCCCATGTTCGGATGGATCATGCCCGAGCCCTTGGCGCACGCGCCGATGGTGTAGGTGGTCCCGCCGATACGCGCGCGCGCCGCGAACTCCTTCGGTCGCGGATCGGTGGTCATGATCGCGCGCGCGAAGGCTGCGCCACCGTCCTCCGAGAGCGCAATGTCGCGGATGCCGCCTTCGATGCGCTCCATCGGCAGCATCCGGCCGATCACGCCGGTGGAGCCGAGCAGCACCTCCTCGGGCTTCAGCCCGAGCCTCACGGCTGTCAGCTCTGCCATGCGGCGGGCGTCGCGCATGCCCTGCTCGCCGGTGACCGTGTTCGCGTTGCCGGAGTTGCACACGAGCGCCCCGGCCGGCCGGCCCGCGCCGAGGATGGCGCGGTTCCAGGTGACGGCCTCGCCGACGACCGCGTTGTTCGTGAACACGCCGGCCACCTGCGTGGGGTCACCCCACGCGAGCACACCCAGGTCCAGTCGCGGCTCGTCGCCATAGTGCTTGATGCCCGTGTAGACGCCGCCTGCGCGGAAGCCCGCGGGCGACGTGATCCCACCGCCGTCGATCCAGTCGAGTGCTGCCATGGTGCGTTGCCGCTATGACCGCGAGCGAGGGCGGGGTGAGCGATCCGCACGACGACGACGGCGGGCGCTCGCAGCCGTGGCTGTCGTCGCGAGCAGGCCGGGAACGAACGTCGTCATCGCGGTGGGTACCTTTCGCTAGGCGGGCGCAGTATATCGGTCCTCGGCCCAATCATCCCGCGTTCGTCACTACGATCGCGCCCCGCCGGTAGACGCTTCGGAGGGATCATGGCCGACGCTCCGCTGCGGATCAGGCGTGCTGCCGAGGCAGATCTCGAGGCGATCAACGCGATCTACAACTGGGAGGTCGAGCACGGCGTCGCGACGTGGGAGCTCGATCCGTGGCCGTTCGCACGTCGCATCGAGTGGTTTCGCGCGCGCGATCACGAGGAGCCCGTGCTCGTGGCCGAGCGCGACGGCTCGCTCGTCGGGTTCGCGTACCTCACCAGGTACCGCGGGCGCCGCGGCTACCGCTTCACCCGCGAGAACACGGTGTTCGTCGCGCCGGCCCATCAGCGCACAGGCATTGGTCGCGCGCTGCTCGGCGCGCTGCTCGACGAGGCGCGCGCGCTCGGCCTCCACACGGTGCTCGCCTTCATCGACGCAGCGAACGTCGGCAGTATCGAGCTCCACCTGGCACTGGGGTACGCACGCGTCGGCGCGGAGCACGAGTCGGGGCACAAGTTCGACGAGTGGCGGTCATCAGTAGAGCTGCAGCTGATGCTGTAACGCGCGCCGGGCGGCGCGCGGGGCGCGTTACGTCACGCCCATGCGCGGACAGCGCGGCTCGAGCACGCACGCTTCGCAGAGCGGCCTGCGCGCATGGCAGGTGCGGCGGCCGTGCTGGATCAGGTCGACGTGGAACGCGTAGACGTCGTCCGGCTCGAGCATCGCCTCGAGTGCGGCGTGCGCCTTGTCCGCAGGCATCTTCGGCGGGACGAGGCCGAGGCGCTTCGCCACGCGCTCGACGTGTGTGTCCACCGGCAGCGCCGGGCGCTCGAGTGCGAACAGCAGCACGCACGCGGCGGTCTTCGGCCCGACACCCGGGAGGGACGTCAGCCAGCTCTTCGCGTCCTCGAGCGGCAGCTCGCGCAGGTGCTCGAGGTCCCAGCCGGGCGCTCGCCGGCGTACCTCAGCGAGCAACTCCTGGAGGCGCTTCGACTTCGTCGGTGCCAGTCCGCCGGGCCGGATCGCGTCTTCGACCTCCGCGACCGGCGCCGCGAGCACGTCATCCCATGCCGGGAAGCGCTCGATCAGCCGGTGCATCGCCTGGCCCGAGTTGTGGTCCGACGTGTGCTGCGAGAGCAGCGTGAGCACGAGCTCGAAGACCGGGTCGTGAGAGGCTTGCTGCGGCGCGCGGCCGTACCGCTGATCGAGCAGCGCGATGATCTCGGCCGGCGTCCAGCGCGGTGGGCTCTCGGTCTGCGTGCGCGGCGGCATCCCGGGATGGTACGTGACGGCGCCGCGACGCCCGCGGCCGCTGCGGCAAGCGCGGTCGCGTCGCTCGCCGCGCTCGAGGCGATCGGTGAGGCCGACGCACTGCCGGGCCGGGTACGGCGAGCCGGGCGCGACCGGGTGGCCCGGCTGTGCGGCACGCGTCGGCGGCCGGGGCGATCATCACGGCTATTCGAGGCGCAGTCCCAGCAGCGCAGCGGCGCGCAGCAGGTCGGGGTCGTCGCCGGTGATGCGTTCATCGCGCGGCGCACACAGCGGGTCCGGTCCGCTCGCGGTCGGTTCGAACAGCGCCCAGTTCTCGAAGTCGTCGCCGAGCCGCGAGGCGTAGCGAATCCCCGCGAACGGCCCGTTGCGGTCGTCCACGCACCCGTAGACGAGGCGTGAGATCTGCTGCGTGAATGCGCGCGGGGCCGTCAGGCGGATCGTGGCGGCGTCGATCTCTGTGAGGTGGTGCCGGACCGCGCTCGCCGCCAGCGCGGAACGGACGGTCCGCAACGAGCGCGCGTTGCCGATGACCGCGTACCGGCCGGCGAGCTCGGCTACCCCGAGTCGCCGCCGCTCGACCCACTCGAGGGGCACTGTGCCGGCGCGGAGCGGATCGCCGTCGCGACCGTCGCTGCCGTCGATCGCGGCGAGCGCCGCGACCACTTCGAGATCAGGGCGGAAGCGCGCCAGCGTCTCGACGAAGGCGCCCAGCCGCTGCGACGAGGCGTAGAGCACGCGGTAATCGCCGTCGGGATCGTCCCAGCGATTGCGGAAGGTGCCGTCGAGGTGTGCGCGGCTCCAGTCGGGCCAGGCCCACGGATCGGGACCGCGGCCCAGCCGATAGGCGGGACCGTCGCAATCGGCCCCGTCCAGGTCGCAACTCATCCGCCGGCGAGAAAGGCGCGCGCCGCGCCGATCACGTCACGGCCCACGTCGTCCAGGTCACCCTCGCGCAGCAGGCGGGCAGGAGAGCGGTCGTCCAGCTGCGGGTTGAGCCCCTGAAACCAGACCTGCGCGACGCGCGGCCCGTCGGCCGCCGCGATCGCCGCGGCAACCTGGAGCGCTACGCGCAGCCGGCGCTGCGTGTCCGCGCTCGGTTCGCGCGTGCCCGCGGCCCACTCGTTCACTGCGCGCGTCTCCTTCACGGAGCCGATGTAGGCGCACAGTTTCGCGCCGAGGATCTCGCGCAGCACCGAGGCGACCTCGGTGAAGGGGGCGCGGACCGCGCGCACGTGCGCTTCGTAATCCGGGCGGGCGGGAGTGCTCAGCTCGGCCATGACTGCCTCCGATGTGCGTACCCAGTGAAGCACATTCTGAATCACATATCAAATCACACCATGGGTCACGCAGGCGGGTGACGGTGACAGGCGAAGGCGGATGGCCACGGGACGCGCCCGCGTCGAGTCCCGCCGCCGGCGGCGACGCGGGCCGTCAGCGGTTGCCGATCAGCCGCGCGAGCCGGTCGTACATGACCGCGTTGCTGATCGCGACGAGCGCCGCGAACGCGACGGCGAGCACCGGACGGTCGCTCGCGACGAGCGCCGCGGTCGCTCCGCTCCACAGCGCGAGTTCGATCATCAGTCGCACGGGGCCGGGGATGGACACCGGCGCATCGCCCGGGTCGTTCGGGACCCGGAACACGCCCCACGTCGCCGCGGCGAGCAACGGGACGCCCACTCCGAGCGCGGTGCTCGCGAGCACGCCGTCGCCGGCGTTGAACCCCCACGTGCCGATCGCCGCGAGCGCGGCGAGTTCGAGCAGGAAGCGGAGCACGAGGTTGACGTGGGTGACGAGCATGCGAGCCGCTCACACCATCCCCGGGGCGTCACCCGGTTCTGAGCACCGCGATCCCGTCCTTCGAGCACCGACGGGCGAGTGCGTACGCCACCGACCCGGTGGACGGCGCTGCGGCCCGCACCCGTGCATCGGCGACCGAGACACGACCCGACGGCCGGCAGAGCGAGGGCGCCTCCAGCACCGCCTCCCCTGGGAGCGCGAACGTCGAGATGCGCTCGACGGGGGAGGGCGATCAGGTGGTCGACGATAGGCGAAGCCGAGCACGCAGGTGCGCTCACCGGCGGACTCGCCATTCGACGCGCTTCGCCTGCGATGCGATCATCGCCGCGTGACACGCGAAGAGATCATCCGGCTGACCGATCTGGCTTCCTGCGCGGGCTGAGCGGGGAAGATGGGTCTCGGGACCCTGGCGTACGTGCTGCGCCCCCTGCAAGACGCGTTCCCGGCGGCAAGCCACCCCGAACTCCTCGTCGGTCTCGAGGGGCCGGACGACGCCGCCGTCTACCGGATCTCGGACGACCTCGCGATCGTGCAGACACTCGACTTCTTCTCGCCGGTCGTCGACGACCCGTTCACGTACGGCCAGATCGCCGCGGCGAACGCGATGTCCGACGTCTATGCGATGGGCGGTGAGGTCACCCTCGCGCTGCAGATCGCGGCGTTCCCCGAGGACCTCGACCCGGCGATCCTCGCCGAGATCTTCCGCGGGGGCGCAGACAAAGTGCGCGAAGCCGGCGGCGTAATCGCCGGCGGTCACACGGTGATCGACGTCGAGCCGAAGTACGGGCTCTCGGTCATGGGGATGGTCCACCCGAACGCGGTGATCCGCACCGGTGGGGCGCAGCCGGGCGACGCGCTGCTGCTGACGAAGGCGATCGGCACGGGCGTGCTGCTCACCGCCGCCAAGCAGCAGCGTCCCGGTCATGAGGTCGGGCTCGCCGCCGCGATCGCGTCGATGCTCACGCTCAACCGCCACCCGGCGCACCTCGCGCGCGCCGCGGGGGTGCACGCCATGACCGACGTCACGGGCTTTGGCCTGGTCGGCCACGCCCGCGAGATCGCGGAGGGCAGCGGCGCAACCGTGGTGATCGGCGCCGCGGCCGTGCCGCTGCTGCCCGACGCCGCGCGCTTCGTCGCGGAGGGCACCGCGACGGGCGGCGGGGGCCGCAACCGCGATCAGCTCGGCGACCGCGTCCGCCTCCCGGCCGACCTCGACCCGGGGCTCGCCGAGCTGCTCTACGACCCGCAGACATCCGGCGGACTGCTGATCGCGCTGCCCGCCAGTCGCGCGGAAGCGCTCCGCGCGCAGATCGCGCAGGAGACCGGGCAGTGCTGGGTGATTGGTCACGTCGAAGCAGGGCCGCCCGTGGTCGCAGTGCGATGAGTGCGCGTGGGCGGCTCGCTGCCGCGCTGCGGGCGGTCGTGTTCGCGGCCCTCGCGGTGGGCGTCGCCGCGTGCGGTGGCGGTGAAGGCGGTGACGAGGTGGATGTCGCCGCCGTCGACGCGCCCGCGCTGCTCGAGGCTGCAGCCGCGCGCATCGAGCAGGCGCGCTCGTTCCGCTTCCGTCTCGACCACGAGAACGGGGGCACCGTGATCCTCGACGCGATCCAGATGCAAAGCGCGGAGGGCGAGGTCGCCGGGCCCGACGAGATGTCCCTCCAGATCAAGGCGCTGGCCGGACCGCTCAACGTCGCCCTCGGCATCGTCGTGCTGCCGGATCAGGCGTGGGTGACGAACCCGCTGACGGGTCGATGGGAGCGCCAGGACATCGACGTGAGCGCGTTTTTCGACCCCGCGAACGGCGTCACCGCGCTGATGCGCGGGGTCCGAGAGGCGCGTGTCGCCGGCACCGAGACCGTCGACGGAGTGGCGATGTACGTGGTGGAGGCGACGGTCGACTCGGGCGACCTGTCGCTCTTCGCACAGGGTGCGCCTGCGGGCCAACCCCTGGGCGCGAAGGCCTGGATCGGCGTTGACGACCCGCTGGTGTACCGGATCGAGGTGACCGGCGCGATCACCGCGGCCGAGCCGGCGAACCTCGTGCGCCGGCTGACGCTCCGCGACTGGGGCGCCGAGATCGCGATCTCGCCGCCGCGGTGACGAGCGGGCGCCCGGCCGAGACTGCGGCCGCGGGCGCGGAGCGCGCACATCGCTGGCTGTTGATCGCCGTCGCGGCCGGCGTCTTCGTCGCCGCAGACGACCAGACATCGATCGTCACCGTGCTGCCGGCCATCCTCCAGGACATCCGCCTGCCGGTGGACGACTTCTACCGCTCGTCCTGGATCGTCAATTCCTACCTGCTCGGCTACCTCGTCGCGCTGCCGCTGCTCGGTCGCGTCGCCGACGTTTACGGGCGCGCGCGGGTATTCGCAGCGGCGCTCGGCGTGTTCGCGCTCGGCAGCGCGCTCGTCGCGCTCGCTCCCGGCTTCGAGTTCCTCGTGGTCGCGCGCGGGCTGCAGGCGATCGGCGGCGGCGGCGTGGTGCCCGTGGCGATGGCGATCGTCGTCGGCGAGCTGCCGGCGAACCGCCGCGCGCTCGGGCTCGGCGCCATCGCCGCGGCGTCGGAGGGCGGGGCGCTGATCGGACCGCTCTGGGGCGGCGCGATCACGGAATGGTTTGGCTGGCGCTGGGTCTTCTGGGTGAACCTGCCGATGGTGCTGCCGATGCTGATCACGGTGTGGCGGCTCGGCGGCCACCAGCGCCGGCGTGGCGCGATCGACTGGGCCGGCGCCGGGCTGCTCGGCGCAGGGCTCGCGCTGCTCACGTTCGCGCTCGTCGATGACCCGAACGCGCGCCGCCCGCTGGCTGCCACGCTCGCGATGCTCGGCGGCGTGGCCGCGCTCGCCGCCGCCTTCTGGTGGCGCGAGCGTCGCGCGTCCGAGCCGATGCTGCGCCTCGCGATCTTCCGCTCGTTGCCGGTCGCGGCTGCGCATGTCGCCAGCATGCTCGTGGGCGCGGGGCTGATCGTCGCGCTGATCGGCGTGCCGCTCTTCGTCAACCTCGTGCTCGTGCAGCCGCCGCTGGACGGCGGCCTCACGCTCATGCGGCTCACGGTCGCCGTGCCGGCGGGCGCGCTCGCCGGCGGATGGCTGGCCGGCCGCGTCGGGCTGCGCGCGCCCGCTGTCTGGGGGATGCTGCTCGCAGCGGCGGGGTTCGGCGGGCTCCAGGCGTGGGGCGATCCGCTGTCTGAGGCGTTGCGCACGCTGCCGCAACTCGTGGGCGGCTTCGGCTTCGGGCTCGTGATCGCGCCGCTTGCCACCGCGGCGCTCCAGCGCGCGCACGAGCACGAGCGCGCGGTGATCTCGGCATGGCTCACGCTCAGCCGCGTGACGGGGATGCTGATCGGCGCGGCGCTGCTGACGTCCTCAGGGCTCGGTCGCTTCTACGCGCGCGCCGGCACGGTGCCCTTCAACAGCCCCGAATTCCAGCGCCTCGTCGCCGAGGCCCAGGTCACGACCTTCCGCGAGGTGTTCATTGCCGCCGCGATCGTGATGGTGCTCGCTGCTGCGGTGGCGTGGTTCGTCGGGCGCGGCGACCGCAGCGCGGACGTCGGGTGGTGGATCGCGAGCTGAGCGCGCGCGGCCGGTCGTCGTTGGCTTCCGGGAACGAACGCCGGCTCAGCGTCACAGTCGCGGCCCGGCGTGCCTGCGCGCGCGTCCCTCACTCGCCGGTCAGCAGGAAGCGGGCGATGCGCGGGTAGGCCGCCGAGTCTTCGCGGATGAAGCCGTGGCCGCCGTGAAAGTACTCGAGCCGCGCGCCCGGGATGCGCCCCAGCAGCGCGCGCTGGTTCTCCGGGGGCGCCTGACCGTCGAACTCCCCGGCCGCGATCAGCGTCGGCGCCGAGATCTGGGCGAGACGGTCATGCGTGTTGTGCCCGGCGCGCGCCTCGAGCTGGAGCCGGGAGCCACGCAGCGTCTCTTCGTCGCGCTCCGCCGCACGCTCGAGCCGGGCGCGGAACGCCGCGACCTCCTCGGGATGCACGGCGCGCCAGACGTGGTCGTGGCGCCGGTCGAGCACCTCCAGCTGGACGTTCACCCGCTGATCGATCGGCAGTGCGGCGAACTCGTGGAGCGGCGCGGATGCACCGCCGGCGCCACCCGAAGACGAGCACGCGAGCACGAGTCGGTCGATGCGCGCGGGATGCCGGATCGCCAGCTCCTGCGCCACCATCCCGCCAAACGAGATCCCGAGCACGTGGCAGCGGTCCCAGCCGACGACATCGAGCAGTGCGGCGGCGTCTGCCGCGTAGTCGGACATGGTGTACGGCCCGGCGGGCTTGGTGGTGCGGCCCAGTCCCCGCTGGTCGTAGGTCAGCACGTCGAAGTGCGGTTCGAGCGGCGCGCCGGAGGAGCCGTTGCGGAGGTCGGCTCCGCTGCCGGGGATCACGAGCAGCCGCGGACCGGTGCCGCGCCGCTCGAACCAGAGCCGGAGCGCGTTGACGTCTGCGAACGGCATCACAGCTCCGGACGCTCGCGGGCGCACGTGTGAGTCGAGGCAGGGTAGCGGACGCGCGGGCGCGTCAGGCGATCTGGCCGCTCCAGACGGTCTCGTAGCCCTCGCCTCCCTGCACGACCGCGCGTGCCTCGCGCCGCTCGCGGATCGCCAGCTCGTCGAGGACGGCCTGGAGGTCCGCCCGCATGTCCAGCCCCTGCTCCGCCTGGAGCCGCCGTGCGATGTGCGCCGGCAGCACGGACCGCGCGAGGAACGTGATGCTGTGGGGCCACGTGAAGAAGAGGAAGCGGTCAGGCGGCGCCACGCCCGGCCGGCGCGTGCTCAACCAGAGGTTGCGTTCGGCGACCCCGCCGACCGGTTCGACCACCTCGATCAGCGGTGGCGTGCGCCGGTGGACATCCTCCCGCAGGTCGATGAGCAGGCGCTCCGGCCAGAACTCGAATGCAATCACGATCAGATCGGCGTCGGCGACCGCCTCGTCGAGCGCGTCGAGGTCGATCGCAATGCCGTTGTCGCCATGTATGACCCGCATCACGATCACGCTGCCTCATCCCGTGACTGTGCGAAAGCGCGCCGACCGCACACCGAGCGCCGCGTGGGAACCGAAGAGGCCGCCCCCGGGCGGGGACGGCCTCTTCTCGGACTGGCCCGGATGGGGGCTAGTACATGTCCGCCCCGACACCCGACGCGGCAGGCGCCTGGTTCTCGGGCAGATCGGTGACCAGGCAGTTGGTGGTGAGCACCATGCCCGCGATCGAAACGGCGTTGTCCAGCGCGGCCTTGGTCACCTTGGCCGGGTCGATGATGCCCAGCTGGACCATGTTGCCGAACTTGTCGGCGGCCGCGTCGTAGCCCTCGCCCTTCTTGAGGCTGGTGACCTTGCCCACGATCACCGAGCCGTCCTGGCCGGCGTTCGCGGCGATGCGGCGCAGTGGCTCCTCGAGCGCGCGGCGCAGGATGCGCACGCCCGTCGCCTCGTCACCCTCGAGCACGACCTTGTCCAGCGCCACCAGCGCGTTGAGGTATGCGACCCCACCGCCCGGGACGATGCCTTCCTCGACCGCGGCGCGGGTCGCCGAGAGGGCGTCCTCAACGCGGTGCTTCTTCTCCGTGA
>JBBDXH010000252.1:0-10279 GCA_040902395.1 Dehalococcoidia bacterium
CGGCACAGCAGTCGAGCCGCGCTCGAGGAACTCGTCGGGGACCAGCCCGCGTGCCGAGGCGGCCGCGTCGGCCGCCTCGCCGAGCCGCACCAGCAGGCGCGACGCGAGCGTCTCGCCCTCCTCGTGGTAGTCGTAGCGGATCACGGAGAGCGGTGGCCGGTAGGCGGCCGCCCAGCGCGAGTCGCCGTACGCCACGATCGAGACGTCCTCCGGGATCGCGAGCCCGAGCTCCTGTACGGCGCCGAGCAGCGGCGCCGTCATCCAGTCGTTCCCGGCGATCAGCGCGGTGGGCGCGTCGTCGCCGGCGAGCAGTGCGCGCAGCCGCGGCGCGCAGTCGGCGGGGTCGCCGATCGGCACGACGTGTACCGCGCCGCGGACGCCGTGCTCGTCACGCGCGCGCGCGATGCTCTCGAGGCGAGAGCGCATCTCGCGCGAACGGACGGGGGCGTCGGCACGTTCGTGGACGAACACGGCGACGTCCCGGTGGCCGAGCGCGTAGAGGTGCCGAAAGGCCGCGAGGCTGCCGGCGCGGCGATCGCGGGGACCGCCCTCGTCGGGCTCGAACAACTCCGCCGGCTCGACGGGGATGCCGGCCTCGACGAAGGGCTCGAGCAACCCCGTGAGGGTGAACGAGCGCGTGACGATCAGCCCTTCGACGCGCAGCTCGAGAAAGCGCGTGAGCTCCGCCTCCTGAACGGCGGGGTCGAGCTGGCCGTCGCAGATGAAGAGCGAGAAGTTGCGCGCCTGGAGGGTGCGCTGCGCGCCGCGCAAGAACTCGGTGTGCATGAGGTTGGCGAGGTCGGGCAGCAGCACGCCGACGGTCCAGGTGCGCGCGGACGCGAGGCTGCGTGCCGAGCGGCTGGGGTGGTAGCGGAGGCGGCGCGTGGCTGCCTCGATGCGTGCGCGCGTGTCGGGGCGCACGGGGGCCCGGCCGTTGAGCACGCGCGAGACCGTGGAGGGGTTGACGCCAGCCGCGCGAGCAACGTCGGCGAGCGTGACGTGATGGGTCTCGGCCATCGTTCCCCCATGCAGCGTGCGGCTGATGGCGGGGATGGTAGGGCTCGGATCGTCACGTCGGGGGCGTTCACGCAAGCGCTTGCACGGCCGAGAGCGTGCGTGTTAGCGTCCCGCGCGGCCGGTACGCCTTGCGCCGATCCCACAGGAGCGCGCGCTTCCACCGGAGGGAACATTCATGTCAGAGCACTACCACCCCTGGACACACCGGACGCTCAGCCGCCGCCGCATGCTCCGCGGCGCCGGCCTGGGCGCACTCGGGCTCGCGGGCGCAGCGCTGATCGGCTGCGGAGGCGAAGACGAGACGCCTGCCACGCCGTCCGGCGGCGCGGCCGCGACGGCAACCGGCCCGACGCCCGCCGCAAGCGCGACGCAGGCCGCAACCCCGCGCGGCGGCACGCTGAAGTTCGCCTACCACGCCGACCCCGCGTACCTCACCCCGCGCTTCTCGCGCAGCGGCTTCGACAACGCCTTCCTGCTCGTCAGCGGCGACAACTACGTCTACGTGAAGGCCGACGGCACCGTCGACCCCGAGCGCGGCCTCTTCCCGCAGTTCGAGTACCCGGACCCGGCGACGTTCGTCGCGAAGCTGCGCCCGGACGTGAAGTTCCATGACGGCAGCGTGCTCGACGCTGAGGCCGTGAAGGCACACCTCGAGTATCTGATGGACCCGGAGAAGGCCGCAAAGTTCGGCTACGCCTCGCTGCTCTCGACCATCTCCGCGATCGACACCCCGGACGCAGAGACCGTGAGCATCAAACTGACCACTGCCGACGTCGGGTTCGTATCCGCGCTCGCCGTCGCGCCCGGCATCCCCTTCTCGGTCGCCGCGGTCGACCAGTTCGGGGACACCGAGATCCTGAAGCCGGTGATGACCGGCCCCTACAAGGTCGATGACTACACCTCGGGGGCCGGTTGGACGTACTCGAGGAACGAAGCGTTCTGGGGACCGAAGGAGCGCGAGCCGTACCTCGACAAGTTGGAGTTCCGTGCGATCACGCAGGACGAGACGCGCGCCGCGGCGGTCGAGAGCGGTGACGTCGACGCGACCTGGTTCCCCTCGAGCAGCGAGACGACGCTCCGGCTCTCGAAGAGTGGAGACCTGCAGTCGCGGAGCTTCGAAGCCGGACCGACGCTCTTCACGGTCAACCAGAACATGCCGCCGCTCGACAACCTGAAGCTGCGCCAGGCGATCGCACATGCGATCGACAAGGCGAAGATCCTGCAGGCCGACTTCCAGGGTCAGGGCGCCGTCGCGCAGAGCATGCTGCCGTCGGGGACGTTCGGCTACCTCGCTCACGACCCGTACCCCTACGACGTCGCAAAGGCGAAGGCGCTCGTGCTGGCATCGGGCGAGCCGACCCCGATCAAGATCAAGTACGCGCTCGCGGGCACGCCGCCGAGTGCGGGGGCGACGCTCACCGCCTCGCTCTACAAGGAGATGCTCGACGCGGTCGGCTTCGATGTGCAGATCGAGAATGTCACGGGGAACAACGCGATTTTCGACGCGCTCTTCGCGAACAAGACGCACCACGTCGGGCCGTTCAGCACGGGCGTGCGGCCGGACCCCGTCGCGCAGTTCGCGCTCTACGCAACGAGCGATGCCTTCTACAACGCAGGGCGCGACACGGCAGACCCCGCACAGGCGGCGATCGACGAGCTCGTGGGGAAGGCGCGCGCCGAGCTGAACGACGAGGCGCGCGAAGCGCTGCTCTTCGACATCCAACGGCTGCTGCACGACAACGTCTTCGCGCAGATCCCGATCGTGGCGCGCATCCGCTGGGCGTTCGCGGGGAAGAACGTGGGCGGGTTCGATGACCCGGAGTTCCTGAACACGCCGGCAGGCGCGAGCTTCCGCGCGCGCCTGCTCTGGCTCAACGCCTAGCTCCGGAGCACCGACGACCAGCGGGAGAGCCGGCGGACCAATGTCAACCTACGTCGCACGACGCGTTGTCGAGATGGTCCCGGTCCTCCTGATCCTGAGTGTGATCGTGTTCCTCGTGCTCCGCCTCCTCCCCGGTGACCCGCTGAACGCGTTCATCGGGCAGGAGGCGGGGGTGATGACGCCCGAGCAGCGGGCGGTGCTCATGGAGGAGCTCGGGCTGAACCGCCCGCTGCCGGTGCAGTTCGCGGACTGGCTGGTGTCGCTCTTGCGCGGCGACTGGGGGAAGAGCCTGATCTCGCAGCAGCCGGTGGCGGCACTCGTCGCCGCGCGGCTCAACATCACACTCCAGCTTGCGGTCGTGGCCTGGCTCGTCGCAACCGCGCTCGCAATCCCGATCGGCGTCTTCTCGGCGCTGCGCCGGAACAGCTGGCTGGACGTCGGCATCACCACGGGCGCACTGGCGGGGCTCGCGACGCCGAACTTTCTGCTCGGGCTGCTGCTGATCATCCTGTTCAGCGTCTACCTCAAGGTCCTGCCCACGAGCGGGTTCGTTTCGCTCACCACCGATCCCGTGGATGCGCTCCGGCACCTCGCGATGCCCGTCGTTGCGCTCTCGACCGGGCTCATGGCGTCGCTGATCCGGCAGACGCGCTCCGCGATGCTCGAGGTGATGAACGAGGACTACATCCGCACCGCGCGCGCGAAGGGACTGACACCGCGCGTCGTGATCTTCCGGCATGCGCTCAAGAACGCGTTGCTGCCCGTGGTCACGATCGCCGGTCTGCAGATCGGGAACCTCGCCTCTGGCACGATCATCGTCGAGACGATCTTCGCGATTCCGGGGATGGGCCGGCTCACGATCGACGCGATCCTGATCAAGGACTTCGCGACCGTGCAGGTGGTGGTCCTGATCCTCGCCCTCTTCACGATGGGTGCGAATCTCGCAGCGGACCTGATCTACGTGCGGCTCGATCCGCGTATTCGCCTGCGGTGAGGGAGCCGGCAATGGCAGAGCGGATCGACTCCCGACGGCGAGCGCGCATCGCCGCCGGCGGCGGCAACCGCCTCTTCGCACGCAACTCGGCACTGCGGCGGCTGCTCCGCATCAAGCTCGCGATCTTCGGGCTCGCGTTCGTCGCGATCGTGACCTTCGGCGCGGTCTTCGCGCAGCAGCTCACGCCGTACGAGCCGAACGCGATTCAGACGTTCACGTCGGAGACCCCATCGTGGAGCCACCCGCTCGGCACCGACCAGATCGGGCGGGATCAGCTGAGCCGGCTGCTCTACGGAGCGCGCGCATCGCTCACCGTCAGCTTCTTCGCGGCGGCCTTCGCGGCGAGCGTGGGGAGCGTGCTCGGGCTCGTGTCCGCGTACTACAAGGGGATCGTCGACTTCGTGATCATGCGCACGGCGGACGCGATGCTCGCGATGCCGGGGCTGATCCTCCCGCTCGTCCTGCTCGCCGCGCTGGGTGGCGGGATCAGCACCGTGAGCATCGCGCTGGGCATCTCGTTCACGCCGAGCATCGCGCGCCTGATGCGCGGGCAGGCGCTCTCGCAGATGGAGCGCGACTATGTGCTCGCCGCGCGCGCGCTCGGCGCCTCCTCGACGCGGCTGATCTTCCGCCACATCGCGCAGAACGCGCTCGCACCGATCATCGTGGCGGCATCGCTCGGCATGAGCTTCGCCGTGATCGCCGAGGCCGGGCTGAGCTTCCTCGGCGTGGGGGTCACACCGCCGACGGCGACCTGGGGCACGATGCTCGCGACCGGCTTCAGCCGCATCCGCCTGACGCCGTGGCTTGTCTATGCGCCCGGCGTGGCGATCTTCTTGCTCGTGCTCTCGTTCAACTTCCTCGGGGACGCGCTGCGCGACGTGCTCGACCCAAGGCTGCGCGGGGTGATCTAGGCGATGGGCGCGACGCCTGGACCGCTCGCGGGCACGCGCGTGCTCGACCTCGTCGACGGATTCGGGGCATACGGAACCAGGCTGCTCGCCGGACTCGGCGCCGACGTCATCCGGGTCGAGCCGCCGGGCGGCTCGAGCCAGCGCTCGCGCGCCCCACTCTGGGAGGCACGCCGTGCATCCTCCGCAGGCGTCGCGGAGGGCACCCCGGCGGCGAGCCTCTACTTCCTGCACTACCACGCCGGGAAGCGCGGGATCACGCTCGACCCCGGCCGGCCGGCGGGCCGCGCGCTGCTCGAGCGGTTGCTCGACCGCGCCGAGATCGTGATCGACAACGGCGAACTCGCACGCCTCGGTCACGACCTCGACGCGCTCGCGCGCAAGCGCCCGCCGCTCGTCATCGTCTCGGTGACGCCGTTCGGCCTGGAGGGCGAGCGGGCGGGCTGGCTGGGCAGCGACCTCGTCTGCCAGGCGATGAGCGGGATGCTCGGGCTGTACGGCTACCGCGACGAGCGGCCCGCGCGCTGGGGGCCGGAGCAGTCATCGCAGCTCTCCGGACTGGCTGCTGCGCTTGGGGCGCTGATCGGGTTGTGGCGGGCGCGCCGTACCGGCGCGGGCGAACGGATCGACATCGCGGTCGAGCGGGTGTGCGCGCTCGTCACGTTCCAGATGCAGAACGCGTCGCTCCACCACCAGTTCGGATTCACGCGCGCCCGCGCGCCGCGCGCGCCCGGCCTCCCGTCCGGCCTCTACCAGGCGCGCGACGGCTACGTGGCGTTCAACGCCTGGCGCGACCCGGAGGAGACGATCGCGCTGCTCGCCGGGCTGGGTCGCGCGGGCGAACTCTCCGCGCTGCGCGAGGCACTGCCGCACGCCGACTTCCTCGCGGACCCGCGCACGCACGCGGCGATCGCGGCCTTCGTCGCCGAATACCCGCGGGCGGAGTTCACCGCACTCGCGCAGTCTCACGGGATGATCGCGCTGCCGGTGCACGACGCCCGAGACCTCGTCGAGGATCCCTTCCTGCGCGCGCGTGGGCTCTTCGTCGAGGTGGAGCAGCCGGGCGTGGAGCGGACGCTGCTCGAGATCGGCGCGCCGGTCCGCTTCGGACGCACGCCGTACACGCCGGGCCGCCGCCCGCCGTTGCTCGGCGAGCACAATGTGGAGGTGTACGGCGAACTCGGCATCGACCCCGGCGAGCTTGCGCGCCTCGCACGCGACGGGGCGGTGTGACGTGGACGGTCCGCTGGCGGGAGTGCGCGTCGTCGACCTCACATGGATCATCGCGGGGCCGCTGGCGACGCGGCTGCTCGCCGACTTCGGCGCCGACGTGATCAAGGTCGAGTCGCGCCGCCGCATGGACGTCGGGCGCGGCAACCGCATTCCCCTGTTCGGCGTGCTCCCCGGCGACGCGAACACGAACCCGGACACCGGCGGCTACTTCCACGACGCCAACGCCGGGAAGCGCTCGTGCACGCTGAACCTCGCCTCCACCGAGGGACGCGCGGTGCTCGCGCGTCTCGTCGCCGCCTCGGACGTCGTCGTCTGCAACCTCGCGGGCGGGCAGCTGGACCGCTGGGGCATCGGCGAGCCGCAGATCCGCGACCTGAACCCGCGCGCGATCGTCGTCAACATGCCGACGATGGAGAGCCGCGGGCCGCGCAGCGACTGGCGCGGCTTCGGCGACATGTTCGTCGCGGTCGCCGGGCTCAAGTCCGTATCCGGACACCCCGGCGAGCCGCCCCTGCCATGGGGACACCAGTACGCCGACTTCTCGTCAAACCCCTTTCACGCGGCGGTCGCGGTGATGGCCGCGCTCCACGAACGCGAGCGCTCGGGCGAAGGCCAGTTCATCGAGGTCAGCCAGTACCAGTCGACCGTCGCGCTGATGGGGCCGAGCGTGCTCGCATACGGTGCGACGGGAGAGGCCCCCACGCCGCCCGGCAACGCCGACCCCGAGGCCGCCCCTCACAACTTCTACCCCTGCGCCGGCGAGGACTCCTGGTGCGCGATCGCGATCTTCACGGATGAGCAGTGGCGATCGCTGGTCGAGCTGAGCGCGCTCCCCGCCCTCGCGCAGCCGGCCTACGCCACCCCCGCAGGAAGGCGCGCGGCGCTCGTGGCGATCGACGAGGCGATCGACGGCTGGACGCGCGGCTGGGATCGCCAGGCGCTCGCCGAGGCGCTCCAGGATCGCGGCGTGCCCGCGGGCCCGTACCAGACGGTCCCTGAGCTGGTCGGGCGCGACCCCACCCTCGGCCGGCGATACTTCGTGGAGATTGAGCACCCCGCGGGACGGACCTTCCTCGTGCACGGCAACCCCATCGCGGCGCAGCGGAGCCCGCCGGTCGTGCGCCGCGCACCGCTCATCGGCGAGCACACATTCGAAGTGCTGACCGAGGTGCTCGGCATGAGTGCGGACGAGATCGCGGAGCTGGCCGCCACCGGAGCACTCGAGTGACCGGCGCCGATCGGGCCGTGCGCTCGACGAACGGCCGAGAAGCAGCCAACGTGCACATGCGCAGGCGGCGAGTCTTTGTGTGCTGACGAACGTGGCCGTGGACGTGACATTGTGGCGGAGTCGGCGAGAACCGCCGTTCTCTCCGTTCGTCCTGAACCTGTCGAAGGGCGGGCCGAGCGATGCGCGGCCGGGTCGCAGCGTCCCGGTGGGTAAGCGATCCGCTCGCCCTTCGACAGGCTCAGGACGAACGGAAGACGAGTTCGCGGCGTCGAGTTGCCTGCCGGGCCGGGGGCACAGCAGCCGCTATTCCCGACAAGAACGCGTGAGACCCGCGCACGTGCCGGGACCCCCACCACACATCCACCAATGCCCGGCCGAAGGCCGGCGCCGCACCGAGAGGATGACTCGATGACATGGGAGCCAGAGGTCGGCGAAATCGAGCGACGCCGTGCGATCGCGCAGGCGCTGGGCGGCGAGGCAGCCGTCACGCGGCAGCACGCCCGCGGGATGCTGACGATCCGCGAGCGCATCGACCGTCTCGCCGACGCCGGCTCGTTCACCGAGATCGGTGTGCTGAGCGCCTCCGTCGAGCGCGACGACGATGGGATCGTCACGGAGATCACGCCGTCGAACGCGATCGTGGGCACCAGCCGCATCGCCGGGCGCGAGGTCGTGATCGGAGGCGAGGACGCGACGATCCGCGGCGGCGCCTCGGACGGCGGCGGCAGCGCCAAGGGGTACTACCTCGACCATCTCGCCCGTCAGTATCGGATCCCGCTCGTCCGTCTCCACGAGGGCGCGGGCGGCAGCGTGCGCACGAACCGCAAACGGCACTCCGGCAACCCGATCGCCGGGCGGGCGGTGTCGCCGTACACGGATCTGCTCGGCACCGTGCCCGTCGTCGCCGCCGCGATGGGCGCGTGCGCCGGTATCGCGGCCGCGCGCGTCGCCTTCAGCCATTTCGCGATCATGGTGAAAGGCGCCGGCTTCCTCTTCGCCGGAGGCCCGCCGGTCGTCGAGCGCGCGCTCGGCCGCCCGGTGACCAAGGAGGAGCTCGGCGGCTGGCAGCTGCACTCCCGGAGCGGGCTCGTCGACAACGTGGCCGAGGACGAGGAGGACTGCTTCCGCCAGATCCGCGCCTTCCTCTCCTACCTCCCGCCGAACGCGTGGGAGCTCACGCCGCGGGCGGAGCGGGCGGACGACCCGGCGCGGCAGGACGAGGCGCTCCTCTCGATCATCCCGCGCGACCGCCGTCGCACCTTCAACCCGCGCAAGCTGATCGAGTGCGTGGTCGACCGCGATTCGTTCTTTGAAATCACGACGCACTTCGGGCGCTCGCTGATGACCGGGCTCGCGCGGGTGGACGGCTACGCGGTGGGCGTGATGTCCAACAACGCCAACTTCAACGGCGGGGCGATGGATGCGGAGGCGGCCGAGAAGCTCGTCCGCTTCGCCGATCTGTGCGACACCTTCCACCTGCCGGTGGTGAGCTTCGAGGACGAGCCGGGGTTCATGGTCGGCGTCGACGCCGAGGCCGCCGGCACGCTGCGCAGGGGCGTGCGCGCGCTCGCGGCGGTCGACCAGTCGACCATCCCGTGGGTGAACTTCATCGTGCGGCGCGCATACGGCGTGGCGGCCGGAGCGCACCACAACGGCAACGGCCCCGTCTACGCGTGGCCGTCGGGCGAGTGGGGCTCGATCCCGATCGAAGGCGGCGTGGCGGCTGCCTACCGTCGCGAGATCGAGGCCGCGCCGGATCCGGACGCGCGCCGGCGCGAGCTCGAAGCGCTGCACGAGCGCGACCGCTCGCCGTTCATGCGCGCCGAGGCCTTCGGGCTGTACGACCTGATCGACCCGCGCGAGACGCGGCCGCTGACCGTTGGGTTCGTGCGCCGCGCCCAGATCCAGCTCCGCCAACACGTCGGCCCGCGCGCCCGCCTCATGCGTCCGTGACCTCAGGCGCGCGCGCAACGCGACCGCAGCGGCGGGGCGCAGCGGCCGTCGTCCGCGAGTGCCCCGTGTCCGTTCGTGGTGCGTGCGTGTGACGTCGCCGTCGCGCGACGTCGGGTCGTAGCCGCATCGGTCGCTTGCGGTCCTCGATCGAACCGAGCGGCGACCGGCATTCCATCCGAAGATCATCCCGGTTCGCTCGATTCCGTTCGTCGGAGTCCGGTCGAAGCGCGGCTGGTGGCCGCGACGGGGACTCGCGACGAACGGATGCACAGATGCCCTTCGCGCACGGCGACGCGGCGTGCACCGGCGCACATCCGCGCACTCGCACGACCCACGACGCGATACCGTACGACCGGCCGGTCGGGGAGCGTCGTTCAATGCGCGTGTTCCTGAGCTATCGGCGCTCCGACGTCGGCGGGCATGCCGGGCGGCTGAGCGACGAACTCGTGCGGCAGCTGGGGCCCCGCGACGTCTTCCACGACGTGAGCACGATCGCTCCTGGCGAGCACTTCCCCGCGGCGATCGAGCGCGCGCTCGCCGACTCCGAGGTCGTGCTCGCGGTGATCGGGCCCACCTGGCTCACGTCCGCGACCGCGGACGGCACGCCCCGCCTGCTCCAGCCCGGCGATTACGTGCGGATGGAACTCGGTCGAGCGCTCGCGCTGGGGCGGACCGTGACACCCGTACTCGTGGGCGGGGCGTCGCTCCCCTCGGAGGGCGATCTGCCCGAGGAGCTGCGCCCGCTGGCGCTGCGCCAGGCGGTCACCCTGCACGACGAGAGCTGGCACGAGGACGTCGCAGGGCTGCTCAGACGGCTGCGCGGTCAGCCCGCGGGGCCGGCGCGCCGGACGCGCCGGCCGGCGGTGGCGGCGGCTGTGGCAGCGGCGGTCGTGATCGCACTCGCGGCCATCGGCGGCGTGGCGTGGTGGCCGGGGATCGGCGACACGGACGGGGGCGACGCCGTGGCAACCTTGCCGCCGTGCACGGCGCCGGACGCGGACGCCTGGACGGCGTTGTCGCTCGCCGGCGGCGCTGCCGGCGAAATCACCGTGGAGAACGGC
>JBBDXH010000253.1:0-1533 GCA_040902395.1 Dehalococcoidia bacterium
GGCCGGGCGGGGGGCGTGCGCCCGCCCACGTTGCTCGTCTGGGGTGAGCACGACCGCGTCGTTCCGCGCTCATGCGCCGAGCGCTACCTGGAGGCGCTCCCGAATGCGCGTCTCGAGGTCGTCGCCGGCGCCGGGCACCTCGTCGACATCGAACAGCCCGAGCGTCTCGCGGAACTCATCAGAGCGCACATCGCCGGCTGAGCACGCACCGGCCGCGTCCCGGCCGCGACACCCGCTGGGGAGACCGCCATGCATCTCATGTACTTCACCGAGCAGCCGATGTCCGCATACGACGAGGCTGCCGTCGGGTCCGACGGCATCACCGCGCTGATGTTCTCGAACAGCAACTTCGACCCGGTGGCCGGCAGCCGGCTCTACAACGAGCGACTGGTCGAGTACCGGCTCGCCGAGGAGGTCGGCTTCGACGGGATCATGCTGAACGAGCACCACGACGCGCCGTTCTGCATGCAGCCGCAGATCGCGGTGTGGGCGAGCGCGCTCGCCGTCGCCACGCAGCGCGTCAAGATCGTGCTGCTCGGGTCGCCGCTGCCGACGCACGAGAACCCGCTCGCGACGGCCGAGTCACTTGCGATGATCGACATGCTGTCGAAGGGCCGGCTGGTGGCCGGCATCGTGCGCGGCGCGGGCACGGAGCAGTACGCGAACAACGTCAACCCGGCGTTCAACCGCGAGCGCTTCGTGGAGGCGCACGACCTGATCGTGAAGACGTGGACCGAGCCGGGGCCGTGGCGCTGGGAGGGCAACCACTACCAGTTCCGCGTCGTGAACCCCTGGGCGGTCCCGCTCCAGAAGCCGCACCCGCGCATCTGGGTGCCGGGCGTGGCCAGCAAAGAGACGATCGTCTGGTGCGCGGAGCACCGTTACCCGTACATCTGTCTGAACACGACCGTCGAGCAGACGAAGCAGATCTGGGGCCTGTACGAAGAGACCGCGCAGCGCGTGGGCTACACGTCCGGGCCCGAGCACCGCGGCTACCTGTTGCGTGTGCACGTCCAGGACACCGAGGAGAAGGCGCTCGAGGGCGCACGCCAGTTCATGTGGATGCAGGGGCAGTTCACCGGGCTCGGCCACCCGGTCTGGGGCGCGCCGACCGGCTACAGCACGTTTGCGGACCGCGGACCGTTCGTGGAGCGCATCAACGGCCGCGCGCCCGCGCGCCCGGCGTTGCCGTTCGACGACCAGCTCGAGTCGCTTCAGATCATCGCCGGCACGCCGGACCAGGTGATCGCGAAGCTGCGCACGATCATGGCGATGGCGCGCCCCGGCATCTTCGCGCTGTGGGGGAACGACGGCCGGGTGAACCACACCGACTCGATGCGCTGCATCGAGCTGCTCGGCACCGAGGTGCTCCCGGCGCTCCGCGAGATCGGGGACGAGCTCGGCCTGGCCGATCCGTTCGAGGCGAACGCCCCGGTCAGCGAGCAGTTCCGAGAACCCGCGATGGTGCCGGCGCTCGTCTAGAGGCGTGCTCCGGCGCGACGGTGGCGGCACGCGGCGTGGGCGTAGGCGCCC
>JBBDXH010000254.1:0-10190 GCA_040902395.1 Dehalococcoidia bacterium
GCTCACCATGAACGGTGTTGCCGCGCTCACCACCGCCGGTGTCTCGACGCTCGCCGCGGACGGTGTCTCGATGCTCGACGCGGCCGGTGTCACTGCGCTCGCCGCAGACGGCGTCACCATGCTCGCCGCCGACGGCGTCACAGTACTCGCCGCCGACACGACGCTCGGCGCGAGCCAGACGTCGCCGAGCCCGGCGACGGTGGCCGCGTGCGCGCGGCCGCTCGCCGCGAGCCGCGGCATCGCGGCGCGCACCGTGGTGCGACTCCGCTCACCGTGAGCGGAGAACGGGAAGCCGCTGCGGTCGCGCAACTGCTCGTCGCTCGCGAACGCGAGCGAGTCGAGCATCAGGGTGAGCACGGCATCGACGGCGTCGACGCGTTCGATGCCCGCGCTCGCGACGCCGGGGAACTCGTCGTCGAAGAGCGCCCACGCGTTGTCCCACTCGGTCTCGTACTGGAGCTCGGTGACGAGGAACGCCTGCTGGAGCTCGATCAGCGCGGCGGAGAGCGCGCGGCCGGGCATCTCGAGCAGCGCTTTCAGGTCCGAGCGCACCGTTGGACCCTCGGCCTCGAGCAGTCCGAGCACGGCGCGGGCCGCGGGTGAGAGGCGCGCGGCCGGCCGCCGATACGCGGCGACGAAGAGCGGGAGGTCCTCGGCCCACACGTACGCGACGTGCCCGCCGGCGAAGCGGCCCTTCACGATGGCGCCGCGTCGCCTGAGATCCTCGCTCGCGGGGAGGTCGTCGAACTGCACCCGCGGCGCGAGCTGGGGCGGCGTCCCCGGGAACGTGAACGGCCGCGGCGGCACCGGCTGGAGCGCCCGCAGGAGCGCCGGGAGCTCGCGCGCGTCGCGCGCGCGCGTCGCGGGGGCGAGGCGCTGGCGACGAGCGCGCTCGGCGAGCAGGCGCTCGGCATCCGAGCTCGTGAGGCGGGGTGCGGGCGACTGCGGAGACATCGCGCCGCAGGCTACACGCTCCCTGCGCCCGCGGTCGGTATCGTGAAGCTGGCAGTCCCAGGAGGCGAGCAACGCATGCCCGAACCGATTCCCGACGGCTTCCCCGGACGTGTGGCGCACACGCGCGAAGACGACGTGCGCGAGGCGATGCACGAACTGCCGTACGGCATCTACATCGTCGGCTCGACGGCGAACGGCCGGCCGAACGCGATGATCGCGGACTGGGTGATGCAGGTCTCGTTCGCGCCGCGGCTGGTCGCGGTCTCGCTCGAGAACGACTCGACCACGCTCGCCCAGCTGCGCGTCAATCCGGCGA
The DNA here is from genome assembly GCA_040902395.1 of Dehalococcoidia bacterium. GTDB lineage: Bacteria > Chloroflexota > Dehalococcoidia > UBA2979 > UBA2979 > VGNK01. The sequence goes on from JBBDXH010000254.1 coordinate 1,271, forward strand.
TGACCGTCAACCTGCTCAAGCAGCAAAACAACGGCATGGCGCTCGCCGCGGGCTTTGTCCAACCGCACCGTGCGAGCAAGATCCGCGGCCGCGGCGAGCGCGCGGCGGAGCGCGAGTACGACAAGCTCGAAGGCGTCGATTACCGGACGACGGCGCACGGCTGCCCGATCCTCGATGACGCGCTGATGTGGCTGGAGTGCGAAGTGCAGGACTTCGTCGCGGCCGGCGATCACACGCTCGCGATCGCGCGCGTACTCGATGGCGAGGTGGTGGCAAGCGGGGACCCGCTGACCTCCACGTTCACGGGCTGGATCTACAGCGGCTGACGACCTGCGGGCGGCGTGTCCGATCGCTCGGGCTCCTCCGCGAGCGCGAGCTGCGTCCGCGGGGCGAAGATGCCCTCGCGGAACGCGCGCACGAGAAACACCCGCCGCCGGATCAGCAGCACGGCTGCGATCACGAAGTAGACGCCCGAGAGCACGAGCCGGACGACTTCGCTGAAGAGCACGAACTGCACCACGAACAGGCCAAAGAGCGGGATCGCCGCGCGTGGTGACAGCCGGCGATCCAGGATCAGCATCACGGCGAACAACGACTGCGCGGCGGTGAGCAGCACCTCTTCCCGCTGACGGCCGTCCATCGGCAGCCCGGCGAAGGTCTGGCCCGAAATCGAGAACGCGACGGCGAGCGAGCCGATGAGCAGCGTCCACTGGTTCACCTTCGACGCGATCAGCATCGTCAGCCCCCCGCTCGCGTTCCCGCGCCACACGAGATAGATGGCCGCCAGGAACTCCGGGCTTTCCGACGCCAGCGGCGCCAGCCACTGCACGAGCAGGAACTCGTCGATGCCAAACTCGACGCCGGTGTGGATCAGTCCGTCCGCGAACGGCTCGGCGGAGGCGAGGATCACGACACCGGCGTAGATGAACATCGCGATCACGACGAGCCGGCGCCGCCAGCGCGGGAGCGCCGTCACGATGGCCATCGGCCCACCGATCCCCGGCTCCTCGCGTCCCTGCCCGGCGATGCGGTAGAGGTAGAACCCCATCAGCGAGAAGAGCACGACGGTGTCGACGAGGCTGATGCTGCCCTTCAGTGGGATCACGAGTGAGTAGAGGCTCGCGATGACGAGCACGGCGATCTCGACGTTGACCGAGCGTGGCAGGCGAATCACGCGGCCGCCGTGAATGAAGTAGAACGCCGCGAGTGCGCCCGCCCAGCCGACGCCGATCAGCAGCCGGTTCCCGCCGGTCATGTTGGCGACGGCATACTGCGCCTGCGTAATGTCCGTGCCGGCACGCCAGGCAAAGAGCAGGTCGACCGCGTACTCCGGGAGCACGGCGACGAACGCGAGGATCGCCAGGCTGAGCGAGCGCGGCAGGTCGTGTTCGGCCGCCTCGCCGGCCGCGCCGAGCACGAACGCAGCGCCGAGGATGCCGACGCCGAAGACGAGCGTGTGCACGGCGATCGGCAGCTCGATGCCACCGATCCGCACGACGAGCGCCGGCACGCCGAGCAGCAAGAATGCGGCGATCGCCGCGAGCCCGGCCCTCTGGCCGCGCGTCGGCGCAGCGGCTCCTGACCGGTGTGGTGCGGTCACGGCCGAGCGGACCGCACAGAACGCGGGCGGCCATACGGTCGCACGGCGGCGCGAGTGCGCTCGGTGACAGGCGCGCGCACGGCGATGACTTTCGCGGCGCCGGCTAGCCGGCCGCCGGCAGCAGCGGCTCGTGCGTGCCGCCGCCGTCCGACGCACCGAGCTCGAGCCGGCGGTACAGCGGATCGACGATGGCAGACGCGCGGTTCGCCGCGGCGGCGATCTCGCTGCTCCAGAACTGCGCCACGGGCTCCAGGTCCTCGGCGCTCAGCCGCAGCTCGTGGAGCACGTAGCTGTCACGGAGGTAGAGCACCACGTCGACGGGGGGGTCCACGTCGGTCGCGCTGGTGCGCGTCGCGTCGAACGCGAGCAACCCGTCGCGCAACGCCTGGCTGAGCGAGCGGCCGTAACGCCAGACGCGGTCCAGCACCGGCTTGCCGTAGCGCGTCTCGCCGATGATCACGAACGGCGTCGCCACCCCCACTTCGATCCAGTTGCCCTCCGGGTAGATCAGGAAGAGGTGGTGCATGTCGTCGTTCTTCAACTGCCCGCCGAGGATGAGGTGCAGGTCGAACGAGAGCCCGCCTTCGACGAGCCACTTCTGATCCTCAGTGTGCACACGGCGGATCTCGTTCGCGAGCGCGTTTGCCGCCTTGTACATCTTGTCGAGATCGGTCTCGTCGTGCTGGAGCCGCTCGTCGAAGTAGGTGATCGCCTTGTCGCGAATCGAGCGCAGGCCGCTCGTGAGGGTGAACATCGCGAAGCCCTGGTGCTGATGCACCGAGATCTTCTTCGCGGTCGACGCCTCGTTGCCGCTGGTAATGCGCGTGTCGGCGATCGCCAGCAGTCCCTCTTCAGTCTTCATGCCGATGCAGAACGTCACGATGTGTCCCTTACTGGGGGGTCTGTTGCATCGACTCGACCTGGATCGTTGCGCTCCACGACTCCTCCGCCATGCCGCGATACGAGCCGCGCACCGGCGCTACGTCATCGTAGTCGCGGCCCAGGGCAGTGACGATGTAGTGCTCTCCCTCTGCCCGGCGGTTCGCCGGGTCGAAGCCGAACCACGCGCCATCCGCAAAGACGCGTACCCATGCGTGGCCGGCGTCGCTGACGGTCGCGCCCTCGTCCGGCGCGAGGAAGCCGCTGACGTAGAGCGCCGGAATACCCCGGGAGCGCAACGCGCCGAGCATCAGGTGTGCGAAGTCCTGGCAGACCCCACGCCCGCTCGCGATCAGGTCGTCCGCGGTGTCGGTCACTTCGCTGTGGCCCACGAGGTACTCGTAGCGGTCGGCGATCGCCGCCTGGAGCCGGCCGGCGTACACGATCGGGTTGCTCGCGTCGCCCATCTCCTCCGCGAGCGCGATCACGCCGGCGCTGAACGGCGCGCGCCGTGTCGCGCCGAGCGCGAGCGCCCGCAGCAGCGGCGTGAGCCGCGGCTCGTGCGAGAGCGCGGTACTCGTCCGCACCTCCGCCCGCAGCGACACCGCTACGCGCGCGACCGGCCCGAGCAGATCGACGCGCTGCACCGAGTTGCCGAAGGGGTCCGCGCGAAGGTGCACGTTCAGCGGCCCCGGCGGATCGACCTCGAGCGTGTACGCAATCAACTCCTGTGAGTCGTCTGAGATCGGCACGACGTGCAGTTCCATGTTGAGCAGCCGTACGGGCACGTCGTAGCGGTAGGCGCTGTGCCAGTCGAGCGTGATCAGCATCAAACGCTTTCCGGGAGCGCCCGGAAGATGTCGTTCGCGAGGGCGCGGTCGATTTCGATCAGCCGCGACTGGAGCGTGTCCAGGTACTCATGCAGCCCGATCGCCATCGCCCGGCGGATGTCCATCGCCGCGAGATCGAGATCGAGGATCGTGATCAGGCGCTGCGGACCGACGCGCTGGGGCGGCGGCGTCAGCTCGGTCGCGTTGCCGAAATGGCGGAGCAGGGCGCGGACGCAGAAGCGGGCCGAGCGCGGGAAGTCCGAGCTGAACAGCAGCATGGAGGCCACGCGCGCGCCGCTGATCTCGCCGCGGCCGCCCTTGCGGAACGCCTCCCACGCACTCGCCGAGCGCAGGATTGCCCCCCACTGGTAGCGGTCGAGCGGACCGCCGACCTCCAGGGCAGTCGGAAGGAGCAGGTGGTACTTCGTGTCCAGGATGCGGCTCGTCATGTCCGTCCGCTCGATGAACAGGCCGCACCGGAACCAGTCGCGTCCTTCGTCGAAGAGCACCGTGTTGTCGTACAGGCCGAAGACCGTCTCGATCGAGCGCTTGATCGAGCCGCACAGGTCATACAGCTCGTATTCGCTGACGCTGGTGCGGCGGTTGAGGGAGAGATGGAGCGTATTGATCTCCTCCCACACTTCACGCGAGATGTGCGGGCGCAGGGTGCGCGCCAGCTCGCGCGCACGGCCCACGATGCTGCGGATGGAGTTGGGGTTGTCGCGGGCGAGGACCAGGAAGTCCGCGGGCGAACGGCCCGGGTCGTCTGCCTGCGCCTTGGCGAAGCTGTCGCCCGCGCCCGTGGCTGCGATCAGCGCGTCCCAGGTGCGTGGCACGTGCCCGACCAGGGCGCCGCTCTCGATCGACGCGTGGTAGTCGACGTGAACCATGCGCGCGACGTTCTCGGCGCGCTCGAGCTGGCGTCCGAGCCAGTACAGGCTCTCGGCGATGCGGCTCAGCATCATGCGACGCGACCCGTCACCCCGTGGCCGACTGGCTCGACGACTGGCTCGACGACCGTGACGCCGCGTCGGTACCGGTGGTGGCAGTGGATGACGGCGTGTCTGCCTCGTCCAGCTCGTCGTCGTCTGTGAGCACCCAGGTGTCCTTGCTGCCTCCGCCCTGCGACGAGTTGACCACGTACGAGCCAGCGCGCAACGCGACGCGGGTGAGCGCGCTCGGCAGCACCCATGTCGACGCGCCGGTGAGGATGTACGGGCGGAGGTCGGCGCGGCGGGCGTGGAGCCCGTCGTCCTGGAACGTCGGAATCGTCGAGAACTCCTGCAGCGGCTGGGCGATCCACTGGCGCGGTTCCGCGTCCATCGCCGCGAGCGTCTCCTGGATCCGGTCGTCACTCGCCTGCGGACCGATCAGCACGCCGTAGCCGCCGGACGCGTTCGCCGGCTTGATCACGAGTTCGCGTGCGTGCCGCCGGATGAACTCACGCTCCTCCGGCACCGTCGCAGCGAACGTCTCGACGTTCGGCAGCAGCGGCTCCTCGTTCAGGAAGTAGCGAATGATGTCCGGCACGAAGCGGTACACGACCTTGTCGTCTGCGATGCCGGTGCCGACGGCGTTCGTGACCGTGACGTTCCCCGCGCGGTAGGCGCTCATCAGTCCCGACACGCCGAGCATCGAGTCCGCACGGAAGGCGAGCGGGTCGAGGAAGGCGTCGTCGACGCGACGGTAGATCACGTGCACGGGCTCGAGCCCGGAGGTGGAGCGCAGGTAGACGCGTTCGTTGTGGGTGACGAGGTCGACGCCTTCGACCAGCGGGACGCCCATCTGCTGCGCGAGGAAGGAGTGTTCGAAGTACGCCGAGTTGTAGATGCCCGGCGTCAGGATGACGACGCGGCAATCGGCTTCGGTCACGTGCGGCGGCCGCACCTCGAGCAGCATGGCGAGCAGGCGGCTGGGGTAGTCGTTGACCGGCGCGACGCCGTGCGGCGGGAAGACGTCGGGCGCGACGCGCACCATCACGGTGCGGTTCTCGAGCACGTACGAAACGCCCGACGGCGTGCGCAGGTTGTCCTCGAGCACGACGAAACGCTCGTTCTGGTCGCGCACGAGGTCAACGCCGGCGATGTGCGCATACACGCCGAGCGGCGGTTCGAAGCCGACCATGCGCAGGCTGTACTCGGGCGCGCCGAACACGACGTCCGCAGGCACCACGTGGTCGCGAATCGAGCGCTGCTCGTTGTAGACGTCGAGCAGGAAGAGGTTGAGCGCGCGCACCCGCTGGATCAGCCCGGCCTCGACGTGCGCCCATTCGCGCGACCCGATGATGCGGGGGATCAACGAGAACGGGAAGATGCGCTCGGTGCCCTGCTCGTCTGAGTAGACGGTGAACGTGATGCCGGCGTTGAGCAGCGCGAGATCCGCGCGCGACTGGCGAAGGTGGTACTCGGCGACGTCCCAGTGCGCGAGCCGCTCCGCGAACGCCCGGTACGCCGGCCGGATCGACCCGTCCCGGTCGAACATCTCGTCCGGACCGGCCAGCTGCTCGTAACGCTCGAACATCCCGCCGGGCATGCGGAGCCTCGCTTCTGGGTCAGTTATAGCAGCCGCCTCGATTCGGCCCGGTGTCAGCCGCCCACGGGGCCGAGCACGCGGTCGAGGTACGGGTTCGCAAACGTGCCGCGCGGATCGACGCGGGCACGCACGGCCTGGAAGCGGTCCCACTGCTGGTAGACCGGCCGCAGGGTAGCGGCCTTCTGGAAGTGGAGCTTCCCCCAGTGCGGGCGCCCGTCGTAGTCGCGCATGATGGCCTCGACGGCGGCGAAGTACTGCTCGTAGGGCTGGTGACGGAGCATGTGCACGGCGATCGAGCATGTCGCGCGGCCCTCGCTCATGCTCAACGGGATGTCGTCGGGCGCGGTGAAGCGCACCTCTACCGGCATGGCGACGCCGTGCTCACCGCGCTCGATCAGCGCACGGACGCGGCCGAAGGCCTCGCGCGCCGCGGCGCGCGGGATGAAGTACTCCATCTCGTGGAAGCGGACGCGGCGCTCGGACGTGAAGACGCGGTAGCTGCGGTCGACGTAATCCTCGCGACCGTCCGTTGCGACCATGCGCCGCGCGCGGCGCGCGAGTGCCGGCGCGACCCGCCCGAGCTGCACCGTCGCGTTCGCGGCGTAGTCCCCGACCACGACGTCGTCGCGCACCCGCCGCCACGCGGCGTAGTCGTCTGCGGCGCGCGCGGTGCGGTTGTTGCGCTTCGTCGCCGCGTGTCGCGAGCCGGGGTACCAGAAGAACTCGAAGTGCTGGTTGTCGTCGACGAACTCGTCGAGGCCGTCGATCACGTCGTCGAGCGGGAGCGGCAGTTCGCGAGCGTGGAGGTTGAACGCCGGCTCGAGGCGGAAGGTCAGCGTCGAGATCACGCCGAGCGCGCCGAGCCCGACGCGCGCGGCCTGGAAGAGCTCGGGCTCGTCGTCCGCTGTGCACTCCACGGTCGAGCCGTCGGCGAGCACGATGCGCATGCGCACGATCTGGGTCGCCAGGCAGCCGAAGCGCGCGCCCGTGCCGTGCGTGCCGGTGGCGGTGCCGCCGGCGACCGTCTGGTAGCCGATGTCGCCCATGTCCTCCATCGAGAGGCCGCGCGGGAAGAGCGCGCGGCTGAACGCCGTGAACGTCATGCCGGCCTGCGCGGTCGCGCGCAACGCCGAGCGATTCACGCGCACGAGCCCCGAGTAGTCGCGCAGGTCGATCAGATGGCCGTCGGTGAGCGCGATGTCGGTGAAGGAGTGGCCGGTGCCGACCACCTTGACGCGCTCGCCGATGATCGCGGCCGATCCGACGATCGCCGCGATCTCCTCTTCGCTGCGCGGACGGTGAACCTCGAGCGGGTCGCAGTGCTGGGTGCCGGCCCAGTTCTGCCAGCGCCGGCGATGTTGCTCTGGCAACGGCACCTCAGCTCTTTTCGTCAGCTCTTCGTGATTGCTGCTCGCATCTGCTGCCATGCGTCGCGGGCATCCTCGACGGAGCCCTCGTCCTCGATCGTCGAGATGTCGCCCGGATCGAGGTTCAGCGTGACGGCCTTGAGCACGCGGCGCATGATCTTGCCGCTGCGCGTCTTGGGCAACAGGTGCACGAAGTTCAGCTCGCCGATCACCGCGATCGGCCCGAGCTCAGAGCGCACCGTCTGCAGCACCTCGGCACGCAGCGCGTCCGACGGCGCGAAGTCCTTCTTCAGCACCACGAACGCCGAGATCACCTCGCCGCGCAACTCGTCCGGGCGACCCGTCACGCCGGCCTCGGCCACCGCCGGGTGGCGCAGGATTGCGCTCTCGACCTCGATCGTGCCGAGGCGATGCGCCGCGATCTTGATGATCTCGTCGGCGCGACCGCTGAACCAGACGTAGCCGTCTTCGTCGATCATCGCGGCGTCGCCGGTGAAGTAGACGTGCTGGCCGGGGATCTTGTTCCAGTAGTCGTTGCCGTAGCGTTCCGGCTCACCCCAGAGCTGGGCGATCAGGCCGGGGAAGGGTCGCTCCACCACGAAGATGCCCTTCTCGCCCACCGGCACCTCCTCACCCTCGGGCGTGAGGATCCTGCCCAGGACGCCGGGGAGCGGGACGCCGGAAGAGCCCGGCTTCACCGGCAGCATGCCGAGGCCGTACGGGTTGCCGATCATCGGGCCGCCCGTCTCGGTCTGCCACATGTGGTCGATCACCGGCACGCGGTCGTTGAAGACTTCCTTCTGGAACCACTCCCACGCCGGGGGGTTGAGCACCTCACCCGCGGAGAACACGCGGTCGATGGACGAGAGGTCGTAGCGCCTCGCCGGCTCCGTGCCTGCACGCATGAGCAGGCGGATCGCCGTGGGCGACGTGAACACGGATGAGATGCGGTTCTCCTCGACGAGGCGGTAGAGCGTGCCCTCGTCGGGGTAGTCGAGCGAGCCCTCGAAGCTGATGGTCGTGCAGCCGATGAGCAGCGGTGCGTAGACGATGTACGAATGGCCGACCACCCAGCCGATGTCCGAGGTGGCCCACCACACGTCCTCCGGCTTCAGGCCGAAGACCCACTTCGCCATGCTGGCGATGTGTACGGCGTACGGGCCGTGCGTGTGCACGGCGAGCTTCGGGCGTGCCGTCGTGCCCGACGTGGCGAGGATGTACGCGGGCGTGTTCGCTTCGAGCGACACGTAGCCGCGGTCCTGCCCGGCGCCGCCTGCGAGGAACGCCTCCCAGGTGATCTCCTTGCCCGGCGCGATCGGTGCGTCGCCTTCGCCGCGTCGGTGCACGATCACCTGCTCGACGACCGCGCCGGCGCCCTCTTTTTCGATTGCATCGCGCACGATGCCGTCGAGCGGGACGCTGCGGCCGCGGCGGTAGGTGATGTCGGACGCAAAGAGCACCTTCGCGCCCGCAAGCTTGACGCGCTCTGCGAGCGCGCCGGCGCCGAAGCCCGCGAACACCACGATGTGGATCGCGCCGATGCGCGCGCACGCGAGCATGAGCGCGATCGCCTCGGCGTTCGTCGGCATGTACACGGCGACGCGGTCACCCTGCTGCACGCCCAGCCCGCGCAGCGCCGCGGCGATGCGTTCGACCTCGTACAGGAGCTGCGAGTAGGTGTACACGCGGCGCGCGCCGCTCTCCTCGAGCGC
>JBBDXH010000255.1:0-10124 GCA_040902395.1 Dehalococcoidia bacterium
GCTCCCTAGCGGGAAGCCGCCGTCGACGCTCGCGATCAGCCTGCCGCTCGTCGCCTCGACGAGGTCGAACGCCGCCGTTCCGCCGTCGCAGGCGTAGCAGGAGGCGCGGCCGGCGAAGAGCGCACTGCCGTCTGCCGTCCACGACACCGCCCACAGGTAGTACCCCTCGCTCGCGACGCGTACCTCGCGCGACGCGCCGCCGTCGACGTCCACGCGGATCACGGCCGACCGCAACTGCGACGCGCCGCCGGGCGCGGGACTGAAGCCGTGGGTGAGGGCGATGGACCGGCCGTCCGGCGACCACGCGGGGCTCTGGAGCCAGCCGTAATGCTGCTCGTACGCGACGTCGAGCACGACGTGAGCGGCAAGCGCGCCGTCCAGCCGCGGCTCGCTCGCCGGAACGACGGCGAGCCGGTGGGCGCGCTCGGACTCGTTCGTGTAGACGACCGCGACGCGCGTTCCGTCGGGCGAGATCGCGAGTTCGTCGAGGCGCAGCGTGCCCCGCGCATCGAAGACCACGGCGGCGTCTGCGGCGTCGTGATCGACGCGGTAGACGACACCGTCCCACGTCTGCACCAGCGCGTACGCGCCGTCGGGCGACCACAGCACGCGGCCGCCGCCGCTGCCGGAGAGCTGGCGCGCGGACCGCAGGCGCCCGTCGCCCGCGAGCACCCGCAGCCACGAGTCGACGATGACGAGCGTCTCGCCGTCGGGCGACCAGGCGAGCACGGGATAGCGACCCCCTTCCATGTCGACGGCTCGCACGACGCCGTCCGCAGCCGCGTAGACGCGGAGCGTGTACGGCGCGCGCACGCCGAAGACCGCGAAGGCATTGCCGGCCGGCGATCCGACGAGCGAGACGCCCGCCTGCCCCGCCTCGAAGAGCGGCTCGACGCTGCCGGTCGCCGGGTCGCCCGCGACGACCCACGACACGCCGGCACGCGACTGCACGAAGACGGTCCGCTCCGGATCGACGAGCCATGCCGTCCCTGCCGCATCCGCAGCCGGCCAGCGCGCGCGCTCCTCGCCGTCGAGCGTGACCACGAGCTGCTCCCCGGGCGCCGACGGCGCCGGTAGCCCCGGCCGGTCGACGAACCCGCGGGCGCCGGCATCCACGGCGACGGCGCCGGCGGGCTGTTCGAGCCCGGCGACGCGGAGCGTCGGCCGCCATGCGCCGTGCTGCGCGAACGTGAGCTCCCCGCGCCACGCCAGCCGGCCGTCGACGAGGCCGGCCGGGAGCGTCGTCGTGAGCGGCGGCGGCGACGTGGGGTCGTCGTTCCAGCGCCGGAGGTCCAGCGTCAGCGCGGCGTCCGCGTCGTCGAGCGCGTCCAGCGCGCGGGTGGCGCAGGCCGAGGCGACGAACGAGACGGCGACCGGCTCACCCGCCCGCGGCGAGCCCCACGTGAACTGGTCGAAGAGGACACAGCCGGCGGGCAACGCCACCGCAGGTGGCAGCGGGGCCTCGGTTGGCGCCGGGGCGATCGCCACCGCCGTCGGCGCGGGCGCCGACGGCGGTGCTCCGTCGCGCGCGATCGCGCGGGCGACCGCGACCGAGACGGCGAGGGTCGCCAGCACGGCAACCGTGAGCGCGGCGCGACCCCACGGGTTCGCGGCAACGGAGGCGACGCGGTCGCGCAGGGCGGTCATCGGCGCTCGCTTCCCTCCCGGCTTCCGCGTCCAAGGGTCTCACGGCCACGCGGCCCGTCGTCGCCGAGCGCAGCCCGGCGGGAGCGGCTCGCTATGCTGTCCGCGCGACGGGGCCGGCCGGGCGCGTGGGACGGAGGCGGCGATGGCACAGCTGTACTGGGAAGACGTGCACGAGGGCGAGGCCGTTCCCTCGTTGACCGAGGAGATGTCGTCGCAGCGGCTGGTGATCTGGGCGGCGGCGTCCGGCGACTTCTACCAGATCCACTTCGACGACAACTACGCGAAGGGGAACAACCTCCCCGACATCCTCGTCCACGGTCCGCTCAAGTGCGCGTTGCTCGGGCGGCTGCTCGACGAGTGGGTGGGCGAGCGCGGCCGCATCGTGCGCTGGAGCGCGTCGAACCGCGCGATGGACTCCGCGCGCCAGGACCTCACGATCTGGGGGCGCGTCACCAGGAAGTACGAGCACGACGGCGAGGGCTACGTCGATCTCGACGTGGGCGTCGCTCAACCCAACGGCGCGCAGACCACGCCCGGCACGGCGACCGTCGTGCTGCCGCGCCGGAACTGAGCCGCCGCGGCGGCGCGCCTACGTGACCGCGACGGCGCGCAGCAGCGCGTAGGCGACCTCGTCGTGCGCGATGTCGCTGTGGTTCTTGATCACCGCGTCGGCGGAGAGATTGAAGATCGCCCCGGCGGCGAAGCGGTAGTTGCCGCCCATCCCGAGCAGTTTCCCGTCCTTCGCCTCCGGGGTCTTCTGCGCACCGTTCCGTCCCATGCCCCCGAACGGGTCGTTCCGGTCGCCGAGCGCCGAGGCCACCTGTCCCGCGATCATCGAGGCGAGCGGGTAGAGGATGCCGACCGCTTCGTCATTCGCCGTGCAGGTGACAACGATCGGCCCCGTCACCCTGCCCCCGGCGACGACTGCCCGGAAGAAGCCGTCGTGTTCGGCGTCGTAGCGCTGCGCGAACGCGTAGTGCGAGAACGCGGCCTGCAGCAGCGTCAGCGAGGCGGGCCGGAGCGGCGCAGCGCCGGCCGGACCGAGCACGGCCGCGGTGACCAGCCGGCCGCCGAAGCTGTGACCGACGAGGTGCAGCTTCAGCGATGGCTGCGCGGTGCTGATCTCTCGCAGCAGTGCGTTCACGCCGCCGCGTCCGATCAGGCCTGCGCGGTTCTTCATCTGCCAGTACGTCGCGTAGTTGAGCAGCCGCTCGGCTCCGGCGCGGACGCCGCTCACGAACTGTCCTGCGCCGGCCAGCGGGTTGAACGCCGCAGCACCCCCGCCGAGTGACGCCGCACCGCCGCCGGGACCGCTCGGCGGCCCCGGGAGGATGGGCCGGCCCAGGCGGCCGATCAACTCGTCGCCCGACACCGCGAAGAACTGGCCCGAGGCGTCGTCGTCCGGCTCCTCGCCGTCACGCGGGAGCATCGAGCGGATCAGATCCGCGAACTGTCTCTGGGCCGCCGGGTTGAACTCGATCTCGGCGAGCAGCGCCTTCGCCTGCTCGAGCCTCCCGTCCGCCGCGGGGTCGTCGAACACGCCCTGCAGGTCGTCGAGCTGCGCCGCGAGCGCCGCGGTGCCTTCGGGAGCGCCGAGCGACGCCGCGCCACCGGCGACGCGATCACGCTCCGAGAAGCGCTTCGACGGCCAGAGCACGGCGACGATCGCGAACGAGCGGCCGGCGAGCGGCACGCTCCCACCGTCCGCGACCGACCGGACGTGCGAGAAGAAGCGGTCGAGCAGCCCGCGCGCCTCGGGGATGTCGTTGTTCCAGCCGTGGCTGAACACGAAGAGGTCGGTCACCGCCGAAGCGGCGAGGAAGCTGCGCACCGCGTCGATCTCAGCGACGTCGGCCGGCGCGCCGTCCTTGCGGAACTGCACCTCGAAGTACGGGAAGCCGCGGAGGGTCGGGCTCATCGTGCCCCCTGTCACACCGACTGGATGGCGCGCATCAGGTCCACGAGCCCTGCGCCCTGGAAGTTTCGATCGCGCTTCAGGTCCGTGGCCGAAGACAGGAAGATCTCCTTCACGCGATCGGGGCGCCCGATGTACTCGGAGCGCACGGAGAGGAACGCGGCAATCACGCCGGAGACGTGAGGCGCCGCCATGCTCGTGCCGCTGTCCTCGACGTAGTCGAAGTCGCCGGCATGCGCCGCCGCGACGACGCGCTTCTTGCCTGCCGCGCACGACAGGATCTTCTCGCCGGGTGCGACCAGGTCGGGCTTCGCCCGCCCGTCGCCGGTCGGTCCCTTCGACGAGAAGTACGACACGCCGTAGATGTGCGGCTGCTCGCGGTGCGTCGAGCCCACGGTGATCGCCAGTTCCGCGTTGCCCGGGTCGTTGATGGTCAGGTCCTGGCCGGAAGCCACCGCGCCGCGCGCGAGGCTCTGCTGCCAGCCGTAGCCGGTGTTGCCCGCGGCGACGACGACCACGACCCCGGAGCGCACGAGCCGATCCACCTCGATGCACAGCGGGCTCTGCCCGCATGCGAACCAGTCCGGGTCGAAGTCATAGCCCACGCTCAGGTTGACGCCGTGGATGCGGATGTGGCGACCGTTGCCGTTGGTGCGCTGGATCTGCTCCAGCGCGGCGATGATGTTGCTCGCCTCGCCGTTCCCCTCGTCGTCGAGCACCTTCATGCTCACGAGCCGGCAGCGCGGCGCCATCCCGGAGATCGCGTCGAACTTCACGGTGCGGTACGTGACCTCGCCCCGCTCGTCGCGGTGGCGCGCGACCGCGCGGATCGGCGCCTGTTCGCTCCCGGTCTGCTCCCCTGCGAGGATCCCCGCCACGTGCGTACCGTGCCCGAAGCCATCGACGAGCGGATCCTCGGTGGCATTCGTGAAGTCGCGATGGCGGACCGGGAGCGACACGTCCAGGTTCTTCCAGCGCGCGAAGTGGGGGTGGTCGCCCTGGATGCCGGAGTCCACCACCGCCCAGACGATGTCGCTGCCGACCGCCGAGAACGAGATGCGGGCGGCGTCCGCCTTGACGGTGCTGATCGACTTGATGGTCAGGGCGCGGATCGGGAAGTCGGGCCAGATGCGGTGGATCGAGCGCCCGGCCGGCGCCGCGGCCATCGGGTCGTCGCCTTCCATCTCGGTCGAGTCGTCGTCCAGCACGACGAGGTAGCTGAGCACCTGCCCCTCGAGCCGGGCGAAGAGGTACTGATCGCTGAGCTCGCTCTTGGCGTCGTTGATGCCCTGGCCGGCACGGTCGACGCCGCGCTCGGCGATCGCCCGCTCAACGAGCTGCCGCGCGCGCGCGCGCGGTCCACCCTCGCCGGCGTAGCTGAGGTTCAGGTCGATGATGACCGCGAAGATGTGAGCGGGCGCCTCTGCTCGCAGGCGGTTGAGCAGCGGGATCGCGATCACCGTCCGGTCGAGCACGTCCGGGGTGAATCCCGTGTACCCCTGTTCGCGTTCGCTGTCGCGGGCGCGATCTTGCCCCGCGCCTCGGTCTCCGCGCTCGTCGTCGACCACAGTCGTCGCTCCCTCACCACCGGCCCGGTGGTACGCAGTCTAGTGCCCGATCGTGTGCGCTCATCGACCGGCGATGCCCGGCTGACCGGCGACCGGCTGCGGAGACACTCCGGCCGCGTCCGCGTACTGTGCCCGGCGCATCCGGGAGGCTCACCGCGCGCGGAGACGCGCGGACGCGAGGAGCGCATTGATGACCGCGATCCACGGTGTGTGCGACGACCGCTTCGCGGCGGTCCGAGCGGCCTTCCAGGCGAACTTCGACGCGGGCCGAGACGTCGGCGCGTCGTTCGCCGTCACGCTCGACGGCGAGACCGTCGTCGACCTCTGGGGCGGACACGCGGACGAGGCGCGCACGCGCCCGTGGGAGCGCGACACGATCGTTAACGTCTACTCGACCACGAAGACGATGACGGCGCTGTGCACGCTCATCCTTGCCGACCGCGGTGACCTCGACTTCTACGCGCCGGTCGCGAAGTACTGGCCGGAGTTCGCGCAGAACGGCAAGGGTGCGATCGAGGTGCGGCACCTGCTGAGCCACTCCTCGGGACTGTCCGGTTGGGACGAGCCACTGACGGTGGAAGACCTGTACGACTGGGAAAAGGTCACCTCGCTGCTCGCGGCGCAGGCGCCATGGTGGGAACCGGGCACGGCGTCGGGCTACCACTCGCTGACGCAGGGCTATCTCGTCGGCGAGGTGGTGCGCCGGATCACCGGGCGCTCGCTGGGCACGTTCTTCCGCGACGAGATCGCTGTGCCGCTGGACGCGGACTTCCACATCGGCCTGGACGACCGGCACTTCAGCCGCGCCGCCGACCTGATCCCGCCGCAATCCGGCAGCGTGCTGACGGTGCAGGGCGATTCCGTCGCCGCCCGCACCTTCCGCAATCCGCCGATAAACGCGCTCGACTCACGCACGGCCGGCTGGCGGCACGCCGAGATCCCCGCCGCCGGCGGGCACGGGAACGCGCGATCGGTGGCGCAGATCCACGCCGTGCTCGCCAATGGCGGCGCGGTCGGCGGAACGCGTCTGCTCTCGCCCGCCGGCTGCGAGACGGTCTTCGACGAGCAGATCCGCGGCACGGACCTGGTGCTCGGTGTGCCTGCGCGCTTCGGGATGGGCTTCGGCCTGAACTCGCCTGAGGCGCCGCTCGGCCCGAACCCGCGCACCTGCTACTGGGGCGGGTGGGGCGGCTCCGTGATCATCATCGATCTGGACGCGCGGCTGACGCTCTCGTACGTCATGAACAGGATGAACTCGACGACGACAGGCGACGTGCGATCGACCTCGCTCGGCACGGCGGTGTACGCATCGCTCGCGGCAAGGGTGTAGCCGGGGCAGCAGGGCGAAGCCCGTGGCGCCGGCGAATTTCACGCCGGCGCCGCGGGCCGCGGTGCTCGCTCCCGCGGCTACACGAAGCGCTTCATGTCCTCCGATGCGTAGCGCGCGACGGCGTTGTCGGCGACCGCCGTTGCCTCGATGCGATCGACCACATCGGCCACCATCGCCGCCGGGATCGCGCAGGTCATCTCCGCGTTGGACATGCCGGTGCGCACGCGGCTGAGCTGGCAGCCAACGCTCGCGGCCATCTCCCCCTGCTCCTTCGCGATCGCGATGATGTGGCACTGGGGCTTGCCCTCGATGCGCAGTCCGGGGAACGCGTCGTGCAGCACCATGAGCTGACGTCCGGTGACGCGGAGCAGCGCGACATCGGGGTCGACCGGCGTCTCCGCGAGCGGACCGTAGAGCACTGTGCCGGGGCGCTCGGTCACCACGGGGATCGTCGGGATCGCTTCCGCAGTCACCCAGCCCGACTCGAGCAGGGCGGCGACGTCTTCGTTCGCGCCGACGTCGGCGAGCGTCTGGAAGCCGTGCGTGACGCTGCCCACCGAGCAGTTGGCGTGATCCTCCGCCACGGTGGCGAAGGTGCGATCCGTCGACTTCATCCAGAAGACGCATCCGGCGGCGACGCGTCCGGTCCGGCCGTCGGCCTGCGGTTCGGGCATCGGCTCCGCGAACGCCGGCACGCCCGGCGGGGCGGACGCGGCGAAGGTGATCGCGATCGGCGCGGCCGCGAGACCGAGGCCGGCCTGCAGGCGGCCGGCGAGCGCGTTCCAGTCGGTGGGCATCGGGCAACTCCTCTCGGGCAGGGGGAACGGCCGCCAGACTAGCAGCCGCCGACCACAACGCGGTCGGCGCCGCGTCATCACGTTCATCGTCCCGTTCGCGCGCCGGGTCGGCTACAGTCCTCGGAACCCCCTTCGCGCGCAGGATCCAGAGGGTCAGCGGTTGGCGAGCCCCGCGGTCACGACGCCAGGCGATGGTCCGATCAGCGATCCCGTCCGCCGTGGCCAGTACCGGCCGTCGATGCGGACGGCGTTCGTTTCCCTCCGCCTGGTCAACTTCCGCTACCTCTGGTACTCGCAGATCGCCTCCTTCACCGGCATGCAGATGCAGCAGGTCGCGCGCGGGCTGCTGGCGTACCAGCTCACCGGGAGCTATGCGTCGACCGGAATCGTGATGCTCTCGTGGGGCATCCCACAGACGCTGTTCTCGCTGGTTGGCGGCGCGGTGGCGGATCGCGTCAACCGGCGCAACGTGATCATCTTGGTGCAGTTCGGAACGGGCGGTCTCTCGCTGCTGACGGCGGTGCTGATCGTCGTGGGTGTGATCAGCATCCCGATCCTGTTCGTGATGGGGCTCTGCCAGGGCACGCTGTTCGCGTTCAACATGCCGGCGCGCCAGGCCTATCTCGCCGAACTGGTGCCGCACAGCGAACTGATGAACGCGATCGCGCTGAACAACATGGCGATGAACGCGACCCGGGTCATCGGGCCGATGTTCGCTGCAGTGCTGATCGCGTCCTGGGGCGTGGAAGCCGCGTACTTCGCACAGAGCTTCCTCTACCTCTTCGTGATCTACTATCTCTTCCGGTTGCCGCCGAGCACCGGCCACCTGCGCTCCGGCGAGGCACGCCGCAGCGTGCTCGCCGACATCGGGCTGGGACTGCGTTACGTCCGGAACGCTCCCACCCTGCGGCTGCTCATCCTGATGGCGTTCGTTCCCACGATCCTCGGGATGCCGTACATGACGTTGCTCCCCGGTTTCGCCGTCGACGAGCTGAACCGAGGCGCGGGCAGCTACGGCTTGATGTTTACCGTCACCGGCATCGGCGCGATCGTCGGGTCGTTCGCGATCGCCGCGCTGAGCGGCTACCCGCGCAAGCCGCTGATGCAGGTCATGACCGGACTGGGATGGGGTGCGTCGCTGCTCGCGCTCGGTCTCGTGTCGAAGCAGTTCGGCTACGCCGGTGCGCTCATCTCGCTCGGCGCACTCGGCCTCTTCTCGACGACCTATCAGACGCTCAACAACACGATGGTCATGACGGCGACCGACGCGGCGTATTACGGGCGCGTTATGAGCATCTACATGCTCACGTTCAGCGTCTTCCCGCTGGCGGCCTACCCCATGGGCGTGGTCGCAGACCAGATCACCGCGACCACGACGTTTGCACTGCTCGGCGCGGGCATCGTCGCCTTCGTCTTCGTCCTCTTCGCCCTGAACACCCGCTACTCGCTCAGCGACGAACGCAAGCTGGGGCCCCCAGCCGCGCCCGGCGCGATCACTGCGGGCTGATGCGATCGGGCGTCCGCGCGTCGCCGGCGCCGGCGGACGGGCCGACCGTACACGACTTCGGGGGTGTGGCGAGCGCGCGGCTGCCGGCGGGGAACACCGCGACGGTGCCCGCCCAGATCGCGGTCTGCTGGCAGTCAGCGCAGGTCGACCAGCGCACGGCGGTGCTGGGATCGGCCGGCAACAGGAATGCATGCATGGCGAATGAGTGACAGTGCGGACAGACCGCCCAGTCGGAGCGGACGTTGCGTTCCAAGGAACACCTCGCAGAGGGAGACAGTTGCGGCGGCCGGCCCTGGATGACCGCTCGCATCGTCTCGTCCCTGTAAGAGGAGACGCACTCTCGGCGTCTTCCTTACAGCCCAACAGGGACGGAACGCTGCTCCACTGAGACTTTACGAATTCGACACTGACACTATCGTAGCCGTGGATGCGCATGCGCGTATGTTGAGCGGGCTTTGCGCGGAACGCCCGAAGGCCGGTACTCACAGGTGACCCTCACCCCTCCGTCCGGCGAGACCGGCGCGCTGGAGATCGCGCGTGTCGAGGGCGCTCGGCGCGGCGACCGCGAAGCCTTCACAACCCTCGTCCGCGACTACGGCCCGCTCGTCGACCGCGTCGTGCGCAGCATCGTGCGCGATGCCGATGACGCAGACGACGTCGCTCAGGAGGTCTGGATCACCGTCTCCGAGCGGCTGCCGCAACTGCGCCAGCCGCACAGCTTCCGCGCGTGGCTCGCGCGCATTGCGCGCAACCGCTCGCTCGGCTGGCTGCGGTCGCGTCACGCAGGCGCGGGGACAAACGCCACGCGCACGCTCGCCGAGCTACCCGCCCCCGCGACCGATCAGCCCGACGCTCCGCTCGTCGCAGCCGAACACCTCTCGCAGCTGTGGGAGGCGCTCGGCCGCCTCTCCGTGAGCGACCGCCGGGCCCTGCTCCTCCGCGTCTCCGAGCAACGCCCGTACGACGAGATCGGCCGGATGCTCGGCATCTCTCGTGCCGCGGCCGAGGTGCGCGTCTCCCGCGCGCGCGGGCGACTGCGCTCCCTCGTCGCCACCCTCGCCGGCGCGCGCGAGCAGTGCGGGACGTCCGCGCTCGCGCTCGGCGAGCTCGTCGCGGGCGCGCTCGGCGCCGACGAGGCCGCCGCGCTCAATGCCCACGCCGCCGCGTGCACACCCTGCACCGCGCGGCTCGATGCGCTGAACGAGGGCGCGTCGCTCTATCGCCAGTTCGGCGTGGGAGCGCTCCCCGTGATCGGCTCCGCGACGCCCGCCGGCCATGGCGTGATCGGGCAAGCGCTCGCGTGGCTCGCGCAGTGCCTGCCGGGCCACGGCGGCCCGAGCGCCGCCGGCGCCGCCGGCGC